>CAZPTI010000557.1:0-1526 GCA_964588925.1 uncultured Anaerolineales bacterium | reverse complement strand
GGAGGAAACGATGAAGCTGCGCACTATCATTCTGATTGCAATCGGCTTGCCAGTTGTCTTGCTCGCCTTGCTGGTCGTCCTCGTCGTCACGACTCCTACGTCGGCGGAACGGGTCGAACGCATCATCGTCGCCGGCCCGCGTGTCGGCGCGGTCACTATCCGGGGCAGTCGCTTTGCAGAGTGGTTTGCGTACGAGACTAAGAGCGACGGCCTCACCTGGATTCCTCTTTGGCGGCTGGAAGGCGAGCCGTTAGCGCATCTTTACGATACCCCTGTCCAGACCAGCGTTCGCGACCCTTCTGATCCGAGCCGCCACTACCGGATTGCGCCCGGCAACGGACGTGACCCTGGTTGGGTTGAAGTTAGCAAGGACGAAGGGATAACATGGCAACTCGCATGGGCGCCACCTCGCGACCTCAACCCCGTTAGCCGTTTGCGGATGACGCTGGGCATGCTCCGCAACCATCGCGGGCCCACTGAATTGGTCTATACACCTGACGGCGAAATGTTGCTGGTGTCGTTGGGGAGCGACGGAATTGCGCGTATGGACCGCGCCGGCCGTTGGAGTCAACACGCGGTCGGCAGCGCGACGCCGTAAGGCAATGGAACGTTAACCCCTTGACGCTCCATGACGCACCGCGTTATAATCGCGGCAGTTGCGCGCTTGCGTGTCTGCGCGCGCCCGAATCGCGTAGCAACTTGTCGTCGTGTTGGTGAAAGGAGTGGCTCATGGCTCGGTTGAAAAGCGCGGCAGAGCTCGCGCAGGATTGGCAGACGAACCCCCGCTGGCAAGGCATCACCCGCCCGTACTCTGCCGAAGATGTGGTGCGACTTCGCGGCTCCATCAAGATTGACTACACGCTGGCGCAGATGGGCGCGGAGCGGCTGTGGGACCTCCTCCACTCGGAGCCGTACATCCCCGCGCTTGGCGCGTTGACCGGCAACCAGGCCATGCAGATGGTGCGCGCCGGGCTAAAGGCGATTTATCTCAGCGGCTGGCAGGTCGCGGCCGACGCAAACCTTGCAGGCCAGATGTATCCCGACCAGAGCCTGTACCCGGCCAACAGCGCGCCCGCGCTTGTCCGCAACATCAACAACACGCTGCGCCGCGCCGATCAGATCCAGACGCAGGAAGGCAAAGGCGACATCTACTGGTTCGCGCCCATTGTGGCCGACGCGGAGGCCGGCTTCGGCGGCGCGCTCAACGTGTTCGAGCTGGTCAAGGCGCTCATTGAGGCAGGCGCGGCGGGCGTCCACCTGGAAGACCAGCTTTCGTCCGAGAAGAAGTGCGGCCACATGGGCGGCAAGGTGCTCATCCCGACCAACACCGCGGTGCGCAACCTCGTGTCCGCGCGGCTGGCGATGGACGTGATGGACGTGCCCACCGTGCTCGTCGCCCGCACGGACGCCAACGGCGCGACCCTCCTGATGTCCGACGCCGACCCCTATGACCGCATGTTCTCGCTAGGCGAACGCACGCCGGAGGGCTTTGTGCGCGCAAAGGCAGGCGTGCAGGCGGCCATCTC
>CAZPTI010000556.1:0-1531 GCA_964588925.1 uncultured Anaerolineales bacterium | reverse complement strand
CGCAACAACTGGCAGCGCGCGCTGGACGAGGCGCGGCAGGCCGAAGAGCTTGACCCGAACAGCTTTTACGTGATCCGCAACCTGGGCTACGTGTTGTCGATGCAAGGAAGGTCGGAAGAGGCGCTGGAGGCGTACGCGAAAGCCGCGGAGCTGGACCCGAAGTACGGCTACATCAACATCAGCGCGGGCAACATTTACATGATCCTGAGCGACTACAACGCGGCCATCGAGCAGTTCGAGAAGGCGGTCGAGGTCAACCCGGACATTCCGACGGGGTACGATGCGTTAGGACACGCGAGCGCGCTCAACGGCGACCCGGACCGCGGCAAGGCGATGCTGCGGAAAGCGATCGAGCTGGACCCGGAGTACGCTCCCGCGCACGCGCACCTGGGGCGGCTGTATTACACGCAGTTGAACTGGGAGTCGGCTATCGAGAGCTTTAACACGGCGTTTCAGTTGGGGCTGGAGAGCGAAGAGTATTTCTACGAGCTGGGGCTGGCGTACTCGTACCTGGAAGACTGCCCGAACGGGATCAAGTGGTTTGAGAAGGCGCTGGAGTTGAACCCTGACTCGAAGCCGGCGAAGGATGGGATCCGGCGGTGCCAGAAGTAGGGGCGCGTGAGCGCGCGCGCGCTCTCTCACGCGCGCGCGTGAGGGGGTGAGCGCGGCCATCTCGAATAAACGAATATGGAACGAATAAGCGAATTGCGCTGCCATTCGTTTATTCGTTCGTCGATTCGCTTATTCGAGATGGCCGCGTTCCATCTCTGCGCTCTATCCGGCCATGACCCTGTTTAGGCCAACCCGTATCATTATGTTACAATCCGACAACCTGCGGATGCTGACGGCGTAGCGCTCTTTCCGCGCGCCGCGCTGTGGCTCCAAACTCACATGAGGTGTTCGTTTCCATGTCACGGAAAATCTTTGTCCCGATCTTCGCGCTCCTGGTCGTTGCGCTGATGGCGGGGTGCGCCGCGCCCACGCCGCAGCCGGTGCCGCCGACCAAGACGCCCAAGCCGACCTTTACGCCGACGCCCGACTGGACGCCGACCGCGCTTGCCTATCCGACGACCGCGCCCGTGGTGGAGCAGACTGCCGCGCCGTCGGAAAACACGCCGGAAGCCGGGGCTACGACGAGCGGCGAGGCGCAGGCGACAACCGCGCCCGAGGCGACTGCCGCGCCGACCGAAGCGCCCGCGCCCACGGTGACGCGCTTCACGGCGAACCAGAACGTGAACGTGCGCAGCGGCCCCGGCACGGTGTATCCGGCAATTGGTCGCCTCACGGCGGGGCAGTCGTTTGACGTGGCCGGCCGCAACGACGCGGGCGACTGGATCAAGTTCGACTTCAACGGCCGCGACGGCTGGGTGACGTTCGCGCTGGTGAGCATCGAGGGCGACCTGAACGGCGTGCAGGTGGCGCAGGCGCCGGCTGTGCCGACCGCGCGTCCGCAGCCGACCGCGCGGCCGCGGCCTGCGCAGCCAACGGCTGTGCCGCAGCCGACGCAGCCGCCCGCGCCGCCGCCGCCGCA
>CAZPTI010000555.1:0-1532 GCA_964588925.1 uncultured Anaerolineales bacterium | reverse complement strand
CGAACGTTGCGCCGGGCAACTACAACATCGTCGAAGTCGACCCGCCGAACTACACGAGCGTGAACGACGCAGTTGGCGCGAACGACAACAACATCCCGGTGACGGTGAGCAACGCGAATCTGGTCGACCAGGACTTCATCGATGCGCCTGCGCCCGGCAAGCTGTCAGGCACGGTGTATGAGGACCTGAATCTGAACGGCCAGCGCGATCCGGGTGAGCCGGGCATCCCGAACGTGACGGTATCGCTCAATACGGGCGCTACGGACGTGACAGACGCGAACGGCTTCTACGAGTTCACCAACCTGCCACCTGCGACTTACACGATTACGGAGCAGGACCCGGCCGGCTACATCAGCACGGGCGACGTGGACGGGGCGAACGATAACAAGATCGTCGCGACCCTGCCTGCAGGTGGCTCTGTGACCGGCCGCGACTTCGGCGACGCGAAGCTCGGCAGCATTAACGGCACGGTCTGGAACGACCTTGACAAGGACGGCATCCAGGATCCGGGCGAGGGCGGCCTACCAAACGTGGTAGTCTGCGCCACGCCGACCGCGGGCGGCGCGCCGATCTGCGATACGACCGATGCGAACGGCAACTACAACATCCCGAACCTGCCTCCGGGCAGCTACGTCGTAACCGAGACTGATCCGGCGGGCTACACGAGCACGACGCCCAACAGTGTGCCGGTCAACCTTGGCAGCGGCCAGAACACGGACGCGCCCGACTTCGGCGATGTGCTGAATGACCCGGCGCTCGGCAGCATTGCCGGCACGGTCTGCAAGAACGTCAACGGGAACGGCGTCTGCGGCGACGTGGCGGGCGAGAGCGGGCTGCCCGGCGTGACAGTGCAGCTCTACCAGGGCAACACCCTGCTCCGCACGACGACGACCGACGCGCTTGGCAACTATCTGTTCGACAACCTGCCTGCGGCCAACGACTACAACGTGCGCGAGGTCAATCCGAGCGGCTACACGAGCGTGACTGACGCGGACGGCAACGGCAATGGTGCGGACCGGATCGACCCGATCGCGGTGAACGGTAACAACGTGATCGACCGCGACTTCGTCGACACGCCGACGCCGGGCACGATCAGCGGCAAGGTGTGCGACGACCTGGACCGCGACGGCGTTTGCGAGAGCGGCGAACCGGGCCTCGGCGGCGTGACCGTCACACTGTACGACAGCAACGGTAACCCGACCCCGACGACGACCGCAGGCGACGGCGCGTATTCGTTCACAAATCTGCCGCCCGACACTTACACCATCGTCGAGACGGATAAGCCCGGCTACCTGAGCACCGGCGACGTGTACGGGCTGAACGACAACACGGTTGTCGTGCCGCTCGCGCCCGGTGGGACGGTTGGCAACCAGAACTTCGCGGACGCCCCGATCCCCGGCGCCATCACCGGCACGGTCTATAACGACCTGAACGGCGACGGCAACTTCGATCCGGGTGAGCCTGGCCTGCCCAACGTGACCGTCTGCCTGACGCCGCCTGGCTCTCCGAGCGGCTGCATCATCACAAATCCG
>CAZPTI010000554.1:0-1533 GCA_964588925.1 uncultured Anaerolineales bacterium | reverse complement strand
CGTCGGACGGGCCGACCTGCTCGATGACGTTGTCCCGGACGAAGAGGCCGCCGCCGCGGATGGGCGCCTGGCCTGCGACCATAGTAAGAAGGACGTCGGCGTTACGAATTAGCGTGGTCGCCATGCGGATTGCCTCACTGCAATGGGTTGGGGATTGACTGGGGGAATGGTAAAGGAAGCGGCTGCGCGCGTCAAACCGCGCGCAGCCGAAGCAGGTCTACGAGAGACTACTGGCCGATAGCCGCGGTTGCCTCGCCTTGCGCGGCCTGCAACGCCTTCTCCGCATCCTCGCCGCGTGCGATGCGCGCCACCGCGGCCCACAGGGCGCGCTGCGCGTGGTACTCCTCTGTGCGCAGGGGCGCCGCGGCCTGGGCACGCAAAAGGGCCTGTTGGTACAGATCAAGCGAAGCGCGCGCCACCTTGCTCTCGCCGTCCAGAAGGAAAGTCCGCCGCGCAGATACGCCGGGGCTGCGCGAATCCGTTGTGCCGTAAGTCAGAAGGAAGCCCAGCCACTCCCATGCCGCGTAAGGATTCGCGCTGCTTGCGCTTATCGCCAGCGCGTTTTGAATCTCAACCGGCGCATCGCCGACGGGATTGTGGACGGGCAGCGGAACCGCGCCGATCCCGCTGCGTTGCAGGTCGTCTAGCTTGTCCAGGTCCGCAAGGCCGATCCACATGGCCGCGTCGTCCGGGGCTTCCAACCCGTACAGGTCGGCGGTATCTCCCCCTGCATGAGGCACGAGCGCGTTAGGAACGGTGAGATAGCCCTTGCGAATCAATTCCCCGTAGCGTCGCGCGCCGTCTATGGCGGCCGGTTGATCGAGCAGGGGTTTGGGTGGGCTGGCGCTGTAATCGACCAACGGCCCGGTCGCGCTGGCGAGGATAAGAAGCTGGTTCCCCAACCCATCCTTGACGCCCCACCATCTGATTTTGTCCTGCCCTTGCCGCGTCACCGCGGCCGCGGTCTGCGTGAAGTCCTCCCAGTTCCAGCCCGACCGCGGATAATCGACGCCCATCTGGTCGAACATCCACTGGTTGTAGTAGATGACGTACGGGCTGACGCGGTCGGGCAAGACCCACTGGCGACCCCGCCACTGCAACGACTCCAGCATGTTCGGGTAGAAGTCGTCGCTCGTTAAGGACTGCGCCATCTCCGTCAGGTCGAACAGCGCGCCCTCCGCGCGGCCGCTGCGCACAAGCGCGGCAACTTCTGGCCCGGCCAGCGCATCAACGCGGCGCGCGATTTGCCGCATCTCGCTCCAAAGGTTTGCCGTCTCCGCTCGGCCCGGGTCGGTCAGGTTTTCGCGCGCAACCACCACGACCCGCGTCGTTCCGCTCTGCGCGTTGAATGCGGCGGCTGCGTCGAGGTAGGCGGCAAGACCGTCGCGTGGCGCGGCGAAGGTGATTGTGTTGGGTTCGGTGACGAGCTGAGGCGTGGGAGAATCTCGCCCTTCAGCAACCGCCCGCAGTTCGACGACGCTGATCTCCCCGCGCGCGACCCGGCCGAGTTGCTCGTACAGCGCCATTGCCTGC
>CAZPTI010000553.1:0-1534 GCA_964588925.1 uncultured Anaerolineales bacterium | reverse complement strand
CGCTCCGCGGCAAGATTCTGAACGTGGAAAAGGCGCGGCTGGATAAGTCGCTGGCAAATCGGGAGATTCAGGCGCTCGTTCAAGCTCTTGGCAGCGGCATCGGCGACTCAACTGACCTGGGCAACCTGCGCTACCATCGCGTGCTCATTATGAGCGTCGATGGAAACGAATTGACGTTCATAAAGGCTCCGGGCGGGCAGGTGCGGTCAGTTCGGATCGGTCCGTTTATCGACCAGCTGATTAGCGAAGGCGCGAACCCCAGCGTTTATCAGGTGCTTTGCTTCAACCCTGAAACGGGTGAGACGCGTTACAAACCGCTTAAGAGCGTGATCCGGCATGACCATGACGCCCCAATGTATGAAATTGAAGCCGCGTATGGGCGCCGCATCCGCGTTACCGGCGAGCACAGCGTATTCGTGGCAGACGAGCAGGGGAAGCCGAGGCTTAAGCGCGGCGACGAAATTAGGACGGGCGACCTCCTGGTCGCTCCCGGACGGCTTCCGCAGTCAACCGGCGCTTTCGAGCGTATCGACCTTCTCAAGTCGTTCGTTGCGCTTGGCGAGGAGATGGACAGCGACGTCGTCCTGCGCGGGCCGGCAGTGGTTGAGTGGTACAAGCAGCGCGTGCGCGCGGAGCATGCGGGCAACGCCGAGATGACGGAGCCGCGCGTTACGGTGCCAGCAACCGTAGGCGAGTTGTTCAAGCGCCAGCGGCACGCGTTGGGGTTGAGCCAACAGGCAGTGTGCGAGGCGGTCCACATCAAGCAGCCGGTGACTTTCTACGCATGGGAATCCGGCAAAATGCGCCCGACCTTGAGCCATTTCCGCCGCTACGCAGAAGTCCTCGGTCTCGACGCCGACGCATTGCTGCCGCAGGTTATCGTCGGTGATAGCCGGTTGGAGCATGTCTGGAACACGCAGTACCGCGGCGCGCCGAGAAACAAGGTGCGCGAGTACCTGACACTGACCGATCTCGACCTGGCGGACGCGGACAAGCTCGGCGATAACGTTCTCTTGACGCCGCGGCACTATGCGGATCAGGCTGTGCCGCGCTACATCCCGGTCGATGAGTCGTTGATGCTTCTGCTGGGTTTCTTCGTCGCCGAGGGTTCTCTCAGTACGCGCAATGGCGTGCGTCTGGCAATCGGCGCGCGCAACGAGCCGGTGGTTGAGGAACTATCCGCCGCAGCGCGGCACGTTTTCGGCATTGATCCCACCCTCTATATGGGCAAAGACGGCCGCGCGGCCGAGTTGCGCATCTTGAATCGCGTCGTTGTGGCCGCGTTCCGGTTGCTGCTCGGCTTTGATGGCACCAATGCGGGAAGGAAGCATATCCCCGACCTGGTGTTTAACGCCTCGCCCGAACTGCAGCTCGCATTCCTGCGCGGCTACTTCCTGGGTGACGGCACAATGGCCGCGCGGCAAATCTCGTTCGCAACCACGTCCGAGACACTTGCCGATCAGTTGATGTATCTGCTGCTGATGCATGACGTTCGCGTTTCCCTGACTGAGCACCAGCCGACGGGCGAAGCGAG
>CAZPTI010000552.1:440-1540 GCA_964588925.1 uncultured Anaerolineales bacterium | reverse complement strand
CTGATGGGCTGCTGCGCCTCCCACCGCAAGACAACCCACATCGGCTCGCCCGATGGGATGCGGGGATCGTTCGTCGCGTCAGCAGCCTCGCCCTCGCCTGCCGTGCGGCCGAACGCGAACCCGGTCAGCCGGGCCTCGCCCGAAAACGAGATGTCCACAGGAGTCTCGTTCGGCGCAACTTGATAATTGGCCGATGGTGGCGCGGTGTAGGTTGAGTAGCCGAGCGCTCGGCCGGTTGTGACGCTGACCAGCGAACCATACTTACGCAGCAGAAACGGCACAAGGCTCTTCGCGTCGGCATTGGCGTAGGAGCCGTCCCAGAACAATTGCCGATCACGCCACTCGACGAGGTGCGCCTGACTGCGACCGCGCAGCATGGCGTTCAACCGTGCCGGCGCCTCCGCCTCTGACGCGGGCACAGCGGGATAATCAGTTCGCCCGCCTGACGCGGAATTGATCAGGAAGTCGATGTTGCTGGTGGGGTAGAACCGGGGCGCGACGCGCATGATCCAGGCGTCGTCCGCGCCTTGCTCCTGCGCGAAGAGCCGCTCGAGTTCGTCGTAAAAGTGCGCCTCGAAAAGGATGTAGAGTTTCTGGTTGCCGGGCCACGTGGCGTAATAGTCTCGCAGCGAGAGCGCGGCGCTGAATAGCAGGAACGGCGCAGGCAGCAACGCAGCCAGCGCCGTTGCCCGCTGCGGATTCTTCGCCACCCGCGCCAGCCATCGTCCGGCCGTCGTCAGCCCTAACGCTGCCAGAAGGCACACCGCGGGCAGCATTCCGATCGCGCGCAGGGAGTGCGGCAGCGCGTCCGCGCTGAGGATGGCAGGAAGGGCAAAAACGCTGGCCCACAGCACCGCGAACAGATGGGGCAGGGAACGCCAGCGCGCCAGCGCCACGGCCGCGCCAACGAGCACCCAGGCGCTCATCACGATGTCGACCGTGGGCCGTTCAGCCGGATTATGGATCGGGCTGGGGTCGCCGCGCAGCCCGAACATCGCGGCGGTCAGCAGCGTGGCTCGTCCGAGCGCGGCCAGCGGCTGTCCTCCGTTGTAGGCCGGGTTGAAGACCGAGACGTCCGTCGCGCGGCCGAAGAAGAAATC
>CAZPTI010000552.1:0-430 GCA_964588925.1 uncultured Anaerolineales bacterium | reverse complement strand
AATCGGGGTGCGCGAGGAAGTACGCGCCGAGCGGCGCGAAGATGAGCAGCGCGACGAGCGCGATGACGATCAGCCCGCTGAGGCCCCGGCGCGGCAGTCCCGGCTTCCGCCGGCCCAACAGTACGCCCGCGCCGACGAGCAGCGCGATCAGCACGGGGATAAAGCGCGCCGCGATGTAAGTGTACAGGCTCAGGCCCGTGAAGAAGCCGCACAGGACGAGTGATGCCCAGGGGAAGCGATCTCCCGCCTCAATTCGCCGCCACGCGCGCCAGAACAGCGCCAGCGCAATCGATGCGAAGAGCGGCAGGGTGATGGCGCGAAGCCCCAATCGGCTGAACGAGAGGTGCCAATAGGAGGTGGCGAGCGCGAACGCAGTCCATGCAGGGAGCCAGCGCGACTCATCCGTCCCGCGGAAAGCCTCACGCGTGAC
>CAZPTI010000551.1:0-1556 GCA_964588925.1 uncultured Anaerolineales bacterium | reverse complement strand
CGCCGCCCTGCCGGCCCGGGTACCCGCGGACCTGCGGGCGCTGGTGGAAAGGGCCATGGCGCGCGCCAAGAGCGAGCGCCTGCCCTCGGCGCAGGCCCTGGGCGAAGAGGTACGCGCGTTTCGCGAGGGCAGGCCGCTCTCGGTCTACCGCTACACGCGCCGCGAAAAGGCCCGCAAGTTCGTGGCGCGCAACAAGCTGGCCTCGCTGGTTGCGGCGCTGGCGCTGGTGGCCGTCATTGCTGTTGCTTCGGTGGCATTCCTGCGCGTGGTGGAAGAGCGCAACGAAGCCCGTGACGCGCTGGCCCGTGCGGAGGCGGCCGAGCAATCGCGACTGGCCCTGGAAGCGGAAAAGGCCTCGCGCCGGCAGGCGCTGATTGACCGGCGCAGGCAGGACATCGCGCTCCAGCGCAACCTTGTGGACGGACTGCGGCACAAAGACCTGCTGGAGGCGGCAACGAATCAGCTCAGGGCCATGGCACAGCGTCCCGCGGCATCAGCCGCGCCCGCGCTTGAACAGGCGGAGACCCGCGACCTCGTCGCGGCCCTGCTGAACCATGCGCGGGAGCTGCGCAAGCTCCACGACCTCTGCGTTGATCCCGTGGACGGCGCCGTCCACACGTTTGCGGCCGGGGACGAAGTTCAGCATTGGTTCGTCGCGCACGACAGCCTGCAGCGCGTCGCCATTGAGCTGGCCACCGCCAACGAGGATTTTGCGCTGGCAGATTTCATCATCGACCGATTCAGCGGCGTGGTCGCTCCCGGCGAGGTTGAGCGGATGCATCAGACCGTGGACAACGCACGCCATGCCCAGCGCCGGCGCCACGCAGAGCTGATTGCGGCATCTCTGGCGCGCCTGCGGGCCGACCGCGCCCGCGGCGCAAGCCAGACCGACGAATTCAATGAAATGGTCGCGCGCATTTCAGCCCTGCGCGAACGCCAGACCGTCGAGCTGCTCGAGGCCGCGCTGAAGCCGCATACGCTCAAGGCCTCAAGGCCGGACTCGATGCGGCTGTGGACCCAGCCCGAGCGCGAGGAAATTACGCTGGTTTGCCGTGTGTTCTCGCGCATGGAAATGCCGGAGCTCTGCGTGCCGCCTTTGAGCGAGTTCCTGGCCGTGATTGACGACGAGCGGCTGGCGACGGAGGCAGCGATTGCGCTGTGCCTGACTGAAGCATGGCAGGCCGAAGAACCCGTCCTCAAGGCCGCGAGACGCTTTGAGCGGCGGCCCATGTTCTGGAATTCGGTGGGGCGGTTTTTTACGCGCCTGCCGGACCCGCCCTCGCGCCCCGAGCCCAAGACCGCCGCGGAGTTCGTGGAACGGGGGCACCGCCACGTGCTGAAGGGCAAGGGCAAGGAGGCCTATGCGGACTTCACCAGGGCGCTTGAACTCGAACCCGCCAACGCCCAGATCTACCTCGCGCGCGGCCAGATCAGCGGCAGCGGCACGGGCATTGATTTTGTCTACATCGGCAACATCCTGCTGCTGCTGGTTGGCCTGTACGTCGTTTCCGCCCTGTTCAGCTATATTCAGGGCTGGATTATGTCCGGCGTGTCCA
>CAZPTI010000550.1:0-1596 GCA_964588925.1 uncultured Anaerolineales bacterium | reverse complement strand
TATTTTATTTTCTGTAATATGTGGGCTTTGCCCCACAGTTTTACAGAAAAATTGACACACAATCCGCCAGGAGATACGCCGTCCTCGCCGACTTGCACGGCAACCTGCCCGCCCTCGAAGCCGTGCTGGACGACGCTGCGAGCTTCCACCCGGATGCCATTCTGGTTGCCGGCGACCACGCCAACGCTGGGCCTTTCCCGCGCCAGACGCTGGAGCTGCTGCGCTCCACCGGCGGGATCTTGATTCGCGGCAACGGCGACGATTACCTGGTCGATTACGCCCACGACCACATGCCGCCGGAGATGAAAGCCAGCCGACAATGGGGGGCAATCCGCTGGGCGCACGGCGAAATTCGATCTGGTGGGGTAGACCTGCTGGCATCCCTGCCTGAACATGCGGTGCTCGCACCCCCCGGGCTGCCCGCCATGCGCATGGTGCACGGCTCGCCTGCGCGCAACAATGAGGGCATTCTCCCGTCCACCCATCTCCCCGCCCGGGCCTTGTTCGAAGCCGCCCGGTTGGTTCCGGAGGGGGTGGGCGATGGCTCGGTCGAGGCGGCCCTGGCGCAAATTGACCAGGCGGTGCTGATCTGCGGGCACACCCATATTCCCTGGCTCGAGGAGCGCGGCGGGCGCATGGTGATCAACCCGGGGTCGGTCGGGGCGCCGCTCACCGGAGATCCCCGCGCGCAATACGCCATCCTCAGCGGCGTGGCGGGCCGGTGGCAGGTTGAATTTCGCGCCGTGGAGTACGACCGCGAGCGTGTCCGGCTTGCGTACCAGCGCAGCGGGCTACTGGAATGCGCCCCGGGTATGGCGCGCGCCTGCCTCGACAACGTCATGACCGGATTGAACGTCGCCTGGTTCTTCGTCGCTTATGCCTACCGGCTGGCCCAGGCGCGCGGCGCGCCCACCCACCCGGTGGTGCCTGATGGCCTGTGGGATGAAGCCTGCCGCACCTTCGACTGGGCCAGGTATGAGTGAGTGTCTTTCCGACAAATTATCTTTGGTAGTTTTTTAACGACGAACCTCCCCCTTGCGGACGGGGAGAAACGTGCCGGGTTACCCCCCACCCACCCCAGGCTCCCCGCGCACGAATTCAATGATCACCGATCCCATTTCTGCTTAACCCTTCTGTGTCTATCTGTGTTCATCTGTGTCTATCTGGGTTCATCGGTGGTTATCCCCCAGCACTTGATCGCTCTACAATCTGGGTGCGCGCTCTTATCGGAATATAACGCTCGATCTCTCCACAACATTTCCTTGCTATAATCTCCCCATGAACACACCCCAACGCGCCATTCTCATCCTCATGGACGGACTGCGCCCCGAGCCTCTCCTCGACGGGCGCATGCCCGCCATCCACCGCTTCGCAGCCGGCGGAGCCGCCTCTTACGCCACCCGCTCGGTGATGCCCTCCATCACCCTGCCGTGCATCGCCAGCATCTTCCTCTCCCTGCCGCCTGCCGCGCATGGCACGCTCACCAACACCTGGCAGCGCCGCGATCCGCCCCTCCCCGGGCTGTTCGAGGTGGCCCGCGCCGCCGGGCTGCTCACCGCCTCCTTCCACGGCTGGGACCCGCTGCGCGACCTCTCC
>CAZPTI010000549.1:0-1603 GCA_964588925.1 uncultured Anaerolineales bacterium | reverse complement strand
CCATCATCGCGCTGCTGCTGCTGGACGTGCTGCGGCGGCTGTTGATCTCGCTGGTAGCGCGGATGTAGAGGCGGGCGCGCGCCCCTTACGGCGCACCGATAAGCGGCAAATAGGCCCGAATGGCGGCTCGTTGCACGGCGCGCCCAGCGTCAAGTCGCCCCCAGCCGGTGAGAGGATCGAAACCCGGCTCGTCTGGGTCGTAAGCGGTCTCCCGCAAGAGGTTCCTGATCTCTTCAGGTGTCCAATCCGGCCGCAGCGCGCGAACAAGCGCCGCCGCGCCCGCAACATGCGGTGCGGCAAAAGACGTGCCCGAGCCAGACAACGGGAAAAGGCCGTAGGCGGTACTGCTGGTGGAGAGCGTGCTGGTGATTCCAACGCCGGGGGCAATCAAGTCGAGACGCTCGCCCGCGTTGGAAAAGACTGCCGGGGCATCCTCGCGCGTGCTTGCGCCGACCGCGATCACGCCGGGGCAAGCTGCGGGATAGCTGACCGGTTTTAGTCCAAAACGCGAATCATTGCCGCTGGCAGCCACGACAACCACGCCTGACCCAATCGCGTACGTCGTTGCCTCGCACAGCATGACAACATCCTCGTCGCGCGGGACGGTGCCGAGCGTCAGGCTGAGATTGACCACCGAAGCGCCGTTATCCGCCGCATAACGGATGGCCTCCGCGATGTTGAACGGCCAGCCCCGCCCGCCCGCATCCATTGCGCGTACGGCCATCACGCGCGACGCGCCACCCATGCCGGCGATCCCCTCGTACGTCCCGTCCGTATGGCGGCCCCGGTTGTTCGTTGCGGCCCCCGCAATGCCTGCCACCGCCGTCCCATGACCGTACTGATCCTGCGGATCGTTGTTACCCGCATCGAAGTTATAGCCGCGGCAGTCGTCGATGTAACCGTTGCCGTCATCGTCCACGCCGTTTTGCGCGATCCAGACGGCGCATGTTCGCGCGTCGGCCTCTGAGTCAATTTCGCTCTCGCCCGGATTGATCCACATCTGCTCGCGCAAATCCCAGTGGTCGTAGTTCACACCCGTGTCGATCACGGCGATAACAACTGACGGGTCCCCACGAGTCAAGTCACGCGCAGCAGGCAGTCCCGCCTTCTGCGGCCCCCACTGCTCGCCCCAGTGCTCATCGAGCGGAGTATCTGCGACGGTAGCCGACTTCCGATCCTCGGTCGCAAAGCGGATGCCACTCTCCGCCTCCAACCGCCGCGCCACCGCGCGCTCCATCCCGGCCGGCACGCTCACCCGCGCAAACCCCAACTCCGGCAGCCACCGCTCCAGCCGCGCGCCGAACCGCGCAAGCCGCCCGCGCGCCTGCGCCTCGGTCAAATCCTTCTCATTGAACGCGACAATCAGCCGGCCGAACGCGGGCGCGTCCGTTCCCGCAGGCGCATCAGCAAGCGTTGCCTGCGGGAGGGCCAGCGCGGCCAGAAAAAACAACAGCGCGGCAGCGCGCAACAATTGACGCGTCACGGCTGCCCGTACGTGATAAGGAGCGTGGGCGCCTGCGCGGGCGTCCAGTACTCTCCGCTCGGCAGGCGGTAAAGCGTAAAGCTCGTCTGGTTGATCAGGCGGAGGATCACGCCGTCGTTC
>CAZPTI010000548.1:0-1608 GCA_964588925.1 uncultured Anaerolineales bacterium | reverse complement strand
TGAGCGCTCTGTGACCTCTGTGGCAAAAAGATGACCATCCGCGCAAAAACTAGCGCATCGTACGATTGCCTCCAGCTTCACAACCGCTACAATGAGAGAATCCTTTTCGCGTCCACAGACGTTAGAATAGACACAAGCGCAAACAGAAGCGCAGACACAAGGACGGATCGCAACAGTGGACTTGACGCGCGAATTGCTCCAGTGGCTCATCGCCAACGGCCCCATGACCCTTGCCGTGGTGGCCTTCATTTGCGCGCTCGGCGTCCCCCTGCCCATCCCCGTCCTCGTCATCGCCGCGGGCGCGCTCGTCCGCCAGGGTCACATGGGCCTTGCCACCGCCGTCGTCGTCACCTCGACCGGCGCGCTCCTCGCTGAGACGCTCTACTACGCGCTCGGCCGCGAGCTTGGCCCGGTCGCCCGCGGTCGGCTCAACGCCCGTTACGCGTCCCTCTACGACGAGGCCGCGCGCCGCTTCAACCAGCACCCCGGCCTGACCGTCTACCTCTCGCGCTGGCTGGTCGCGCCCATCGGCATCCCGGTCAACCTCATCGCCGGCGCCGCGCGCTTCCCGCTGCCCCGCTTCGCGCTGGCCTCCATCCTCGGCAACCTCATGTGGATCACCGCCTACACCGCCATCGGCTACGCGCTCGGCAACGAGTGGCGCAACGTCAGCCCCGTCCTCGACCGCTACAAGCTCTGGTTCGCCGCCGCGGCCGTCGTCATCGGCCTCGCCATCCTCGCCCACCGCAACCGCGCCACGCTGCTCCGCTGGCTCCGCAACACCATCCCCGCCCTCGCCCCCCAACCAGTCGAAATCACCGACCCCACCGACAAAAGTTCGTAGTAACCGGCCCATGCGCCGCCGCATCAGCGCCCATCGGTTCGTAGTAGGCGCTTCAGCGCCCATCGGTTCGTAGTAGGCGCTTCAGCGCCCGTCAGTTCGTAGTAACCGGCCCATGCGCCGCCGCATCAGCGCCCCGCCCGCGCCAAAACGCGCACGACAAATCACTCGCGCCAGCCGGTCCTGATTTTACCCAATCCATCCACTGGTCCACAGCCAGACTGCTTCCAGCAGACTTCCCGTATCAGCCTGCGACTTCGAGTCGCAGGCGTCCTTCGCGAACGCCCCATCATGACAATTCCGTCATCCACCCCCACGCCTGCGTTTCACCTTCCGTTCATCCAACCGCGCGATACTCTCGCGCAGATCGGGCAGCGCGGCGCTATCCTTGCCCTCGGGCAAGCGGACTACTCCCTCGCTTGGTGCGCGTAACTGCAAACGGACTCTCAACCCCGTATTCTGCCGCCGTCAACTGACACAGGTCAGCCCTGACGCCCGACAACGCAACGGCCAGACCCCCTACCCACCCGGAGCCTGGCCGTTTGCATTTAAGCGTTAGCGGGACATGTGGAACGCGGAAGCGCGGAGCCGCGGCCGGTCGACGCAAAACAAGACCTGACAGGTTTCCACCGTCACGAAGTGACGCACCTGTCAGGTCTACTACCCCCTCGCGGCGCCACCCCTCCGCGCTCTGCGTCTCCGTGCTCCGCGCCTCCGCTACACTCCGCGCCTCCGCGTTCCAAAGCTCTCCCACCCACACCCACACA
>CAZPTI010000547.1:0-1622 GCA_964588925.1 uncultured Anaerolineales bacterium | reverse complement strand
CGGGCAAAAATGTCCCGCCCGAGCTCAATGCCCTGGTCATGAAGTGCCTGGTCAAGGACCCGGAAAAACGCATCCAGAGCGCCAAAGAGCTGATGGACAACCTGCGCAGCTACATCGAGGGCGGCACCATGGCCGCCGTGCAGTACACGTTCTTCCAGCTCTTCAGCAAATGGCTGGCGCGCCACAAGGCCAGGGTCATCACCGTCGCCTTGATCATGCTGGCGCTGATCGGCAGCGGCAGCGGCGTGTGGTGGGTGATCCGCGAGCAGGAGCGCAGCCAGATACCCATTTTCCTGGCGCGGGGCCGGGAAGCGTCCTCGGCCGCGCTATCCCTGCTTGAGAAGAAAGACTTTTCGCCGGCGCGCGAGAAGGCGGCCGAGGCCTTCAGCAATTTTTCGCGCGTGCTTGAAATCGACCAGGACCTGCCCGAGGCGCGCAGCGGCGCCGAGGAGATGAGCGTGCTGCGCGGCAAGATCGCGTCTGAGGAAGAGGCCTGGGCGCGCACGGAGAAGGAGCGCCGCCTCAAGGAACAGGAAGAGCGCGACAAGGCCGAGCGCGAGCGCAGGCTCAATGCCGCGCTGGAGGTGGCGCGCCAGGCCCTGCGCGAGGCCGACGACGCCTTTGGCGGCGACCAGTTCACGCGCCCCGTGCGCCAGTCCTACGAGGCGGCGCGGGACCGCTTCCGCGACGTGCAGCGCATCGAGGAAACCAGCAAGGAGGCTCTGGCGGCCATCGCGCGCATTGACGCCTGGATCCAGACCTACGAAAAGCGCATCCGCATCACGGAGCAGCTCGAGGAAATAGAAAGCCGGCTCAGCGAGGCCAGGCGCCGGTTCGGGGAGGTCGGGGCCGACACCGAGTTCAAGGATGCGCAGAAACTGCTGGCCGGCGTCATCCGTTCCTGCGATTCCGCCCTGACCATCGGAGGCGACCTGGATGAGGCCCAGCCGCTGCACAAGCAGGCCTCGAACCTGAAGGCCAAGGCCACACTGGAATTCGGCCGCCGCGCGCTTGAAATCAAGCAGTTCGAGCTTTGCGAATACATGCTGGGGCTGGCCCGCGACACGCGCGAGCGCGCCGACGAGGTCAAGGGCCTCGAGGACGAGCTGGCCCGCCAGAGCGCGCTGGCCAGCAACTTCTCCAAGCTTTACACGGCCGCCGCCGCCGCCATCGCCCAGGCCGAAAGCGCGTCAGACATCAAGCTGTGGGAAATTGCCCTGCAGCGCACGCGCGAAGCCGAAACCGAGGCCGCCACCAGCCGCTACGCCAGCGACACCCAGCGTGCCCAGCTGGCGGAGTGGGTCCAGCGCGCCCAGCTCAAACCCGTGCAGGTGCGCGACGCGCAAGCCCAGAACGTGGACGACATGATCAGCGTCGAGGCCGAGTACGCCGTGCTGCTTCAGCGCGTGCTCAAGGTCGAGAAGTACCGCACCGATGCCGCCCAGGCCCGCGAAGATCTGCGCCGGCGCCTCGTGGCAACCCTGCGCGCCGAAGCCGCCAGGTCCCGCGGCGCCCAGGCCCGCGAGTACCTGACCCGCGCCATGGCCTACACGGCCGACGAACTCCAGAAGCGCGAACTGGAAATGCTGATCGCAAGGATGCAGGACACGGACAACGCCCGC
>CAZPTI010000546.1:0-1622 GCA_964588925.1 uncultured Anaerolineales bacterium | reverse complement strand
GACGAGCGCTGAAGCGGCGGCGCGTGCGCCGGTTACTACGAACCTACCGCGTCCGGCACTTCCCGCACACCCCCACCAGGTCCACCCGCGCCTCCGTAATCTCAAAGTCATGCTGGCGGCTGACCGTCTCCCTGAGCTGGTCGATCAGCTCGCAGCCGATCTCGACGACCGCGCCGCAGTTGGCGCACACGAGATGGCAGTGCTGCGACCGCGGCTTCAGTTCGTAGTGGTGATGGTCCTCCCCCAGGTGCACCTCGTCCACTAACCCCAGGTCGCGCAGGAGGTTCATCGTGCGGTAGACGGTGGACAGGCTGAGCCGCGGGTTGCGCTCGGCCGCGAGGCGGTAGAGTTCGTGCGCGTCGAGGTGGCCGCCGTGCTCCTGGATAAGTTGCAGCAGCAACTGGCGCTGGCCGGTGAGGCGGCGGCCGGTCGTTTTCAGTGTCGGGCCAAGCTGGTTACTGGAGGACGACATAGTCCCCCGCATGGCGCATCAGATTCATAAAAGCAGTATAGCCCACGCGCAGCCGCGCGCCAAGACGGACTTAAGGCTGACTTAAGCTGATTTGCAGGAACGCTTAAGGACGCTCACAGCAAGGCATGATATGCTACGGCCATCAGTTACAGAAACACAGACGACAGCGACACGGTGCAGCAGGGTTGATCGTTAGGGTTTCCTGGGTCGATTGGGTAGACGAGTTGATTGAGTTGGCGTAGTCGTTTGAGATTGTATCGGTGAGTGAGTCTTGACAGGGGTTGAGGGGCTGGATCTGCTGCATCATCACGAATGACGGCGGCCGGGTCGCCGATGGGAGCGGACATCCCGGTGTAAGAGTCCGCTCACTACAAATCCTTCATTCATTCGTCGAGGTCATGGAAGGAGCTGGCCGGTGAGCTACACAACTGATGGGCCGGATGCGGCTCGCAGTCCCGAGGGGGATGGGCGGGCGATTTCTGTTTTAATCGACCAGTTGCGCGACCGGGACGGGTTGAAGCGCCAGGCCGCGCGGGCGCGCCTCGTCGAGATCGGCCCCGCGGCCGTGCCCGCGCTGATTCCGCTGTTGCGCGACCCGTCCGAGCAGGTGCGGTGGGAAGCGGCCAGGGCGCTGAGCGAGTTGCCCGACCCGCGCGCGGCCGAACCGCTGACCGCGCTGATGCGCGAGGGAGACAGCATCCGCTGGCTGGCGGGCAGCGCCCTGAGCGCCATCGGCGAGCCGGCGTTCGTCCCCGTCGTGCGCGAGTTGCTGGCCCACCCCGACAGCCCGCGCGTCCGCGACACGGCCGCGCGCGTGCTGCGCGAGATCAAGCGGCAGCACCCCGACCATCCGCACGTCTCCCGGATGCTCGACGCGCTCCAGGGTCAGGCCCAGGCCGAGACGATCCCGTGGGTGGCGCGGAGTATTCTGAAGAAGCTCGGGTTGGTGCAGCCGGACGAAGCGTGATATTGGCCGCGCAGACCAAACCCGCCGAGCGACAAAACCGCCGGGCGCTGAATCGCCTCATAAACTAACGTCCTATGCGGCGGCGACATTCGCTTATTCGCTCCCGCCCCGCAGGCGCGCCCACAGGAGCGCCCACAGGCGCGCCCGCAGGCGCGCATTCGCTTATTCGAGATGGCCGCGCGC
>CAZPTI010000545.1:0-1633 GCA_964588925.1 uncultured Anaerolineales bacterium | reverse complement strand
GAGGCGCTCAGCGGCGCGCCGGCCGCGCCTACGCCGAAGATGCCGCGCCCGAAGCTCCAGGAGCCGGTCATTCGCCGGCAGAAGCCCGCGCGCTCGGCGTGGACGTGGGAACGCGCGCTCGCGCCGCTTGGGTTCGTCCTGATCTTTGCGCTCGCCATCGGCCTGAGCCTGCCGCGCGTGGGCGGGCACAACGGCGCGGAGGTGATCGGACAGCCGGTCGCCGCGCCGCAGAACCAGGCGGCTATCGTCAGGCTGAGTTTCGCGTGCGATGCCGCGTCCGCGTTCGGCAACGACGGGCTGTGGTGGAAGGTCATCGCCGCGTTTGAGGAGGCCAACCCGGACATCGAAGTCGACATCAACGCGCCCATTACCGGAACCGACCCGGACTCCTACCATCAGGCTGTCGCTGACATGGCCGAACGGGACGACGTCTTCTGCGCGGTCCCGTTGGCGAGCGACTGGCAGCGCGGGGTAGTGGCAAACCTCGGTCCCTACATCGCGAACGACCCCGAATTCAATCCTGACGATTTTTATCCCGCCCTGTGGCGCCCGAGCGAACACGGCGAAGTGCTCTCCGTCCCGACCTATTTCCGCCCGATGCTGATGAAGTACAACCCGCAGTTGTTCGACCGGGCCGGCGTGCCCTATCCGGGGCCGGGGTGGACGTGGGATGACTTCCTTGCCGCGGCAAAGACGCTCACGGTGCGCGAGGGCGGGGAGGTTACGCAGTGGGGCTACTACGAGAGCGTCGCTGGGATGTTCTCCGTCCGCCTGCGCAGCGACCTGGGCGCGGACCTCAAATCCCTCCCCGACTATGCAACCGCGGCGAACACGCTGGGATGGTTCGAGAGGCTATACGTGGACGAGCCCGCTGCGCCCAACGTGTCGATCCATCGTGCGATGGGCGGCAAGGTGTACATGCAGCCGTTTGTCAACATGCTGAACGACGGCAAAATCGCAATGACAAACATCGACATGCAGTCGGACCGCGAGGGACCGCGGCATCTGGCGCCGTATCCTGGTGCGAGCTATGGCATCCTGTCGAGCTACTTCAGCAACCTTGTGATGAGCGGCAAGACGGAACATCCCGATGCGGCCTGGCGGTTGCTCAGCTACCTGTCGCGCCACCTGCCCGACGGCGAAGTGCCCGCACGGCGCTCGCTGGCCGAGCAGGCATCCTTCTGGCAGGGGCTGGACGAGTCGTCCGCGGCCGCATACCGCTATGCGCTCGACCACCTTGCAGCCCCTGTGCTAAGCACCCCGCTGCCGGACGGCTTCAAGGAGTACCAGGACGCGGCTATCGCCGTGGCGTTGGGCGAGAAATCAGCCGAGCAGGCCCTGGCCGACCTCGACGCGCAGGTGAAGCTGCGCGGCGGCCCGACGGAGCGCCAGGCGGTGGAACAGGGGCAGTGACCTTTGGAACGCGGAGTCGCGGAGTGGAGCGGAGACGCCGAGCGCAGAGACGCGGAGCTACTCGCAGCAACGCAAGTTTTCGGCGCTCCGCGCCTCCGCGCTCCGCGTCTCCGCTCCACTCCGCGACTCCGCGTTCCAAACGCCACACGCGCGCAGCTTCGCGAACCGCACTCCTCGCGTCCAACAACTTGACGGCACGAGCAAGGCCGACTATTATGTG
>CAZPTI010000544.1:0-1638 GCA_964588925.1 uncultured Anaerolineales bacterium | reverse complement strand
AAATCCAGGACGACCCGGACAATCCGGGCTCAGCGTCGCACACCTTCCCGATTACAGCGAGCAATGCTGCGCTGATCGAGGCAACGACGACTGCGGAGGAGGGGGACCTCGACCTGTTCCTCATCTACGACCGCAACAGCGACGGGTACTTCGACTTCTTTGACGAAGTAGTTGCCAGCTCGACGACCGCGACGGGCAACGAGCATATCCGTATGACCTTCCCGCCCGACGGGGACTATCTCCTGGCCGTACATGGTTGGGCCGCTCAGCCGGGGAAGAACTTCACGCTGAATCTCAACGTGATACAGGGGGAGGATCTCAAGGCGTTCGACCTGCCCGCGGGGCCGCACGCGCCGAACACGTCGGTGAGCTTTAAGGTCGCATGGACGCTGGACGCGGCGCTGGCGGAGGGCGCGGAGGCGCTTGGCCTGATCCTGCTTGGCCTGCCCGGCGCGGAGAGCGCGATTCAGATTCCGGTGCGGCTGCATAACGACCTTGCGAGCATGGAGACGGCCAGCCTGATCGCGACGGACGACGCGCGACTCTTTGCGGGCCTGCCTGACTATCGCTTCGGCAACCACAAGTTGCTGCATGTAGGCGCGAATGACACCAGCCGCGCGGCTATGCGCTTTGACCTGTCGATGCTGCCTGCGGGCGCGCGGATCGCGCGCGCGAAATTGCGACTGTATCTCGAGGCGTTCTCCGGCGGCGGGTCGCCCGCGGACCTCGCCGCGTATCGACTTACGTCGGATTGGATGGAAAACGCGGTCACCTGGAAGGCGCCGTGGCTCAAGAAGGGCGGCGATTTCGTCGATCCCCCTGTGACCGCGCGCATCAGCAAAAGTGATGTGGGTAAGTACGTCGAACTGGACGTGACGCCGTGGTCGCAGGAATGGGCCGCAAATCCTGCGTCGAACGACGGCGTGATCCTCCGCCTGATCAACCAGACGAGCTTCACGCTGTACCGCCTGCCGAGCGGCGAGTACTGGACGCCTGCGCAGGCGCCTGCGCTCCTTGTCACCTACGAGTTGCCGTGACGCGTCGATACGCGGGCGCTGCGGCGCTGTTGTTTCTTCTGGTCGCGCTGATCCTACCCCGGTCGGCATACGCGGAGCCTGGGACGCCGGTCCCCGGCCGCCTGATTGTCGCGTTATCCGAGAAAAACTTGACTGAAGCGCAGGCGCGCGGGCGGCTTGCGCGGTTCGGCGCGCGGCTGGAGCGGTGGCTGCCGGAGCTGGGGTTTGCGCGGGTGAGCGTTCCGGTGGGGATGGAGCGCAGCCTGGCGCAGCGGTTGGAGGCGGAGAGGGGCGTTCGCTTCGTCACGGAGGATCGCAAGTACTTGCTAGTGGCGGGCGCACCGCTTGATGAGCACTGGGGGAAACAGTGGGGGCCTGCGAAGGTCAGGCTGCCAGAGGCGCGCGAGATCACGCAGGGCGATTCTTCGGTGGTCATTGCAGTTGTCGACAGCGGGGTGAATTACAACCATTGGGACCTGCGAGAGCAGATGTGGATTAATCCGGGCGAGAGCGAGGTAGACGGTGCAACCGGTGCGCGGGCATGCGTGGGGATTGCTGAGAACGGGCTGGATGACGACGGCAACGGGTACGTGGACGACTGCCGCGGGTACGATTTCGCTCC
>CAZPTI010000543.1:0-1656 GCA_964588925.1 uncultured Anaerolineales bacterium | reverse complement strand
CCGGCATGTTCTCGAACGCCACGTAGCCGGCGCCGGCCGCCAGCCCGCAGGCGAAGTAAACCACGATGAAGCGCAGGTGGCCGAAGCGGTCTTCCACGTTGGGGCCAAACACCATCAGCGCCAGCATGTTGCCCAGGATGTGCCAGCCGTCGCCATGCACGAACATGTGCGTCAGGATGGGCCAGAGGTTCTGGGGCGTCAGGGCGGTGTGGCCGGGGTTGCGCAGGTTGTAGTGGCTGGGAACGAGCCACCAGGTTTCCATGAACCGGCGATAGGCCCCTTCACCTGCCTGAAACGCCATCAGCATTTCAAAGAAAGCCCACAGATTCAGGCCGATCAGCAACCAGGTTACGACCGGCCAGGTGTAACAGCGTTCGGTGGTTTTCAGCGGGAACATCCCGCCAGCTTACAGCCGCAAGGGCCAGGGGCCAATGGCGGCAGGCCCGTCGCGCCGTGCTGTAATATCTGCGCCAGGCGGCCCAGGCCGGGATGGGGCCGTTTCTGACACCGATTCACGCCCTTGCATTGGCAGGGCAGCGGGCCTAGGACCAAGCCATGGCGCGCATCACCCATATCCGCAACCACGACGGCGAACTTGTACCCTTTCGCCGCGCGCGCATCGTGCGGGCCATTCTGGCCGCGGTGCGGCAGGCCGGTTCCAGCGAGGAGTGGGTGGCGGAAGCCCTGACGGACACCGTGGTTTACTTTCTGGACCAGCGCCACGCCGAATCCAAGGAGCCGCCCAGCGCCTTTGATCTCGACGATGTCATTGAAACCGTCCTCACCGCCCAGCCCGACCTTGCCCGGGTCGCCCGCGCCTTCATGGACTCCCGCCGCCAGCGCGCCCAGATCCGCGAACTCGAGGAAAGCATCCGGCAGACGCACGGCCCTGAAGTCAGCCAGCCTGCCCGTGGACTTGAAACCTGGAATCGCGCCCGCATCGCTGCCGCGCTTGTGCGCGAGAACGGCCTGCCTCCGAGGGAGGCCAATGAAGTCGCGGAGGCTGTAGAGCGCCGCGTGCAGGCTTTCAGGCTGCCCCGCCTCTCCACGGGCCTGATTCGCGAGCTCGTGGACGTCGAGCTGCTCTCGCGCGGCCTCATGGAGGACGGGCGCCCGGGCTCCGTGGCCGTGCCGCGCTATGATCTCGACCAGTGGCTGTTTCCGCGCGACGATCAGGAGCCGGCGGGCACCCAGCTTGAATTCAGCGAGCGCGCCTCAAGACGTGTCCTGACCGAGTATACCCTCACGGGCGTGCACGATGCCCGGGTGCGCGAGGGTCACGAAACGGGGCGCCTGCATCTGGAGGCGCTGGACGCTCCCGCGGCGCTGAGCGAGGTGCGGCTGGACGCTGCGGCGCTGCTTGCGCCCGGCGCGGGCCTGGGGCTGCAGCGCCATTTCGCCGGACCGACGCAAAGCCTGGCCGCAGGCTTTTCCCGCCTGGCGCGGGTCGTGCGCGAGGTTTCCACCATCACGCGCCATCTGGTGGTGCTTGAAGACCTTGATCGCGCGCTGGCGCCCCTGATTGTGCCCGAAACTCCCCAGCGCGCGCGCCTCGCGCTGCAGGAAGGCATGGCCCTGCTGGCCTATAACGGCGCGCCGAGGCTGCGCATTACGTTGGGCGCCCCCCGCAAAGACGCCGGTGATTTCGCCACGCTG
>CAZPTI010000542.1:0-1659 GCA_964588925.1 uncultured Anaerolineales bacterium | reverse complement strand
ATGTCCGTCATCGTCACCGGGTCCATCGCGACCGACTACATCATGAAGTACCCCGGCTACTTCCGGGAGCACATCTTCATCGAGCAGACCGGCAAGCTCACGGTCAGCTTCCTCGTCGAGGAGAAGCAGATGAGCCGGGGCGGCGTCGCGCCCAACATCTGCTACACGCTGGCCCTGCTGGGCGAGAAACCTAAGCTGATGGGCGCCGTCGGGCAGGACTTCGGCGACTATCGCGCCTGGCTTGAGCTGCAAGGCATCGACACGTCGCTCACCATCGCATACGAGGGCGAGTTCACCGCCACCTTCACCGTCATCACCGACCTTGCGCAAAACCAGATCGCCGGCTTCCACTCCGGCGCGATGCAGCGCGGCAAGGAACTCACCTACCGCAGCCTCGCCAAAGACGAGATCGATTACGTCATCATCTCGCCCCACGACCCCGAAGGCATGATCCGCAACTGCGCCGAGTGCCGCGAGCTGGGCATCCGCTTCATCTTCGACCCCTCGCAGCAGCTCGCCCGCCTCAGCGGCCCGCAGGTGCTCGAAGCAATGGACTGCGCCTACGGCCTGACCGTCAACGATTACGAGCTGGAAGTGCTCAAGACCAAGACCGGGCTGGACGAAGCCGGCATCCTCGACAAGGTCGGCCTGCTCGTCGTCACCCGTGGCGCAGACGGCGCCAGCTTCATCTCAAAAGACCGCCGCGTCGACGTGCCCATCGCGCCCGCGCGCGAGGTCGTCGACCCCACCGGCGTTGGCGATGCGTTCCGTGGCGGGCTGCTCGTCGGCCTGCTGCGGGGCTATCCGTGGGATGTTACCGGCCGCATCAGCGCGCTCGCCGCCACCTACTGCCTGGAGCAGCAGGGGACCATGAATCATCGTTACACCGTCTCAGAGTTCGTCGCGCGCTACCGGGAGACCTTCGGCGACGCGCCCGAGCTTGAGGATATGCTAAACAGGTAGGGGCGACTTCTCGTCGCCCGCTCTTACTCAGGAGGTACGTTTTTCGTGTCCAATAACTACGACATCAAGGACATCCGGCTGGCCGACAAGGGCCGGTTCCGCATGCAGTGGGCGGCGCGTGAGATGCCCGTCCTCGACCAGCTTGAGCAACGCTTCGCCAGGGAGCGCCCCCTCAACGGCATCCGCATCTCCGCCTGTCTCCACGTCACCAGCGAGACGGCCAACCTGATGCGCGTGCTCCAGGCCGGCGGGGCGGACGTGGTGCTGACCGCATCCAACCCGCTCTCCACGCAGGACGACATTGCGGCCACGCTTGTCGCCCACTACGAAATGCCCGTCTACGCGATCAAGGGCGAAGACAACGCCACCTACTACCAGCACATCAAGGCGGCGCTCGACTTCAAGCCCCACATCACGATGGACGACGGCGCAGACCTTGTCGGCACACTCCACAAGGAGCGCCGCGAGCTGCTCGACGGCATCATCGGCGGCACCGAGGAGACCACCACCGGCGTCATCCGCCTGCGCGCGATGGCCCACGACGGCGAGCTGATGTTCCCCGTCATTGCGGTCAACGACGCCATGACCAAGCACCTGTTCGACAACCGCTACGGCACGGGCCAGAGCACGCTGGACGGTGTCATCCGCGCGACCAACGTGCTCATCGCCGGCAAGAAGGTGGTCGTGGCCGGGTAC
>CAZPTI010000541.1:0-1663 GCA_964588925.1 uncultured Anaerolineales bacterium | reverse complement strand
CGCGGGCCGGCTTGTTGCGCATTTCATCCAACTCCTGTTGCAACAGCCCCAACTCCTGCGTCAGAACTTTGATCTGGTCGGCCTGATGCGAGATGGAGAGCGAAAGCTGGAGGATGATCAACATGAGCGCGATCACCGACAGGGCCAACAGCAGCGCGGGCGGGTACTCCACGCCGAGCGCGTAAGCCAACTGGTCAATCGCGTGGATAAAGATCGGCGCCAGGACCAGGCCGATGGCCGCGAGCACCCACAGGAGCGCATAGCGTTCCTGCAATTTGCGGGTGCGGACCATGTTAATCACGAAGGCCAGGACGAACAGGCCCAGGATCACCATCGTGGCGCGGGTGCGCGGGTCGATCATGCCGCGCCTCCTCCGGGAGCGACCCCTTTAAGCGGCGGTTGTTCATGCGCGGGCCGCCGCGGGCTGACGCGCGTGCCCTGCCGCAGCAACACCATCGCAATCGACAGCCACATCTTGCCGATGTAGTAGAAGGGTTTCCAACCGCTGTGCATGGAGACGCCGGAAATGCGCTCGCGCATCGTCACCGGCACTTCGACGGTTTTAAACCCGGCATAGTAGAGCACGAGCAATGTGTCCGCGTCCGGGTAGTCTACCGGATAGTTGTCGCGGCACAGGAAGGTTATCGCGTCGGCGTTGAGCGCCTGAAAGCCCGATGTCGGATCGGTGACGGGACGGCCCGTGACGGCGGAGACCGTCCACGCAAAGACCTTCATGCCGAGCCGCTTGACGAGCGGCTGATGGTAATTCATGCGACCGCGGAAGCGCGAACCGATGGCAACGTCGGCCGCGCCCGACTCTACCGCCTCCGCTAACAGCGGGATGCCTGCGGGGTCATGCTGGCCGTCCGCGTCGATGACCACGCACAGGTCATAGCCGTGCCGCGCGCCGTACAGGAAACCGGTCTGGACCGCGCCGCCATAGCCCAGGTTGGCGGGCAGGGTGATGACGGTTGCGCCTAGATAGGCTGCGACCTCCGCCGTGTTGTCCCGGCTGCCGTCATTGACCACCAGCAGATCGTAGCCGGGGGTTGCGCGGCGCACTTCCGGGATAACACGCGGAAGGTTGCCCGCCTCGTTGTGAGCCGGCATGATGACCAGACGGCGCGGGGCAAGCGCAGAGTGCTGATCGCGGGAAAGAAGATCGGTCATGCTTGCGATTCCGCAGGGTCCCAGGCTGCCACAAATTCGACGGTCGGGACGATTCGATAACTGGCGGTCAACGCCGCCAAAATGCGCTCGTACAGGGGCCGCTTCGCCTCCCAGGTTTGCGTCAGGAAGCGGTACGACCGCAAGGCCGGATCGGCGATGCGGTCCAACACGTCGCCCGCGTGAAGCAGGTAGTTGACCGGCGCGCGGCGCGCTCGCATCATGCCAAGGCCGAGGTCGAACAACCACTGCCCCGCGCTCAGGACAAAGGTGCTGTGCATGGGCGCGCGCAGCACGGGCACGGTCGTTACCGGCGCTTCCAGCAGATCGCAGTCCTTGAGGCGGTGCGGCCGGAGGGGCGCAAAGCCATAGGCGAAACGACCGTAGTGGGTGGGGTCCACATGGCCGCCGGAGAGCGCGGACTGCGCGGCGCGGATGACCGGCGCGTAGAATGTCGGCAGCCGGGACGAATCGTAAACGTACCCCAATTCGCCCA
>CAZPTI010000540.1:0-1674 GCA_964588925.1 uncultured Anaerolineales bacterium | reverse complement strand
AACCCCTGACATCCAGCTTGGGAAGCTGACGTTCTACCGCTGAACTATACCCGCAACGCCGCCCATTATATGCCACCCCTGGCCGTTGTCAAAACTGGCGCTGGACCCGGTGCCACCCGTTGCGTCTGTCCCGGAATTTGATAGACGCTCCCGATCACGTTATAGTGCGCTCGCGCAGCAGGTAAGCGCAAGCAACACCGCGACCCACACCGGGGCCGCCGACCTTCGGGAGCGTCCGATGCCGATCCCTCCCCGATTCCGTTCGTATGCGCCGCGGCTTGACCTTTTCCCCGCGGCTCTGCTGCTGCCCCTGCTCATTGCCGTCGCGCTCCTCACCGCCGGTTGCGCGTCTCAACCTGCGCCGCCTCCTGTCACCTGGGCCGGCCGCACCCTCGCCATCCTCCGTGACGACGCCGCGCTACCCGTTTCGCTCACTGTCAACTTTCCCGCGCCCGTCGATCAGCGCGCGAACGCTCTCGGACTCCGCGGCGCAGTCCTCTCGCGCGCCGACCTCCCCGCCGCGCGCGTCGTCGATCTCCTGCTCAGTCGCCCCGCCTTCCTCGCCCTCGCCGCTGATCCTGCCAGCCGCGTCACGCTGGTCGACTTCATTCGCGCCGGCAACACCCTCATGGTCCTCGAAACGCCCGCCGACGAGCTTGCCGCCGCGTTGGGGGTCGAGGTTGAACCAGCCCGCGTGCCGGCCGAGTTTCACCCGCAGATCGCCTCTACTGCTTGGACCGCGGCCGGATGGAGCGCCGGCGCCATCCTCCAGCCCATCGACGCGCCGCAGCCTGGCCCGGATGACATCCTCACCAGCGCGCTTTCTGCCATCGCCGCGTGGCAGGACCCCGCGCCATCGTTCCGTGAGCAGTGCGATCGCGTGGTTGATCACGGTTGGGTGCAGTTCAAACACTGCCCCGAATACAACTACCGCGAGCGCAACGTTGTCTGCGAGCTCCCTCGGTTCGCCGGTCAGCCCGACCTCGGCTACCGCGTCTGGCGCCTGGCGGGAACGACCATTGGCCCTGCCTCGCCCGACGGCTGCGCGAGCGGCTTCTCCGCGCAACAACTCGACTCGAGCGCCGCCATCCCCGAAGCCCGCGCCTACATCTCTGACTGGAGCCCGAAGAACGGCATGCCCGCCTCCGGGACTTATTTCGTCAACTTCGACCCGCATTTCGGCGACTTCGGCTGGTCATGGGATGGTGAAGGGGTGGCCCTGCGCGACCGCAGCAACCCGTCCGATGGCGTGGTCGCGTGGCGTTGGGAGTATCCGTCAATCCTCGGCTTCAGTCAGTCGCCCGCCGCAACTGGCGCCTTCACCATCCAACCCGGCTTCATCGAAACCGTCCGCTGCCGCGCCCCCGGCTACCCCGTCGAACGCACCATCGATTACACCACCACCCGCAACCTCTTTCAACGCAGCGCGGCCCGCTTCACCTACACCCTTCCCGGCCGCGGCCAGGTCTGCGATACGCCTCCCCGCTAGGCGCTGCGCGTTTCGCACTTCCGCGCTTCGTCTTCGCGCTCCAAAACTTCCCCTACCGGCTGAAGTTATGGCACTCCGCGCACGCGATCTTCTTATCCTTCACATGCTTGTCATGCACCCCGTAGAAGAAGTTTGACCAGTCCTCGTCCTCCTTCTCGTGGCAGCTTTCGCACAGCGGCTTGCCG
>CAZPTI010000539.1:0-1677 GCA_964588925.1 uncultured Anaerolineales bacterium | reverse complement strand
CATACGGCGCAATCGTCAGCTCCCCACCCGTCACACGCGCCACCAGCTCCGCCGCCGTATACTTCGACCCGTACCGGTAGATATTCTCCCGCAGCCACCCCAGCAGCGTATCATACCGCCCTGCGCGCATCTCCGCCGGAATCTCCGGGTGCGCCTTGAGCGCCGCATCGTAGAACAGCGCGCTCATAATGTTGCCGAGCGTGTACCCCTGGAACGCGCCGCCGATCTGATAGCTGTACCAGTGCACGTCCTGCATCACGCCGTCCCGGTCGTCCGGCGGCTCGATGCCCAGGTCGCGCTGATACGCCGCATTCCACGCAGCGGGCAGGTCCTTCACCGCCAGCCGCCCCTCCAGCAGGTCCGCCTCCAGCCCGAAGCGGATCATCACGTGCAGGTTGTACGTCAGTTCATCCGCATCCGTGCGGATCAGCGACCGTTGCGCCTTGTTGATCGCCCGGTGGAACGTCTCCAGCGGCACGTTGCCGAGTTGCTGCGGGAACACGTGTTGCAGCCGGGGATACCAGTAGGTCCAGAAGTCGATGCTCCGGCCCACCAGGTTCTCCCACAGGCGCGACTGGCTCTCGTGGACGCCCGACGATGTGCCACCGCCGAGCGGCGTCGCCTCCCATTCGGGGTTGATCCCCTGTTCGTACATCGCGTGCCCGCACTCGTGGATCGTGCTGAACAGCGCGTCGCCCAGGTCATGCTCCTTCACGCGCGTCGTGATGCGCACGTCGCCGAGCGAGAACTTCGTCGTGAACGGGTGCGCCGCCTTGTCCAGCCGCCCCCGCTCGAAGTTGTAGCCGATGGCGCGCGCCACGTCCAGCCCGAACGCCCACTGCTCCGCCTCCCCGAACGTCTGCTTGAGACAGGAATCGTCCACCGGCCGCGCCGTCACTTCCTCGACCAGCGGCGCAAGCTCGGCGCGCAGCCGCTCGAACAGCGGCCGGATCGTCCCCACGGTCATCCCGTAGTCGTTCTCGTCGATCAGCGGGTCCATGATGTGTTCGTACGGCGCGAAGAACTCGGCGGTGCGGCGGCTGTAGTCCAGTTGCTTCTCCATCAGCGGCAGCAGGGCGGCGAAGTCGTTCTCCGGCCGCGCCTTCTCCCACGCCTGGAAAAGCAGGTTGGCGTGTTCGTACCGCTCGGCCACGAACGCCGCCGGAATCTTGGTCGCGCGCTCATACTCGATGCGCGCCACCTTCAGCAGCGCCTTCTCGTCGCTGTCCGCCGGCAGGCCGTCCGCCCACGGCTGCAATTCATCCAGCAGCCGCCCGAACTCCGGGTCGACGAACTTCTCGTGCGCGATGCGGCTGACCAGCGCCATCTGTCGCGCGCGCGCTGCCCCGCCGCCGTCCGGCATGTAGACCGCCTGATCCCAGTCCAGCACGGCCGAGACCGACTCTAGGTCGTGATACTCGCGATAGCGGTTCTTGAGTTCCCGGTATTGCGCTTCCATGCGTTAGCTCTTTCTGTGCGCCAGCGTTGCTGTTGCCTGCGCGGTCGCCAGCAGCAGCACGTCCTGCACGTTGACATGCGGTGGCCGGGTCACGGCCCACACGATTGCATCGGCCACGTCCTCCGGGGTCAGCGGCTGCAAGCCCTGATACGGCTTCTTCGCGCGCTCCGCGTCGCCGTGGAAGCGCACCAGGCTGAACTCCGTCTCCACCAGCCCCG
>CAZPTI010000538.1:0-1684 GCA_964588925.1 uncultured Anaerolineales bacterium | reverse complement strand
GTGATCAGCTCGCCCTCGCGCTGCTTGTAATAATCGTAAAGCTGGTCGCGCTCGGCCTCATGGATGCGCTGGAGGATCACCTGCTTCGCGGTCTGCGCGGCGATGCGGCCGAAGTCGTTCGGCTGGCGGAAGTCGACCACCGTGCTGCCGAGCTCCGCGTTCTTGTCCAGTTTGCGCGCCTCCGGCAGCCCGATTTCCACAGCCGGGTCATTCACCTTCTCGACGACCGTCTTCTCGCACGAGATGCTCAGGTCGCCCGTGTTCGGGTCAATGGTTGCCTGGACGTTGGCCGTGGCGTTGGCGTAATTGCGCCGGTAGGCGTGCACCAATGCTTCTTCGATGGCCCCCAGAATGGTCTCGCGCGGCAACTCCTTCTCCGCGCAGATCTGGTTGATAGCCATGATCAGCTCTTTGCTCATTGCTTTCGTTCTCTCCCGCAAAATGCCCACCGGCCTGACGCCGGGCGAATGTCTTTTCGGCCCCTTACAACAAAGAAAGCCGGGGGGTTCCCGACTTTCCGCAGAAGAGTGCCTGAAGCTAATGAATAGAGTTTAGCATAGCTTTGAGCAGGGGTCAAGTTAAACGCAAGCGCTCGTTAAGATGCCAGCAGACCAAAAATGAGACCTGCCACCGCAACAATTGCCAGAATGGCGCCAGACACCATTGCCCAGACTGCCTCTCCTCGAATCAAACGGACTAACCTCGCAGCCTCGCCTGAGTCATCGCCGTCGGGCTTCTTGAAAAGTCGTGTTTTCCGATCCGGTCAGGGCAGCAACGCAAACCGCTTATCCCAAATCGCCTGCCCATCCTTCCCCTCGGAAAACGCCAAAAATGTCGGCACGCCGGGGGACTCCGGTTTCCGCGTGGCGAGGTACAGCGTCCGCGCCAGGTAATACGCGCCCGTCCGCGCGTCCGCCTTCGTCGGCGCCATCCCCTCCACCGGCACGCCGACCACGCGCGCATCCACCGCGGAGAGCGACACATACCCCACCGCCAGCGGATGCGAGGCGACATAATCGACAACCGCCGTCGTCGACGGCATTACCAGCGCGTTCAGTGTCACGCGTTGCCCGCCCATCACGCGCTGCTCGAACGCCGCCCGCGTCCCCGACCCATCCTCGCGGCTGATGATCTGCGGCTCGCCCTCGACCCCGCCCAGCCCGCGCCAGTCCAGCACCTCGCCGCCGAACAGCGCGCGCAGTTGCAGCGCGGTTACGTTGGAAATGGGATTGCGCGGGTGGACGATGACCGCAACGGCATCCCGCGCCACGGGGATCAACTGGAAGCCGTCGGGGATCGCCTGCGTCTCGTCCCAGTAGGAGAGCGCGGCCATCTCCGCGCGGCCCGCCCGCAACTCATCCCACCCAATCTTCGTCCCGCCGCCCTGCGCTTCAATCAGCAGATTCGGGTTCTGCGCCTGGAGCGCCGCGACCAGCTCGTTGAGCGCGGGCGTCATGGTCGTTGAGCCGGCAATGCGGAGGCGCGTGGGGGGTGGGGTGGGAGTGGGGCCGGCCGCGCAGGCGGAGAGCAGAAGCAGCGCGGGGAGCGCAATCAGGAGCAGGAGCAGGGGCGAGTTATGGGCGCGGCCATCTCGAATAAACGAATGCGATCGAATAAGCGAATAGCCCTCCCCGAGCTCGATTCGTTTATTCGATCTTATTCGTTTATTCGAGATGGCCGCGCC
>CAZPTI010000537.1:0-1686 GCA_964588925.1 uncultured Anaerolineales bacterium | reverse complement strand
AAGGTCGGACATGCGCATAGTGTAGCATGAGGTGGCGGACAGAACAAGTATGCTACTGCGCAAAACAAAGACGCTGTTACGCGCCTGCATGATGCGTAGTTGCCCCCACAGAAACAATCACGCGAATACTGAACAATATCAGCGCAATCACTCACGCTGCCGGCCACACCACTACAGCGGAGGATTCCATGCGAATGCAGACGGAACCGCGCACCCTGTCGCGGCTCGCCTACCTCGTCGTCATTACGCTCGGCATCGCGCTTGCGCTGCCATTTGCGGCTGTTGCCGCGGCAACAGCCGCGCCTGCCCCGGCTACTGATCCCGCCGCCGAAGGCCCTTGCCTGGTCGGCGACCCATTCAGCCTCGCTAAGTTCGCCGAGCTTGTCTCCGACGACGCGCCGCCGCGCGGGGTCCAGACGATCAACTCGGATATGACTGTGGAGTATGTCGGGGAGGGTAAGCTCCTGGAATCCGGGCGCGTCGAGATGCCGGAAGATAAGCCGGAGGACGGCGAGAGGGACCCGAACGAGGACCCGGGCGCGTTCTACCGGCAGGTTCAGTTGCGGATGTTTAACTCACGGACCCTTAACGAGTTTCGGGTGGTGATGAACCAGGCCATGCTCGACGAGATCGGCGACTGCCACGAGAAGACGGGACGTCGACTTGCCAGCGCCCCGGTCACCGACCCTGAGCGCGCAGAAAGTGGCAACGCAGTCTTGCTGCCGCTGACACAGCGAGGTAGCCGCGCCGCCGAAAGCCCCGCGCTCGCGGGACCCACGTCGCCCGCCGTCGCACCGGGTGGCTGGAGCAACGGATTCGACACGCGCAAGCTGCGCACGCCGACGACGCTTTGGCCGTGGCGCGCCATCGCGCAGTTCCGTTACGGCGGGTCGGATGATTCGGGCTGCACGGGCACACTGATCGGGCCGCGGCACCTCATCACTGCCGCGCACTGCATTAACGAGCAGGGGACGAACAACTGGTACACGGTGCGCGTGACGCCGGGGAAGAATGGGATTGGGACGGCTGCGGCGCAGGAACCATACGGGTCGTCGCTGATCAAGGTCAATCCCGATCCCGGCGACGAAGCCTGGTACTTCACACCGGACCCGTGGCGGAATCCGGCCCAGACGGGCAGCCAGTGGGACTGGGGGCTGATTGTGATCCCGGACCGGCTGGGCGATCTGACGAGCTGGATGGGTTATGTCGCGCGTCCCGGCAACGACTTGCGCAACGTTGACCAGCTCAACCGGGGCTATCCGCAGTGCGACACCGACCGGGGCAACGCGCCGAAGAATTGCGAGTATTCGCGGCTCTACGGTGACTCAGCGTACTGCGAAATCGGCTCCTTCCTTGCCAAGGGGCCGGATGGCTGGAACAGACGATTCACATTTTCCTGCGACATCTCGGCCGGGCACTCCGGCAGCCCGGTGTATCACTACTACACCCCGTCGGGGTCGCAGCAGTCGTGGCCGGTTGTCGCGGCGATGGTCACGCACGAGTCCTGCTTCAAGTGCTCGCTCACCGATTTCTTCCCGAATAAGGCCCGCCGCATCACGCCGGGCGATCTGGACACGATCTCCTGGCTGCGAGAGGTGTTCCCGTAACAAAGACAAACCCGACGGGCTTTTGAGACCCGTCGGGTTTTACGCTCAATCCGCCAATCGCTTCTCCACCGTCATCAGA
>CAZPTI010000536.1:0-1728 GCA_964588925.1 uncultured Anaerolineales bacterium | reverse complement strand
TTCGCTTATTCGACCGCGCCCGCAGGCGCATATTCGCTTATTCGAGATGGCCGCGCACCACCCCCACGCGTGCCCAACCTCCGCGCCCCACCCCACTAAAACAAATAAAAAATCACAAACACCAGCAACCCAAACAACCCCACCGCCACCTGCAACGGCCTGTCCTTCAGCACCACCACATCCGGCGGGTCCGTCTCCCCCTTCACGTGGATCAGGTACAAATAGCGGAAAATCGCGTACAGCACGAACGGGATCGTCAGCATCATCAGGTGGTTCTGCGGCAGGTTCGGCGCGGAGAAGGTGTATGTCGCATAGGCCATCACCGTGCTGGCGCTCACCAGCGCAAGCATCTCGTCGATGAAGCGCAGGTTGTACTCCGCCAGAATCTTGCGCGTGCTGGCCCCGTTCTCGTTCATCAGCACAATCTCCTGCCGCCGCTTCCCTAGCCCCAGGAAGAGCGCCAGCAGCACCATGCACACATACAACCACGGCGAAAACCGCTCCGCCTGCGCAACCGCCACACCCGCCCCCACCCGCAGCACGAACCCGAGCGCGATGGTCAGCACGTCCACGATGACGATGTTCTTCAGGTAGAACGTGTACGCGATCATCAGCAGCAGGTAGCCGTACAGGATCGCGGTCAACTGCCAGCTGACGAAGAGCGACAGCGGCAGGCACCCCACCACAATCAACACCGCCGCGGCAATCGCCACGTTCGGGTTCAGCGCGCCCGACGCCAGCGGCCGGTTCCGTTTCTCCGGGTGCAGCCGATCCTTCGGCATGTCGACCAGGTCGTTGATGATATAGACCGCGCTGGAGATCAGGCAAAACAACACGAACGCGGCCAGCGTCCGCGCAAACGGCGCCAGCTCAAACAGCTTGCGGTCAAAGATCAGCGCGGCCCAGACGAAGACGTTCTTCGTCCACTGTTTCGGCCGCATCGTCTTGACCAGGAGCCTGAGCTGAGAGCGCTGGCGGACTTCCGTGGAGGTTGTCGGGGTTGCTTCACCCATGATCGAATCGCATTCTCCTCGAAGCCGGATGATACCGCAGCGCAGGGCGCGAGTCAATTCCGCGGCGCAGACAATTCCGGTTACAATAGGTCTCCATGTATCCCGACGCGCCAACGCCAAAGCCACCCAAACCGCGCAAGCTCCGTCTTGACGAGCTCCTCGTCGCCCGCGGCCTCGCCGAGACGCGCTCCCAGGCGCAGAAGCTCATCATGGCCGGCGACGTGACGGTCGACGGGCAGATGCTCGACAAGGCCGGCCATCTCGTGCGGGACGACGCGGAGATCGAAGTCGCGGGCAGCCTGCGCTACGTCAGCCGCGGCGGCTTGAAGCTGGAAAAGGCGCTGGATGAGTTCGGCGTCGATCCCTCCGGTTGGCCCTGCGCCGACATCGGCGCGTCCACCGGCGGCTTCACCGACTGCCTGCTCCAACGCGGCGCGGCAAAGGTGTACGCCATCGACGTCGGCTACGGGCAACTCGCCTGGTCGCTGCGGCAGGACCCGCGCGTCATCAACATCGAGCGCGCCAACATCCGCTATCTGGAGCCGCTGCCCGAACCCGTGCGCCTCGCGGTCATCGACGTCTCGTTCATCGGCCTCGGCCTGGTGCTCCCGCGCGCGGCGGGCCTGCTCGCGCCCGACGGCGAGATCATCGCGCTCATCAAGCCGCAGTTCGAGGTGGGCAAGGGGCAGGTGGGGAAGGGCGGCGTGGTGCGCGA
>CAZPTI010000535.1:0-1737 GCA_964588925.1 uncultured Anaerolineales bacterium | reverse complement strand
AAAGCGCCGCCAGGCGCCAGCCGCAGGCCAGCCAGACGAAACCGGGGATGTCGAGCGGCAGGTCGGCCGCATGCGGCGTCACCACCAGCGCCAGGGCCGCGCACAGCAGCGGCAGGGTGCGCAGGAGGAGTTCGGGGGGCAGGGGCGGAGGAGGCATGCGCCGGAACGGTCTGTTACAGCGTTTGCAGGGCTGTTCGGATACTAAGCGTAAAGAAATGAATGTCGCATCGCTCGTCATTCCGGCATGGATTGCCGGAATCCAGAAGCCAGGGATGGCAAGGCCGATACGTCCATGTAACCTGGACCTCGGCACTCCCTGCCGAGGTGACGAATGACTTTTCTTCCTTAACGCTTAGTAACCTAGCAGAAATAACTTGAACAATAGCCTTTTAGCCGCCGAGATCGCGAGGCTTGAGCCGATAGTTCCACTCGCCATGGAACTCGTCGCGTTCAATGGCCAGTTCCGCGAGTTCCTGGTCGGAGACTTTAACTCCTGCCGGATAATCCCGGTCGTCGAGTTGTGCCTGGATGCGCAGCCCTTCGGTGGTCGTCGTGTTGCCAATCAGGTTCACGACAACCTCCCGACTGACCAAAGGACGACCACGCCAGTTCTGGGTGATGTGACAGAACATCCGGTGCTCGATTTTGTTCCACTTGCTAGTGCCGGGCGGAAAGTGACAGACCTGGATCACCATCCCCAGTTCGTCGGCCAGTTGCTGCAGCTCAACCTTCCAGAGCCGCACACGATAGCCGTTACTGCCGCCGCAGTCGGCGGTGATCAGCAGGCGACGCGCGGCCGGATAGAGTGGCTGGCCCATCTCGCGCCACCACCGGCGGATACTCTCAACCGCAAATGCCGCCGTGTCGTGGGTGATCCCAACACTGACCCAGCCCTGGTTGGCGCCCACGTCATACACGCCATAGGGCGCGACTTTACCCAGTTGCGGATCGATGAAGTCGTAGACGCGTACGCCCTCCGGACGACCTTTCGGCTGCCATTCGCGCCCGCCATTCTTGAAGTCCCCGACCAGTTCTTTCTTTTTGGTATCAACCGAGACCACCGGATCGCCCGCCGCCTGATACTGCGCCGCCGTCGCGGCAATGTGGCTGAACTGCGCATCACGATCGGCCTGCTGACCCCCTTCGTGAATCTTCCGGGTCGCTTGCAGACTGTAGTCCAACTGCGCCAGCAAATCACACACGGTGCGCTGGCTCACCTGATGACCTTGGGCCACCAATTCCTTGGCCAAACGCGGCGTACTCTTGCAGGTCCAACGCAACGGCGACTGCGGGTCCCCACGCGTCGTCGGTTCGACCAACGCATCCAGGTCGCGCAACAGCGTTGGGTCTTTGGCCGTCAGCTTCTTGCGCCCACCACCCTTGGCCCGAACACGGCCCATCCTCGCCGTGACTGGCTCGCCACCGGATGGCGCCATAGCGAGCTCGCGCAGACCGGCATAGATCGTCGTGCGCGACAAACCCACCGCGCTCGCTACGGTACTGACGCCCCCATGGCCGAGGGTAAGCGCCTCAACCGCTGCCCACAACCGCAGCGTTGCTTCGTCCAGACGGCCGGAAAGCGCCAGAAATTTTTCCTCAATCACCTTGGTGGCGTCCATGCACAAAGCGTAGGCACAGACCGCTCACTGTTCAAGTTATTTCTGCTAGGCTCCTTAGCCGGGGAGCGAGGCTGGAGAGAAGAATGGCCAGGAGAGAGCGAAATGGGGCCGAGATGGG
>CAZPTI010000534.1:0-1738 GCA_964588925.1 uncultured Anaerolineales bacterium | reverse complement strand
CCTCGCCCGCCCAGAAGTAGCGGCCGTTGGCGAGGTAAAGCTGCCCCGCCTCGACCAGGTCCGCGAGCAGGTCGCTGATGCGTTCAGCGCGCTCCCCCAGCCCATCCTCTGCGCGCAGCGGTAGCTCCGCGGCCGCGCATGCAAGGTGAGCGGAAAGGATAATGTCGTTATCGGGGTTGATGCGCGCGTGCTCCGGCGAGCGGTGGAGCCAGCCGGGGTGGGAGATGATGTACTGGTCGAGCGGCCCCGCGCCCGCCACCAGGACCGCCGCGCTCGCGCCCTGCCGCCGGCCCGCGCGGCCCATCTGCTGCCGCGCGCTGGCAACCGAGCCGGGATAACCTGCCAGAATGGCCGCGTCGAGCCCCCCGATGTCGATACCCAGCTCAAGCGCATTCGTCGCGACGACTGCGGACACGCTCCCATCGCGCAACCCCTGCTCGATGGTCCGGCGGTCAGACGCGAGGTAGCCGCTCCGGTAGCCACGCGCCTTTTTGCGCTGTTGGGCGGGCAGCGCCTCGCGCAACTGCGTCAACATCAGCTCGGTGGAGAGCCGCGCGCGGCCGAAGACGATGGTCTGCGCGTCGTGTTCGAGGAAGTGCGCGGCGAGGTGCGCGGCTTCCTGTCCCGCGCTCTTGCGGATGCCGAGGTCCGGGTCGATGATCGGCGGGTTATAGAGGATGATCTGCTTCTCGCCCTGCGGCGCGCCGTCCCGTTCCGGCCCCACAAGGGTCACCGGCGCCTCGATTAACCGCGCGGCAAGCTGTTCCGGGTTGGCGATGGTGGCCGATGCGAGAATGAACTGGGGATCGCGGCCGTAGAAGCGGCAAATGCGGCGCAACCGGCGCAGGACGTTCGCCACGTGCGAGCCGAACACCCCGCGGTACACGTGCATCTCGTCGATCACCACGACCGCGAGCGAGCCGAAGAACGCGGCCCAGCGCGGATGCTGCGGCAGGATGCCCATGTGCAGCATATCGGGGTTCGAGAGGATGATGCGCGAGCCGTCGCGGATTTTGGCGCGCCGGCCGGACGGCGTGTCGCCGTCGAAGCACGCGGGCGCGACATTGAGCGGCACTGCGGCGGTGAGCGCGGTCAACTCGGCCAGCTGGTCATGCGCCAGCGCCTTGGTCGGGAACAGGTAGAGGCCGCGCGCGCGCGGGTCGGCCAGCAGGCGCTGGAGGACGGGCAGGTTATAGCACAGCGTCTTGCCGCTGGCCGCGGGCGTCGCGACGACGACGTTTTCCCCGCGCAGCGCCGCGTTCACGGCTGCGGCCTGATGCGTGTAGAGCGCGTCAATCCCGCGCCGCCGCAGCGCATCGGCCAGCCGCGCGTCCAGCCCCGCGGGCAGCGCCGTGTACGCAGGCGGCCGCGCGGGGATGCGCTCGATCCGGGCGATGTTCTCGACAAACCGGCGATCGAAACGGAGGGCTTGCAGAGCGGACTCGACGGACATACCGGTATTATAATCGGTTTGCGTAGGCCGAGGATTCTTGCATGACGTGCCAGGCACTTCCGAAGGGCCTGGCACGGGGTGACTTGACGCGCGCGAACTCAAATGGACTGATGAGATTTCGCCATGACGTGCCAGGCACTTCCGAAGTGCCTGGCACGGGTTACTTAACGAGCCCGAACTCAAACTCACTGACCCGATTAGAAAGGGCCGCCGATGCGCCGCCGCACGCGTTGACCGCTTTGGCAACGTACGTGTTGTTGTTCATCGTGTTGCCGAGCCCGGCTG
>CAZPTI010000533.1:0-1740 GCA_964588925.1 uncultured Anaerolineales bacterium | reverse complement strand
GAACCGCACCCGCGTTAGCGCAGCCGCTGCGCGCGCTCATATGACGGATGGGTGATGACCTCAGTTCCGTATCTTTAGCTGCTCTTACTGTTGTCGCTTTTGATGCGCTTGCTGTGTTCGCGGCAATATCTTGATATGTTTGCTGCGCGCAATATGATTAAAATCAGTTACAACGAGTTGTATTTGATGCACACTGTTAGTGATTTCACGAACGCTGCTTTTCCCTGACCGCTCATGACTGACTTACTAACGACCAAACAGGTGCAAACGATACTGCGGGTTGACCGCACCACCATCTACCGGATGGTGGAGGGCGGCCAGCTTCCGGCGGTGCGCGTCGGCAAGCAGTGGCGGTTCGCCCGCGCGGATGTGGAGCGGTGGCTCCAGAGCGGACGCTACGGCGCTTTGCCCTCGCTGCCAGCCGAGGACAAGGCGGCCGGCGCGTCGCCCCGGACGAACGGCGCTCCGGACACCCTCGCGGCCGTTCTGCCCTTTAACTGCGCGCAGGCCGCGCAGGATGCCTTCGCAGATTTGCTCGGCGTGACGATGGTTATCACCGATATGCAGGGGCGGCCAGTGACGCAGATGAGCAACCCGTGCGGCTTCGTCAGTGCGCTGCTGGACGGCAGGCCAGAGGCAGTTCAGCTCTGCGTCGCGACGTGGCAGCAGATGGCCGGACTGGTCGCGCTGGAGCCGAAGTTCGCGTTGAACGAGATGGGGCTGATGTGCGCGCGTGGGCTCATCCGCGTGGGCGCGGAGCTCAAGGGCATGGTCGTTATCGGCGGCATTGCGCCAGAGAACTGGCCCCCCACGTCAGAGCAGCTCGCGCGGCTCTCCGACCTGTTCGGCGTGAATGTCGAAACCGTGACGGCGAACTGCGACGCGGTGTTTCGCATGGACCGCTCAACCCAGGAACGAGCCTTGCGCTCGGTGCAGCGCATCGCGGACGTGTTTGCGACGATGATTCAAGACCGGCTGGCGTCGGTTTAGCAGGCGGTCCTCGCCTGATTCCCCCTACTGATCGCGGAGGTATGGTTTATGAAGAAGCTCCTGGTTCTCGGCGCAGGCACTGCCGGCACGATGGTCGTCAACAAGCTGCGCCGCCTGTTGGACGCGGATGAGTGGAAGATCACGATTGTCGATCAACACGAGACCCATTACTACCAGCCCGGCTTCCTGTTCATCCCCTTCAATATGTATACGAAGAGCGATGTGGTGAAGGCGAAGCGTGATTTCATCCCCGGCGGCGTCGAACTGATCGTGTCGCCCATCGAGGCGATCGAGCCGGAGCATAACCGCGTCAAGCTGGCGAAAGATGGCCGTTATCTGGATTATGACTTCCTGGTGATTGCCACCGGCGCGCGCACGCACCCGGAGGAGACCCCCGGCCTCCAGGAGCACGAATGGTATAAGTCCATTTACGACTTCTACACCATCGAGGGCGCGCTGGCCTTACAGAAGCACCTCCGCAACTGGGAAGGCGGCCGGCTGGTCGTCAATGTCGTCGAGAACCCGATCAAGTGCCCGGTCGCGCCGCTCGAGTTTATCATGCTGGCCGACTGGTTCTTCCACGAGCAGGGCATCCGCGACCGCGTCGAGCTGATCTACGCGACGCCGCTGCCCGGCGCGTTCACCAAGCCCATCGCGTCCAAACAACTCGGCCACATCCTTGAGGAGAAGAACATCAAGGTTGAGCCTGAGTTCATGGTCATGGAAGTGAACCCGGACGAGAAGAAGCTG
>CAZPTI010000532.1:0-1757 GCA_964588925.1 uncultured Anaerolineales bacterium | reverse complement strand
CCTCTCCCCCAACGGCAAGGTCGACCGCAAGCAACTCCCCCCGCCCGAACAGGCGCAGGGGGCCGAAGACGCCTACATCGCGCCGGAGACCGAAACCGAGACGCGCCTGGCCGAAGTGTGGTCATCACTGCTCGCGGTGGAACGCGTCGGCCGTGCGGACAACTTCTTCGACCTCGGTGGACACTCGCTCCTCGCCACCCAGTTGATCTCGCGCGTCCGCGAAGCCTTCGCGGTCGAGTTGCCCCTGCGCGCGCTCTTTGAAGCGCCCACGCTGGCCGGATTCGCCGCGCGCATTGACGCGGCGTTCGCCTCCGCGGCGTCAGGTCGCCCACCGCTGCTTCCTGCGCCGCGGCCGCTCCGCGTCGACGGCGGCAGCCTGCTGCCCCTCTCCTTCGCGCAGCAGCGCCTCTGGTTCCTCGACCGGTTGGAGCCGAATAGCCCGCTCTACAACCTGCCCGTCGCGATGCGGCTGGAAGGGCGGCTGGACACACGCGCGCTCGAACGCAGCCTTGCGGAGATCATCCGGCGGCACGAAGCGCTCCGCACAACTTTCCGCACGGTTGACGGCGAACCGGTGCTGTTCATTGCCGGGCCGGACGCGGCGGACGGCATGGCGCGCCTGCCCGTCTCCGACTTGAGCGCGCTGCCAGAGGAACTGCGTCAGCGGAAGGCGCGCGGCATCGTCGAGACCGAAGCCACCGCGCCGTTCGACCTTGCGGAAGGCCCGCTCGTTCGCGGCAGCATCATTCGCCTCGCGCCCGACGATCACCTCATCTTGCTAAACATGCACCACATCGTGTCGGACGGCTGGTCGCTTGGCGTGCTGACGCGCGAGCTGGCCGCGCTCTACGCAGCGTTCACGCAGGGCGCGCCGTCGCCCCTCCGCCCGCTCCCCGTCCAGTACGCCGACTTTGCGCTCTGGCAGCGTTCGTTCCTGCAAGGCCAGTCGCCCGAAGACCTGCTCGCCGGAAAAACGCCCGATCCCGACGCCGAGACGCCCTTGCGCCAGCAGCTTGACTACTGGAAGCAGCAGCTTGCGGGCCTGCCCGACCTGTTGGAACTGCCCCTCGACAGCCCCCGGCCGCCCGCGCAGACCTATCGCGGCGCAACTGAGCCGTTCGCCCTGGATGAAGAACTCTCGCGCCAGCTCGTCGCGCTCGCCCACCGCGAAAACGCCACGCCGTTCATGGCGCTGCTCGCCGCGTTCCAGACCTTGCTCCATCGTTACAGCGGCCAGGACGACGTTGCAGTCGGCACGCCCATCGCCAACCGCACGCAGGGCGAGACCGAGGACCTCATCGGCTTCTTCGTCAACACCCTCGTCCTGCGCGGGCGCATGAACGGCAACCCGACGTTCCGTGAGTTGGTCAGCCGGACTCGCGAGGCCGCGCTCGCCGCGTACGCGCACCAGGATCTCCCCTTCGAGATGCTGGTCGACGCGCTCCAACCCGCGCGCAACCGCAGCCACAGCCCGCTGTTCCAGGTCGTCTTCACCATGCAGAACATGCCCCTCGGCGCGATGGAGTTGCCCCAGCTCAAACTGCGCCCGGTCGAAGCGGACGCGGGCGTCGCCAAGTTCGACCTCACGCTCTCGATGGTCGAGGGCGCCAACGGCTTCACTGGCGCGCTGGAGTACAACGTCGACCTGTTCGACCAACGGACGATAGTCCGCATGATCGGCCACTTCACCGAACTGCTCTCCGCCGCGGTGACGCAGCCCGACACGCGCATCGGCGCGCTCCCCCTGCTCACCGCCG
>CAZPTI010000531.1:0-1764 GCA_964588925.1 uncultured Anaerolineales bacterium | reverse complement strand
CTCCCATGGTCACCCCGCCGCCCGTGGCGCCCCCGACGCCGAAGCCTTTCGCGCCGCTTCCCCCCGAGCCGGCGCCGGGGCCGCAAGTCGTGCAGCCACCGCCGCCGTTGCGGCAGGTTATGGGCGCGTTGGTGGGCATCGCGCCCTCGGCCGAAACAGGCATTGGCAGTCCGGCACAGACAAGCGCGACGGCCGCAAGCGCCGCCAGCATGGGCAGCACGCCCCCGCGGCGAAGCCGCCTTGGAGTGCTGGAGCTTGCTCCAGCCTTGTACCGCCCAAGCGGTGCGGGCTGGCTGCTGTCAGGTTCTGGCCGGGCCGTACCTGCTGCGCCATGACGCAACGTTCGGTAATGCATATCCGCGCAAGGCGCAAGCTCGCCGCGACAAGTCGCGGCCTTCCCGCTTGCGCACTCCAAGGCGCCGCCGTCTCCCTGGCGGGAGACGTCGACGCACAAGACTGCCGGGATCTGCGTAACAACCTCACCCGATTCCTGCTTCCGGCCCCTCGCCATGCTTCTCCTGATCATTGTCCTGTTCCGAGCGTTCATTCCGCGCCTCCCGTGCTGCTGGCGATCGGCGAGCGGGCCGCATCCAGCCCCGGCACCGCGATGTTCTCCAACTCCTCAGGCACAGGAGCGCCGTCATTGTCGGCAGGCGGACGCGCCACCTCCACGGGCGGACGTTTCCACTTCGCCGCGATGGCCGGCCGCCGCTTCTCCACCTGCGCCAGCAGCGTGGGCGTCTGGCGCAATTGCGCGTCGCGCAGCTCCGCAGCCTTCTGCGCCTCCAGCGTATTGGGGAACCGCACGATGGCTTCCTCCATCGCCAGCACGGCGCCCAGCGCGTCGCCGCCAAGGTCCAGCGCACGCGTCAGCTCGAAGTACGACGCGCGCAGAATCTCCGGCTTGGGGTTCTCGGCAATCAGCTCCTGGAAGCCGCGCGCGGCCTCCGCGTAGCGCGCGCCGCGCCCCTGTAGGTGCGCCCGCATGAACATGCACTGGTGCCGCGTCACGCCCGCCGGTTGATACTTCTCCAGTATCTCCCCGGCCAGCTTGTACGCCTTGTTGCCATAGCCGGTTGACCAGTAAGCATAGCACCTGCGGTACTGCATCTGTGCGCGCTCCTCGCGCGAAGTCATCGCGTCGGCGTCCCACGCCTTGACGGCCGGGCCGTCAACCAGCGCGGCCACGCGGTGCATGTCCCAGAACGCCAGGTCGCCGCTGGTCTTGCCGCCCATGCGGCGGATCGCGCGGTCATACACGATGCGCGCCGCGTCGGGCGACTGCGGCTCGGCGAAACCACGAAGGTGCATCTCGGCCAGAGCGCACACCTGCGGACCCGGGTTTGCCGCGAGCACCTGGCGGAACGTCTCCGCCGCGCCCGTCTCGTCCTGCATCTGGTACTGGCAGACCCCCTTGCGGCACAGCGCCCAGTCGCGCAGCGGCTTGTCCAGCTTCGGGTAATTCGCCAGCACGTCCTCGTACAGCTTCTTGGAGTAATCGAAGCGGTTGTCGCTGGGCAGGTCCGCGTAGCGGATCTTGGCCAGCGCGGCGACGTTCGTGTCGGCGGGATACTCCCTGAACGTGCGCAGGTACTCTGCCGCCGCGCGCTGCTTGTCGTTGCGGAACTTGTTGTGGCACTCGGCCAGCTCGAACTGCGCCTTCTGCACCGCTTCGGACGCGGCGCCGATCTGGCCCAGGCGCGCGCGGCACGTCTCGATGCCGTTCGCGTCGCCGACGCGGCCATGGGCGCGCGCCTGCAGCAC
>CAZPTI010000530.1:0-1798 GCA_964588925.1 uncultured Anaerolineales bacterium | reverse complement strand
CCGGCCCAGCAGCCGGTGGACGGCCATCTTGACGGCCGCCTCGCGCTTCCCCACCACCTCGCCGATCTCCCGGTAGGTCAGCCCGGCCGCGTAACGCAGCCGCAGCAGCTCGCGCTCGTCCTCGCCCAACCCCCTCAGCCGCGCAGCCAGCTCCGCCAGCGCCTCGTCGTGCAGGGCGACGGCCAGCGGGTCGGGGTCGCGCGAGGCGTGATCCTCGGCCGCGTCGAGCGGCGCGACGGGGCGGCCGGCGTTGCGGCGGTAGTGCCCGGCGACGACGCGCCGCGCGATGGAGAAGAGCCACGCCGCGAACAGGCCGCGCTCGCGATAGGCGGGCAGGCCGCGTAACGCTTCGGCGAAGACTTCGGCGGTGAGGTCCTCCGCGTCCGCGCGGTTGCCGGTGCGGCTGACGATGTAGCGGTGCACCGGGCCGACGTAGCGGCGGTACAACGCGGCGAAGGCAGCGGGTTGGCGCTGCGCCTCCTGAACCAGCAAGGCATCGCCCTCGGTGTCGGCCGCGTCCATGCGGCAGGCCAGGGGCAGGGTTGCCATGATTGCTCCTCTCCGGGAGGATGAACGATTTTTGCAGGATTACAGGATTCGGAGGATTGACAGGACTGCTTTACGTCTCCAAATCCTGTCAATCCGGAAAATCCTGGAATCCTGTGATGGTGGTTCTACTGATGTATATTGCGCGTTGGAGCGAAAGGTAACGCGCCGGACGATGCCTAGGCGTGGGCGCGGCCATCTCGAATAAGCGAATGGCGGTCGAATAAGCGAATACGTGTGCTCGTGCGCATTCGTTTATTCGTTCGGTCATTCGTTTATTCGAGATGGCCGCGCCCACCTGTTCCGTACTTATGGCTGCGGCGTGAGCGCGACTGCGCCGCTGAGCGTCAGAATGCTGTCGAACTTCACCGACCGCAGCGCGGTCTCGAACGTCCGCAACTCGTCCTCCGTGCGGTAATACGTCCCGAACATGACCGTCAGGCCGCCGATTTTGACTAGCACGCGGCGCTGCTGCGTGCCATGTTCGGCCTCCCACGTCTCCGGCGCGTTCACCACGGCCGCGGGGAAGCCGTCCACTGTCGCGTCGGGGAGGCGCGTGTAGGTGTTGTAGCCTTCCGGCGCGTGCGGGCTGACGAATGTTTCGCCTACGGGCGTGTTCCAGGCGAGGGCGACCAGTTCGGGCTCCCAGAAGTTGTACGCGCCGACATCGGCGTTATCGTAGTCGGGCGGGAGGACGGTGAACCAGAAGGGGGCGGCCTCCATCGGCGACTCTTCCGGCGAGGAGACCTTCGTATGCCAGATGCGGCTGAGCGGCGTCTGCGTGCCGAGTTCCCAGCGGTCGGGGAGGTAGAGCGAGACGCCGATGCGTTCGTCGCCCCACCAGACGAAGCCCGGCGCGACCGTCGGCGTGGGCGAGGGCGTGAGCATCGGGGTGGGGATCGGGCCGCCCAACCCCCCCAGCAGGTCGCGCAGCGCGGGATCGTCCGTGTGGGCGAGCGCGCTGCTGAGGAGGAAGCGCTCGATGCTGCGCGTGTTGTCGACGAAGCAAAAGGCGTCGGGGTTCAGGCCCAGGTCACCGCTCCAGACATAGCCGTTCGTGGTGCGCAGGTTGCCCGCGTCGCCCATGCCGCCCAGCCCGACGACCACGCCGCGATAGCCGAGCCCGTCGAAGGGCGCGGGACACTGGCCGGTGGGCAGGTCGCGCAGGAGCTCGTCCAGCCGCGCCAGCTCCAGCCGTGTCAACGTCCAGGCGGGGTCGGGCAAGCCGGAGCGGATGCTGACCGACGCGCCC
>CAZPTI010000529.1:0-1808 GCA_964588925.1 uncultured Anaerolineales bacterium | reverse complement strand
AACCCAGTCGCTCTCACCTCGGACGAACTGACGGAATTCCTCGACGCCGCTTTTTAGACTGTGGGCCGTAAGGCTGCGGGGGTGGATGCGCGGTGGTGTGGGGGCGCGGGGTGTGGGGGCGCGGCCATCTCGAATAAGCGAATCTCCCCGCAGCATCATCATCGCTTTGCGATACGTACGCCGTCACGCAATTCGCTTATTCGACCGCATTCGCTTATTCGAGATGGCCGCGCCCCCACACCTCCGCGCTTCCACCCCCGCGGCCTTACGGCCCACAGTCTACAACGCGGCTTCGAGGATTTCCGTCAGTTCGTCCGAGGTGAGAGCGACTGGGTTGGCTTTCGTGCTGGATGCGACTGCCGTCTTTGCGACAATATCGGCAACGTCTTCCGGCCGGACGCCATATTGCGCCAGCGGGGGGATGCCGAGCGCCGCGGCAAGGTCCCTCACCCACGCCGCGCCATCCGCGGCGCGCGCGGACGCGCTGCCAGTTACGATACGCGCGACTTCGTCATAGCGCGCGAGCGCAGCGGAACCGGGCTGCCTCTCGCTCAACGCGCGATAGTTCGCCTGCATCACGTGTGGTAGCAGCGCCGCGCAGATTGCGCCGTGCGGAGCGTCGAACGCGCCGCCGATCACGCCCGCGAAGCCGTGCGCTGCGCCGAGACCGGCATTCGCAAGGCTTAACCCGCCGAGGAGGGAAGCGAGCGACATATCTTCACGCGCCGCCGCATCGTCGCCGTGTTGATATGCGCGCAGCAGCGAGCGCGCCGCGCGGGTGATCCCCTCGCGACAAAACGCGTCCGTCATCGGGTTGGCGCGCGCCGACGTGAACGGCTCGATGAGCTGCGTCAGCGCATCGAGGCCGGTCGTCGCGGTCACTTCGGGCGGCAACGAGAAAGTCGTCTCCGGGTCGACAAGCGCCAGCTTTGGCAGCATCGTCGGGCTGCGCAGGCTGGCCTTGATCTTATGCTCCGGCGAGAGCAGGACCGCGTTGCGCGTGACCTCCGCGCCCGTGCCCGCGGTCGTGGGGATCGTGATCGTGGGCAGCGCAGGCTTCGACAGCCCTATGCCGCGCCCGACAACTTCAAGGTAGTCGAGCGGATCGCCACCGTTCGCCGCTAGCGCGGCAATTGCCTTTGCCGCGTCCATCGCGCTCCCGCCGCCGTAGCCGATGACCAGCTCGCAGCCTGCGTCGATCGCCCGCCGCGCGCCCTCCCGCGCAAGGTCAGTGGTCGGCTCGCCGGCCACCTGGACGACGACCGCCTCCACGCCCGCAGCCGAGAGCAGGTCCAGCAGGCGCGCGCCGCGCGCTGGGTCGAACCCGACGGTGACGAGCGCGCGGCGTCCGAACCCGGTGGCGAGGTTGCCCGCCTCCTTCAGCGTCCCCGGCCCGAATATAATCCGCGCAGCGGTGGCGAACTCAAAGCGCATCAGGTTACTCCGGTAGGATAACGCTTTCGTAGCGGACCGCGCTCCGCGGCTCGGCCATCATCTCCGCGACCGTGTCGCGCCACCGCGCGTAGTGCGCAGTAGCTTTGTGCGCCGCGGGCGCATCCGCATCGCGGTACGCCTCGATCAGCACAAAGCGCGTCGGGTCTTCCGCGCTCTGAACCACGTCAAAACGCGCAATGCCTGGCTCCTGGATGCTGTTCGACGCATTGTCGATGCAGGCAGCCTTGAACGCCTCGACAAACTCCGGCTTCACGTGACAATGGACGAATATGACTTGCATAACAGATCCTTCCATATGAGAACAGACCCGACGGGTTTCCACCGTCACGTAGTGACGCACCCGTCGGGTCTAC
>CAZPTI010000528.1:0-1814 GCA_964588925.1 uncultured Anaerolineales bacterium | reverse complement strand
CGGCGGTTCGGATTCCGCCAGCCGATCGTGGTCGACGCGGACGGCGTCATCGTCTGTGGGCACACGCGCTGGAAGGCGGCGCAGAAGCTCGGGCTCGAGCAGGTTCCCGTGCATGTCGCGCGCGATCTCACGCCCGAGCAGATTCGCGCGTACAGGATTGCCGACAACAAGACCGCCGAGCTGGCCGAGTGGAACCTGGAGCTGCTGCCGATCGAGTTGGCCGAACTGCAGGGTGCCGGCCTCGACTGGTCGCTGCTTGGGTTCGACGCAGACGAGCTCGCGCAGCTGCTCGACCCGGGCGTAAAAGACGGCCTGACCGATCCGGATGACATTCCGGAGCCGCCGGATGAAGCAATCACGCAGCCCGGCGACCTGTGGCTGCTCGGCGATCACCGTCTGCTCTGCGGCGACAGCGGCGCGCCCGGGGATGTGGACCGGCTGCTCGCTGGCCAGCCCGTTCACCTGGTCAACACCGATCCGCCGTACAACGTGAAGGTCGAGCCGCGCAGCAACAACGCGATCGCGGCGGGCCTGTCGTCATTCGCGGGCACGCAGAAAGGCGTGAAGGCGCTGGACGCGCAGGGCCTGCACCACAGCGGCTTCGACGCGGCGCGCGGGAAGACCGGAATCAAGCACCACCAGAAGCTCGACCTGGAGCGCCATCCGGAGAAGGCGAAGGCGACGCATCGGAAGCTGCGCGCCAAGGACCGGCCGCTGGCCAACGACTTCGTGTCGGACGAGGAGTTCGACCGGCTGCTGCGCGCCTGGTTCGGCAACATCGCCCGCGTGCTACTGCCCGGTCGCGCGCTGTACTGCTGGGGTGGCTACGCGAATTGCGCGAACTACCCGCCGGTGCTGAAGGCCTGCGGCCTCTACTTCTCGCAGGCGATCATCTGGGTGAAGGAGCATCCGGTCCTCACGCGCAAAGACTTCATGGGCAACCATGAATGGTGTTTTTACTGCTGGCGCGAAGGCGCGGCGCACGTCTACCTGGGGCCGAACAACGCGACCGATGTTTGGTCGGTCAAGAAGGTCAATCCGCAGAGCATGGTGCATTTGACGGAAAAGCCCGTCGAGCTCGCGGTGCGCGCCATGCAGTACTCGTCGCGCGCCGGTGAGAATATCCTCGACCTGTTCGGCGGCAGCGGCTCGACGCTGATCGGGGCGGAGCAGACGGGGCGGCGGGCGTTCCTGATGGAGCTCGACCCGCTGTACTGCGACGTCATCGTGCAGCGCTGGGAGAAGTTCACCGGGCGGAAGGCGGAGCGGGTTGTTGGTAAAGCGGAGTTGACGAATGCGGGCACGTAGTCAAGCCGGCTTGACTGTCGCACCGAAGCAACACCCCGGCGTGTGCCGAGGCGTTGGGGAAGGGATGAGCGCGCGGCGCGCGCTATGGCTTGGACTTGCGCTGCTTGGCTTCGCCGCCGCGCAGGTGCGTGAGGGCCTGGCCCAGCCGCTCGTGCTCCGCGGCGAGCACCTGCGTGGCGATGTCGCGCAGGCGCGGGACGACGTCCTCCGGCTTGTCGTCGAGCGGCACGTCGTACTGCCAGCGGTTGCGGTTGCTCTCGTCCTCGAACAACCGGCGGAAGCGCAGTGTCAGGCGACCGTTGCCGTCGGCGTGGATGCGGAACGTCATCTGGCTGCTCACGTCGAGCATGGGTCAGGCCTCCTTCGCGGTACCGGCGCACGCCGGGCAGCGGAACTCGGGGCCGTGCGGGTCGTGACGCTCGACCATGTCCTTGTGCGGCACGAACCCGCCGCACTCGTCGCAGCGATCGAGCCGGTGCTGGCGCCAGAAGCCATCGGTCAGGATC
>CAZPTI010000527.1:0-1827 GCA_964588925.1 uncultured Anaerolineales bacterium | reverse complement strand
GTCATGTAGCCGTTGCTGACGAAGACATTGTTGAGGCCCAGCTTGCGCGCTTCGGCTGTGCAGTCGAGCGCGTATTCGGCGAAGATGGTCGGCTCGGTGTAGGTGTAGGCGATGGACGCGCAGCCGTGGCGCCTGGCCGTTGCCGCCGCCTGCTGCGGGGTGAGCGCGACGCCGAACACACCGTCACCGTGTGACGCGCCGTCACGGGGCGATTGCGAAATCTCCCAGTTCTGACAGAACGCGCAGCGGAAGTTGCACCCCGGTGTGGCGATGGAGAAGGCGGTCGTGCCGGGGTGGAAGTGGAAGAGCGGCTTCTTCTCGATGGGGTCGACGTGCTGCGCGATGGTTCGGTCGTAGACGAGGGTGTAGAGACGCCCGTCGACGTTCTCGCGCACGCAGCACGCGCCCTGCTTGCCGGGCGGGATGACGCAGCGGTGCGAGCAGAGGTTGCAGCGGACCGCGCCCGCGTGACGGCCCTCGGTTAGCGGTTCCCACAAAATGGCTTCGTGACGCATAATAGGCTCCTGACGTCATTATATCATGATTATGGAAAGACACCCGGAGGATCGCTATGTCCCGCAACCGCTACCCCGTCGCCGTGCACCTCTTCTTCATGCGCGATCATCGCGTGCTGCTGCTGCGCCGCCACAACACGGGGTGGCGCGACGGCGAGTACAGCGTGCCGGCCGGGCATGTGGAGCAGGGGGAGACCGTCACCGAGGCGGCCATCCGTGAGGCGTTGGAGGAGGTGGGCGTCGCGCTCGAACCGGACGGGCTGGCGGTGATCCACGTGATGCACCGGGCGGGGGACGACGGCCAGGGGCAGCAGCGGCCCGACGACGAGCGGATCGACTTCTTTCTGCGCGTGGACGCGTGGCCGGGCGCGCCGGTGAACGCCGAGCCGGAGAAGTGCGACGAGCTGCGGTGGGCGGCGGTAAACGCGCTGCCGGAGAACGTCATCCCGTACGTGGCGCACGCGCTGCGGTGCCTCGCGACGGGCGTCCGCTTCAGCGAGTTTGGCTGGCCGCAGCGAAACGGGAAGTGACAGCTACGCGCCTGAGCAGCGCCTACACGCCGAGCGTCAACTGGTCATCGTCGCCCGGCTGACCGGCTTTCGGCGCTTGCTTGAACGTCTGCGCCGTGGGGGGCATCTGCATTTGCGCGCCTTTCAGCAGGCTCTCAATCGTCAGAATCTGGATGCGGCGGTAGTCCGTGTTCCAGCCCGGCGAGTGGTAGTAACCGGCAGTGACGGCGGCGGTCTCCATCGGGGCGGTCGGCGCTTCCAGGGTGACGAAGACGCCCATTGCGGCCTTCTCCTGATCTACCGTCCCGATGAGGTCTCGGATGTGCGACGCGTTGACGTGGCCGCTTTTCACCTGGACGAGGACGCGCTTAGGCTTCCCTGAGTTGTCGTCAATGAACGTGATCACCCCGTCGATCCCCTTGTCGCTCCCCTTCTTCCCGGCCTTGCTGTCTTCCTGACCCCCCAGCGGTTTCGCCCGAATCAGCGACAATGCCCACCACTGGAATTGATACCGATCATCGTTGGCAAGCTGGCGCGCTGCGCCGAGGTCTTCCGGCTCGCCAATGACCCTGAACGCGATGCCGGGGAACATCGACTGTAGCCGGTACTTCTGAAGCGAAATCGCCAGATGCGTTATGTCTATCCAGATCCAGCGCCGACCGAGCTTCTGCGCGGCGGCAATCGCCGTCCCGCAGCCGCAGAACGGGTCAAGCACCCAATCGCCGGGGTTGCTGCTGGCCTGAATGATGCGCTCCAATAACGCAAGTGGTTTCTGAGTTGGGTAGCCGAGCCGTTCCTGCGCC
>CAZPTI010000526.1:0-1827 GCA_964588925.1 uncultured Anaerolineales bacterium | reverse complement strand
CAAGGACTCGCGATGCTCAACCCGCGTCTTTCGCGCCACACCCGCTTCAAAGGCCCTGCCCTCGCGCTCGCCGTCCTCGTCCTCGTCGCCACCCTCCTCCTCTGGCTGCTCGACATCGGCGCGCAGCGCGAGTCGCTCGTCGTCAACCTGCTCGGCACCCTCGTCTTCATCACCGCCGCGTCCATCCTCATCGCGGCCATCAGCATCCGCAGCTTCCTCCGCACCGGCGCGTGGCCCGTCCTCTGGCTCGGCGCAGGATCGTTGGCCTTTGGCCTCGCCGTGCCCCTCAGCAACGCCTGGCTTGCCCTCTTCGGCAGCAACGCCGGCGTCACCACGCACAACCTCGGCGCGCTCGTTGCCGCCATCCTCCACTGCCTCGGCGCGTTCTTCACCATCAACCGCATCCCCCCGCACGAACCCATCCCCGCGCGGCGCGCCATCGTCCGTCAGGTCTACGCCGCGACCCTGCTGATTATCGCGCTCATCACGCTCGGCGCGGCCCTCAACCGCCTGCCCCCCTTCTTCATCCAGGGGCAGGGCGGCACACCCCTCCGCCAGCTCATCGTCGCCATCGACGCGCTCCTCTTCTTCCTCGCCGGCCTCGTCTTCGCCCGCCATTACGCCCTCACCGCCGCGCCCGCCATCTACTGGTACGCGCTCGGCCTCATGCTCACCGCGCTCGGCCTCGCCGGCATCCTCATGATCTCCGCCACCGGCACCCCCCTCAACTGGCTCGGCCGCATCAGTCAGTGGATCGGCGGCCTCTACCTGCTCGCCGCCGCGCTCATCACCCGGCGCGACGCCCGCGCGCGCGGCCTCGCCCCCGACGAAGTCCTCGCCGGTTACTTCCTCCGCAGCGAGACCAGCCTGCGCCGCTTCTTCGACAGCATGGGCGACGCCATCGTCGTCACCGACCAGAACTTCAACATCACCTTCTGGAACCGCGGCGCGGAGGCCATCTACGGCTGGCGCGGGGAAGAGGTGATCGGCCAGCCCGCGGCCGACGTCATCCGCACCGAGTGGAACGGCCGCGGCAGCCGCCAGGAGACGGCCGCCGAGCTCCGCGCCGGCCGCGCGTGGGAGGGCGAGGCGTTCCACCGCCACCGCAACGGCCGCGCGTTCGCGGTGCAGTCGACCATCTCCCCCGTGCGCGACGAAGCCGGCCGTTTCCTCGGCGCGATCGCGGTCAACCGCGACATCACCGCGCGCCGCGCGGCCGAAGAGGAAATCCGCCGCCTCAACGCGGGCCTCGCCGAGCGCGCCGCGCAGCTCGAGGCGTCCAACCGCGAGCTCGAAGCCTTCGCCTACTCCGTCTCGCACGACCTCCGCGCGCCCCTCCGCGGCATCGCAGGCTACGCCGAGGCGCTCGACGAGGACTGCGGCGCGCAGCTCGACGACACCGGCCGCGAGTACCTGCGCCTGCTCCGCCAGAACGCGGGGCGCATGAGCGACCTCATCGACGACCTGCTCGCCCTCTCTCGCGTCGGCCGCCAGCAGGTCGAGCGCGTGCGCGTCGACATGGCCGAGGTCGCCCGCGCGGCCTGGGCCGAGCTTGCCCCTCAGTTGGGCAGCCGCCGCGTCGAGTTCACCATCGCAGCCATGCCCCCCGGCATCGCCGACCCCACCCTCGTCAAACAGGTCTACGCCAACCTGCTCAGCAACGCGCTCAAATTCACCCGCCCGCGCGACTGCGCGATAATCGACGTCGGTTTCGCCGAGGCCCCGCCGGGCGTCGATGGCCGCGCCGCGCAGGTCGGTCCGGCCGCCGCCTGGTTCGTCCGCGACAACGGCATCGGCTTCGACATGAAGTACGCCGACCGCCTGTTC
>CAZPTI010000525.1:0-1834 GCA_964588925.1 uncultured Anaerolineales bacterium | reverse complement strand
GGCGCCCTGGTAGCCGCCTGCGCGCCGCAGACGCCGCCCCAGGCTGCGCCCGCTGCGACCGCGGCCGCCACTGCCGTGCCCGCGGCGCCCACCGTCGCCCCGACCGTCGATCCTCTGAGCAAGAAGATGACCCTGCGTTTCGCCACGAACTACGTGGGCAACCACGCGATGACGGCGCCGACGCGGGCAATCATCAAAAAGTTCCAGGAGGACTATCCCAACATCACCGTCGAAATCGAAGAGTCGCCCGGCAACGATCATCAGACGAAGATCAAGTTGGACGCGTCGAGCGACAGGCTCCCTGACGTCTTCAACTACTGGCGCATGGATCCGGCGTTCGGCCTCGATCAGGTCGTCGATGCGGGCAAGGTGGCCGACCTGACCGAATGGACCAAGAGCGACCCCTTCTTCAAGGGTCTCTTTGACGAGTCCGCGTGGCGGACTGCGTCGCGCGACGGCGCCGTGCGCGGCATCCCCACCCTCATGTTCTACGTCCAGTTCCTTGCCAACAAGGAAGTGCTCGAACGCGCCGGCATCAAGATGCCAACCAACTACGATGAGCTGGTCGCGGCGGTGAAGACGCTCGACGAGAAGGGTGAGGTGCCGTGGGGCATGGCGGCGAAGAACGGCGGCCACACCATTCGCGGGCACAACTACGTCATCAATCGCATGGTTGGCAACGAGCGCGCGCGCAACATCTACGCCGGCAAGGAACCCTACGATGTGCCGGAGATGCTGGCGGCTGCCAGGATCATGCAGGACCTCTTCGTCGGCAAGATCCCAGAGGACGCCCTCGCGCTCGACGAGGCTGCGGTCGTCGCCAAGTACATCAACGCGGGCAAGGCCGGGTTCGTCATCGACGGCTCGTGGGAGACCGCCAACTTCACGCCCGAGATTCAGGACAAGATGCAGGTCCTCGAATTCCCGCTGCTGCCCGGCGGCGCGGAGACGGAGAAGGGCGTCGAGAAGGACCTGACCAACCTGTGGTACGTCAGCGCGAAGGAATGGCAGGACGCCGACAAGCAGGCGGCGATCAAAGAGCTCGTGCGGCGCCTCAGCTCGCGCGACGCCGGCAAGCTGTATGCGGAAGAAGGCAAGCAGCCGATCCCCATGCAGGGCACCGATGTCGATGCGACCAAAGTGGGCGCGCTGGCCGTCGCCAGCCAGAAGCTGGCCCAGGAGCGACCGGGCAACAAGTACATCCCCACCGTCATGACGCCCGCGGTCAGCGCCAAGTTCGGCCCGCTGGTTGCGGAGTTCTTCAGCGGCAAGTTCACGCCGGAAGAGTTCGTCGCCGCCATGGCGAAGGTCGTCAAGGGCGAGTAACGCCGCGCTCGGATATCGCACAGGGAGGACGGACGTGGGCTCTCTAAAGTTCAAACCGGTAATGCTTCTGTACATGGCGCCTGCGTTCGTCCTCTACGCTATGTTCTTCCTCGTGCCGTTCGCAAGAACTGTGTACTACAGCCTGTTCGAGTGGAACGGCATGAGCGAGGCCACCTTCATCGGACTCGGCAACTACGTCCGGCTGATCGGCGACGAGCTCTTCACGGCGGGGCTGTGGCGCGTGGTGGTGTGGGCGCTGGCCTCCATCATCCTCAAGGTCGGCGGCGCGACCGTGCTCGCGGCCCTGCTCCGCAAGCCGATCCGCTCCTCCAGCTTCTACACGTCGGTGTATTTCATGCCGGTCGTCATCTCGGCCGCCGCGATCAGCCTCATGTTCGCGCTGCTCTACGACCTCGACACCGGACCGATCAACGTCATCCTGCGCGCGGTGGGGCTGGAGCACCTGGCGCGCAACTGGCTGGGCGACGAGCGCACCGCGTTCTGGGCC
>CAZPTI010000524.1:0-1864 GCA_964588925.1 uncultured Anaerolineales bacterium | reverse complement strand
TACAGTTCGTCGATGTGGCTCCACGGATCGGGCTGCACACGCTTGAGGCTCAGGCCCACGCGCTCGCGCTGCTTGTCGATGCGCAGCACCTTGACGTCGACCTGCTGCCCGACCTTGAGCACCTCGCTCGGGTGCGCCACCGGGAACCAGGCCAGTTCGGAGATGTGGACCAGACCGTCGGCCCCGCCGAGATCGACGAACGCGCCGAACTCGCTCAGGCTGCGGACGGTGCCGGTGCGGACCTCACCCACCTGGATTTCATCCAGGAGCTGCTTGCGGTGCTCGCGCTGCCAGCGACGGCGGGCCGCGCGCTCGGACATGATCAGGCGGCGGCGCTTGCGGTCAACCTCGACGACCTTGACCGGGATCATCTTGCCGACGTAGGTCGCGAGCTGAGACTTGCGATCTTCCGGCGACATCTCGCGCGGGAGCGACGAGAGGTGGGAGGCCGGGACGAAGCCGCGCAGCTTGCCGAACTCGACTTCGAGGCCGCCGGCATTGTGGCCGGTGACGCGCGCCTCGAACATCTCGTTGTTGTCCATCTTTTCCTGCGCGACGAGCCAATCCTTTTCCTGGAGCGCGCGCGACAGCGAAACGATGAGGTTCCCTTCCCGGTCCGAGGGCTGGAGGATGTAGACCGGCCAGGTCGTTCCTTCCTGAACCTCCGCCAGGGTGGCCTTGTCCAGGCGCGACAGGTCGTTAGCCGGGACGATGGCTTCTCGCTTCAAGCCCAGGTCAATGACGACCTCCTGCGGGCTGACCGAGATGACCGTGCCCTCGCGGATGTCGCCCCGCTGCGGCATGTCGTAGCCGCCCTGGTCGAGCAGGGCCTGCATCGGGTGCACTTCCGCCGGCGGCTTGGTCGGTGGTAGAGACGTTGACATGAAAGGAACCTCCGAACGCTTGAGTATGGTTGCGCGCACTCTCGGACGTGGCGCCCTGCTCAACCGGGCGGGAGTCCGAGTCGACAAAAAATAGGCCGGCTGAGGCCAGACGCAAACTGCTGCTTCGCAGCCAGTTGCGTTAGCGTGCGTCAGCCGGACTCCGAACCTCGTCGATGACTGGAGGGCGCGACGCCCTCTGTCTCTTTCGCGATTAAAGGCGCGGGAGGCCGGAGCCACTCGCGCCACCATTCTTTGCCTGCGCTGGCAAAGTGGAATTATAAACGATAGGTTTGCGACCTGTCAACGCGCGCCGCATGCCGCGCGCGGATTGCCGCAGAGATCACAGAGAACGCAGAGAGCGTAAAGCCCTCTGCGTTCTCTGGGGCAGCCATATCACTGCCGTGCGCTAACTCGGATCGCGCTTAGCCCCAGTGGTTGCCCACCCAGGCGGCTTCTTCCACCGGCCGCGCGACGCCCGGCAGCAGGTCAACGGTCAGCGCCTTGCCGATGGTGGGCGTCTCAACCGCGCCGTTGCGATAGAGCACTTCCTGCGCGGCGGCAAGCTGATCGAAGAAGGCGACGATCACCTCCCCGTCTTTCATCGTATCAATCGCCCGCTGCAACGCCTCCTGCTCATCCTCGATTTCGAGACACTCCTTCTCCGGCGCAACCTGCTTGACCGTTTCGCTCATCAGCCGTAGCAGCTCGCCCGGCTGACGGCCGCGCAGGTCGGTCTCCTCCCGCAGGATCAACCGGTCGAACGTGCGAGCGGCAGTCTTCGTGGCATCCTGCGTGACCCAGTCCGCGCGGTCGCCCGGCAGGCCGAGCACCGCGCTCACGCGACGGCCCTCTTCGCGCCAGGACTCAACCAACTGCCCGATCGACGCGTATGCAGCCGGATTGTGTCCGTAGTCGACCATCACGTAGCCCGCGCCGACGCGATAGAGGTTCATGCGGCCAGGGTTGTCGCGGTTGATGTC
>CAZPTI010000523.1:0-1876 GCA_964588925.1 uncultured Anaerolineales bacterium | reverse complement strand
TGCCAGGCAGTTGGGGCTGAGAGTCGTTGTAGGCGCACGCGCCGACGCAGCCGTGATCGCAGGGGCTGTCGCAAAAGAACTCGCCGCCGATGTAGCGGTACTGCGGGCAGTACCAGCACTGGCACACGCCCTGGCAACTGGCCGCCTTAGGCCGTGCAGCCGCCCAGCCGCCCGCCAAGAGCAAACCGAGCGCCAGCGCACCGCCAACTGCGAGTACGGGCCGCGAGACGCGCACCTTCAGCGGGCGCGTGATAGCTGCAAACAACTGCTTTGCCATGTGTTGGCCTCCGCCGCTACGGGCGTGAGCATGGGCTGGAAGACCGTCCAGCCCCAGGTCTTGCGGATCTCGTTGGGGTTCGGGCCGCGGGCCAGGAACATGTCAAGGAGCGTGTAGGGCGCGGCGGCCGTCGCGGCCACGTCGAGCGCGACGCCCGGCTCGCCCGACCGCACGGCCATCCGGCAGGTGAAGTCGCCGCGCAGCGTCTCGTCCGCGCAGTTCGCCACGACCCACGGCCCATTGCGGTCGGGGTACTGGATGCCGAACGGCAGCTTGAGCTCCGCCCGGTAGTCCAGGAGGACGACCTTTACAGAGCGAATGCGCTGGCCCGCCAAACGCTCGGACAGGAAAGACTGGAACGGCGCCTCGCAAGAGGCGTCCCAGTCCCAACCGAGACTCTCGTCGGCGTAGCTGATGGCCGGTCCGGTGCTCAGCGTCACGGGAGGGGCCGGCGCGACCGTCGGCGTCGGTCTGCGGAGCAGCTCGGGGACCAGGGGCGCAAGGCGCGGCGCGGCCAGGAAGGCGAGGCCGGCGATCAACGCCAGCACCAGAATGATGGCAAGCAAGCGACGCACCGAGATGTCCAAGCTGCGCTCCTAACGGGTAGGCTTCGGCCGGCGGCGAGACGGCCGGTCAGGGACAACAAAAAAGGGGCGCCCGAAGGCTCCCCTAGTTTGGCGGGTGTACACCTCCGCGAAGGTGTACACTTTCACGCGCGGCGCTATTCTAAGCCGTCTCGCCTCATATGTCAATACTCATGGCTAGACTCTGTGTATTCCTGCACATTCTGGAGATTCTCGCGAATCGCTAGATTCTGGCGGCCTGGATGCTGGCGGGCCCGAAAGTTGATCACCGCCCTGCGGGTACAACCTCCACGAACGGATCCGACCAGCGCCAGAAGGTCGCGTCCCAGTGCGCCTCGCCGAGCGGCCGGTAGAAGGGGCCGCTGAAGTCCGCGCGATCTACTGGCGAGAGCAGCGGCGGCCGGGGCAACGCTTCGCCGAAAGCCGTGAGCATCAGGCTCTGCACGTTTGCGCCCGGTCCAGCCACCGCGAACGCGCAGACGCCGTTGCAGCGGTAGCCGATGGCCGCGCCCTGCCCGTCAACGAGCGGGTAGAGGCTGCGGTTGTCGATGCAGGCGTTCGTGTTCAGGCCCAGCGGGTCCCCGCCGAAGTCGACCCGATCGGTCATCCCGTACCCCCGCGCCGCGCAGTCCGGATTCGGGTGCGGCACCCTGTCGACCAGGTGGATGCGCAGGACGCCGTCGGCCGTGAAGCTGAAGAAGCTGGGTTTGCGGTAACGCGTAACCCGCTCGTCATCGAGCTGGTGCGCCAGCATGCCGAAGACATCGCGCTGCACCACGAAGTCGTACGCCGTGGAGTCGTCGATGAGTTCGTAACTCCAGCCGCGCACCACCTTCGCGCGCACCGGGTAGTGCGTGTCTGGGCCGAGCACGACCAGGTCGGGCAGGGCGGCAGGTTGGGGTGTCGACGTAACTGCCGGCGCGGCTTGCTTGGGGGGCGCTGGGGGGAAAGTCGTGATCTCGCGCGCTCGCTGAGCGGCCGCGTTGGCCGTCGCCAACCCACCCCAAATCCACCC
>CAZPTI010000522.1:0-1914 GCA_964588925.1 uncultured Anaerolineales bacterium | reverse complement strand
CGGTCCTGCCGCGCGCACCGTGGCTCGCTGTCATCGTCGGTCTGGCGCGCCCCCGAAACGATCGCCCGACGCCAACTCGAGTTCGGAGCCAGCACTCCATGATAGCGAGTCAGCGGCAGACGCGGCGGCGCCACGATGGATGCCAGACGCGCCATGAACTCCATGGGGCTCATCACCCAGCCCTTTCAAGGTCACACGGGTGTAGGTCCATCAGCTCCATTGCGCACCTTGTCTCATCCATCTTCGGGTTGCCGAGCGCGCAGGGTATCCATCGGGGCGCGAGTGAGGCAATCAAGCCCGCATGGTCCTGTCGAAGCTGTTCGAGCGGTTTGTCGAAGAGACCCCCGTGACTGTCATGGCCCGCGCAACGATCGAGCATGCGCTGCCGTCCGCGGAGTTGGATGCGCTGTTCGATGTGCACGCGGAACGGCAGTACACGCGCGAGCTTCTGTTCTCTTCCGTCGTCGACCTGATGGGCGTGGTCGTGAGCAAGGTCGAGCCGTCGGTTCACGCCGCGTTCAAAGCCGTCAAGGGCACACTGCCGGTGACGCTGACCGCGCTGTATGACAAGCTGAATCACTTGGAGCCTGGGGTCACGAGCGCGTTCGTGACTCACACGGCGGGGCGACTGGAATCGGTGATTCGCAGCATGGGCGGGGAGCTGCCACCGCTGCTTGCAGGATACCGGGTGCGGATCATTGACGGCAGCCACTTGGCGTCTACGCAAAGGCGACTGGCGGTGCTGCGAGGAAGCGTCGCCGGGCCGCTGCCAGGGCATTCGCTGGTGGTGCTGGACCCGGAGTTGATGCTGGCGACGCACATGATCCCGTGTGAGGATGGGCACGCGCAAGAGCGGTCGTTGTCGGCACAGATTCTGGCATTGGTGCAGGCGAACGACGTCTGGATTGCCGACCGCAACTTCTGTACGACCGCACTTCTTGGTGGGATTGCTGAGCGCCTCGGGTTCTTCATCATCCGTCATCATGCGAACCTGACGATCGCCTCGGCTGGAACGATGCGCAGATGCGGGCGTACGGATACGGGAGAGGTGTTCGAGCAGTTGGTAACGATCCGAGATTCGGATGGCGGAGAGCTGAAAGTACGGCGCGTCACGATCCGATTGGACAAGCCGACGCGGGATGGTGACGCGGAGATGTCGATTCTGACAAACCTTCCCAAGCGCGCTGCCTCTGCAGTCGAGGTGGCGAACCTGTACCGGAAGCGCTGGAAGGTGGAGACGATGTTCCAATCCCTGACGCGGATGCTCAACGGCGAGATCGACACGCTCGCCTACCCGAGAGCGGCGCTGCTGGGCTTCGCCATTGCGCTGTTCACGCACAACGTATTGTCGGCCGTGCAGGCGGCGCTTCGGACCGCATTCGGCACCGACAAGGTCCAGGAGGAAGTGTCGGCGTACTACATTGCCAACGAGATTCGGGTGAACAACGGCGGAATGTCCATCGCGCTCGGCCCGGCAGTGTGGGAGGTCTTCCAGACCATGAGCCCCGGAGCCTTCGGCCGCAAGATGGTTGAGTGGGCGTCGCATGCGAACCTCTCTAAATACGAACGAAGCAAGCGGGGCCCGAAGAAGCCGGTGCCGAAGAGAACTCGTTTCGCTAACAAGGCTCACGTGTCGACGGCTCGATTGTTGGCGGAATCGCGGAAGAAGTCACCTTGAAAGGGCTGCCCTGTGGATCCTGTGGCTCAGCCTCTGCGGCTGCAGCTCGTCTTCCACCACCGGAGGCGCACTACCCGCAGTTGACGCCGGGTCCGGCGAGGACGCCGTAGCCGACGCGCTGTCCGACCAGGCAGTTGCCGAAGCCGAGACCGACGCCCAGGACGAGACGCCCTGGGATGCTGAAGCGGACGCCGCGACGAGCCGCGCCGCCCTCGCGCTCGGGGCGCAGAAGACCT
>CAZPTI010000521.1:0-1941 GCA_964588925.1 uncultured Anaerolineales bacterium | reverse complement strand
ACACGAAGCGCGGCGGTGCGCCCCTGGAGACGAGGTTCAACCGGCGGAGCGGGGGTTTCCGGCCTTTCGCCTTTCGACTTTCGCCCGTTTCCCCCGCTTTCGCCTTTCCCCTTCCAATACGCCCTGTACAGCCCTAAATCATCAGCATGGCCTGCGCGCGAATATCGCGCAGCCGCTTGACCATCTCCGCGGCATCCTCGCCTTCGTTGGCCGACATTTCATCGGCCATCTGTCCGATCAGGTCGACCAGTTCGGGCGTGACCAGCTCGCGGTTGTCCGCCAGCAGCTTGCGCGTGCCGTCGGGGTAGGGCGCCATCACCAGTTCGTTGATGAACTGGACTTCGGGCGGCGCGCTCTGCTGCATCATGCCCATGATCTCGTCATAGACCATCGCGAGACGCTGGAGCAGCGCCTCGTCGTTCTTCTCCTGCGCGGCCTGCATGTTGCGGGTCAGGACATTCATGAAGACGTCGTCGATCTCGTTGATGTTCTCGCGGACGGCGGAACGCGGGCTGGGCGAGTTGATGATCTCCTGGAGCGTCTCCACCGCGTCCTCAAGCGAGGCGCGCGTCGCTTCGTCCAGGTTCTGCGTGAGGCTCAGCAGTTGTTCGCGCAGCTTGCTCAGCCGCTCCTTCTCGCCGCCCGTCGCGGCGTCGACGCGCCTGGTCAGCCCCTCGAAGAACTGGTAATCGAGCGCGGGCCGCGCGGCGAGCGTGATCGCCGCGGCCTCGTCCTCGTCGGCCGAAATCATGCGGTCGAGAAACTCTTCGGGCGTCTTAAGGTCCTTGAGCGACTCGACCGCCGCGCGCTGCTTCTGCGCCTTCTTGCCCCACGCAGTGATCGGCAGCAGGTTTTCGCGCAGTTGCGTCAACCGGCCCGCCATCTTCTCATCGCCGAGCGCGCTCGCCTGCTCCAGCATGGCCGCGAGGATGCTGAAGAATTCGCCGTCGAGGTCTTTCTCGTTCTGCTTGACCATCATTTGCAGGCCCCTGGGGTCATCCGCAAAGACGGAAAGCTGCTCGACCAGCTTCGACTTCTTGCGCTGGCGGTCCAGCTCCTCCTGGCTGATGCCCATCGTGCCGTAAACGGCATCGGCGAGCGACTGGCGCGAGACGAACTGGCGCGGGCTGAAGAAGTAGCCCTTGCGCTGTTCGGGCGGGAGCGAGCGCATGAGCGACTGCGTCAGCTCGCCGATCATCTTCTGCTTTTCCAGCTCGGGGATGTTCAACTGCTGCGGGAAGTAGATCGCGAGGAACTCGGCGCGCGGGTCGTGGTAGACCAGCGGCACTTCCAGCATGACGGCCGTGTGGCAGTTCGGGCACTCGGCGACGTTGAGCTGGCCCGACAGGAAGTAGCTGCGCAGCTCGGGATAGACGCCCACGTCAATCATGGAAACGACGGGCGTCTGATACTGCGTGCCGCAGTTCGGGCACTGGATGGGCACCTGGTTGCGCTGCGACTGGGAGGGCTGCGCGGTCTGGTTCGGCTCGGTCATGCTGGTTATCGGTCCTTTCAAACGTCGATGCGTTAGTTAGTGAGATAGTGCGTTAGTGGGCGGCGAACATCTCGCGGAGGCGCGCTTCGTCGATGATGGGCACGCCCAACTGTTGCGCTTTGGTTAGTTTCGACCCGGCAGCTTCGCCGGCCAGCAGGTAACTCGTGTTCTTACTGACGGAATCAGTCACCTTGCCGCCGTTGGCCTTGATCAGGTCTTTGGCCTGGTCGCGGCTGAGGGAGGGCAGGGTGCCGGTGATGACAAACGTCAGGCCGGCAAGCGGCGCGGGGCCGTCGCCCGACTGGCGCTCGGCTGCGGTTTGCACCCCGGCAGCCTTAAACCGCTCGATCAGGTGGCGGTTCGGCTCCTTCTGGAACCAGTCGTAGATGTTCTGCGCCAGCACCGGGCCGATGCCGCTGAGCGCCTGCAACTCGGCCAGCGGCGCG
>CAZPTI010000520.1:0-1969 GCA_964588925.1 uncultured Anaerolineales bacterium | reverse complement strand
AGCTACCTGGCGACGCTGCCCAACTTGCAGTTGAATCGCGGCCAGGTGGTCAAGCTGGCGCATGACGCCTGTCAGCAGTTGCAGGGGCAGGCCGACGCGTTGTTGAAGGAGGTGCGCCAGCAGCCGGTGGCGCATCAGGCTGAGACCGGCTGGCGCGAGAATGGGCACAACGGCTACGTCTGGGCCACGATCAGCGACGGACCAGCGGCCGTGCGCTACTACGAGTACTCCCCCAGCCGCAGCCATGTCGTGGCCCAGCGCCTGTTAGGGGACCGCTTCTGCGGGGTGCTAGTCACTGACTTCTATGCCGCCTACAACCTGATCCCGGGCTATCATCAACGCTGCTGGGTGCATCTGCTGCGGGACCTGCACGCACTCAAGGCGGCGCATCCGGCGCGCGATGACGTGATCAACTGGGCCCAGGCGGTGCGCCAACTCTACGACGAAGGGCAGGCCTGGCTAAGCGAGCATCCGACGCCGAGCGACAAGGAGCGGCGCCGTCAATACAGGACACTCCACGCGCGCAGCGTCCAACTGGGGCAGCAGTATGCCCATGACCAGGCACAGCCTTGCTGGGCGCTAGCCAAGCGGCTGCTGCGTCATCAGGATGAGCTATTTCTGTTCGTGCGCGTGCCCGGTGTGCCGGCCGACAATAACTTGGCCGAACGCAGCTTGCGCCCCCTGGTCATCGCACGCAAGATTAGCGGCGGCACGCGCTCCGATGAAGGCACCCGGACGCGGCTGACTCTGGCCAGCCTGTTCGGCACCTGGCAGGCGCGCCAACTCAACCCGTTCCTCGAATGCCTGGCGGCCTTGCAGCGCCGCACACCCGCCGCCCCGATCGCAGCCGGATAGATTCCGTTACCCCAACGCTGAACAGTTACTCTTCAAACTGCTGTTGACTTTGATATATAGCTATGCTATATTGAAATCGTAAGCGGCATGTAAAGCCTGATGATCCTGGCCACTCGGAGAGTGGACCTAGCCGGCGCTGAAATGCGTCGGGCCAGAGTGAAATCGGGACTCAAGGTGTGCCGCTTTTGGTTTTCTTGCCTCGATGCCGCGCGATGATTTTACAGCGTGGGCATTGGTGCGCAGGATGATCTGCGGGAACGGTGGAGGATCGAATGAGCGAGACAATCGTGGCGATCTATGAGGGAGGTGTTTTGCGGCCTCTACAGCCGTTGGGCCTACCAGAACACTCCCGGGTGCAGTTGCGAGTCGTTAAGTCAACCGGAGAAAAGCAGTCAGAGCGCGAGCGAACGATTCGCGCGCTGTTGAGCACGGGACGGGTTCAGCGGCTGAAAGCAGATCTGATGCCTTCCTACGGGGGGGATGATGCTCGACAGGAGCCGCCGACTATCCCCGGACCTTCCCTTAGCGACACCATCATCGCGCAACGGCGCGGCGAACTGTGACGACGTATTACGCTGATAGCAGCGCTTTGGTGAAACGCTACGTTACTGAGGCCGGCAGCGAGGCGGTTAAGACTCTTTGCGGAGCTTCGGACAACGTTGTTGCCATCGCAAGCATTGGCCTCGTCGAAATAGCCGCAGCTCTAGGGATAAAAGTGCGGCAAAACTTGCTATCTGAGGCGGTTCGCGACGGGTTGCTGCGCGACTTACACCGAGACGGACGGGATCAATACTGGCTCACGGAAGTTAATCAGGAAGTTATTGCCGAGGCTATACAGCTTACGCGTCACTATAAGCTGCGCGGTTATGATGCGGTTCACCTGGCAAGCGCGCTCTTTCTCTCTCGCGCGTTGCTTCGCGAGGGGCTGACTGCCCCCATCTTATTGTCGGCGGATCGCGAACTTTCCGAAGCCGCAAAGGCCGAGGGTTTGCGTGTTGAGAATCCCAACCCTTCGTTATCATAAATAACGCGAACAGAATAAGAGCAAACGCGCCCTTCCGTGGTATACTTGGGGATACGCCCAGGACGGAAGGGCGTTTCGTTTAGATGGAGA
>CAZPTI010000519.1:0-1985 GCA_964588925.1 uncultured Anaerolineales bacterium | reverse complement strand
TAAGCGAGTAGCCCTTCCCGAGCTCGATTCGTTTATTCGATCTTATTCGTTTATTCGAGATGGCCGCGCCCACAACCCCTTCCCCACTCATTCCCGGCGCCATCCCCCAACGCTCTCGATCCATCACAGCAAACTCGCCACGATCACGACCGCGCCCACCACCGCGCAGTACGCGGCGAACACGTAGAGGCTCCCGCGGCGCAGGTAGTTGAGCAGGAAGCGGATGACGAGGTAGCCGGTGATCGCGGCGGCCACGGCGCCTGCGATCACCGCAGCCGTCGACGACATGAAGCTCTCCGTCCCGCGCACCACGTCGAACAGTTGCAGCACGCCCGCGCCCAGGATCACCGGCGCGGAGAGCATGAAGCTGAACTTCGCCGCGTCCTCGCGCTTCAGCCCGCGGCCCAGCCCCGCGGCCATTGTCGCACCCGAGCGGCTGATGCCGGGCGCAATCGACGCGGCCTGCGCGAGGCCGATCAGCAGGGAATCGGGGATGGTCAACTGGCCGAGCGAGCGCACCCGCTTGCCAAGCTTCTCGCTCACGGTCAGGATGACGGCGGTCACGAGCAGGAACGCGCCCACGGCCAACGGCGTGCCGAACAGCCCCTCGATGAAGTCCTTGAACAGAAAGCCCAGCACGACCGCCGGGATCGTGCCGAGGATGACGCCCCACGCGAGCCGGTTTTCCGAATCGGCGAGGCGTCCGCCCGGCGCGGACGACCACGGCCCGCGCATGAACAGGCTGCGGAAGAACGCTCGGATGACCGCCAGCCAGTCGCGCCAGAAATAGGTGATCACTGCTGCCAGCGTGCCCCAGTGGAGCATCGTGTCGAAGAGCAGGCCGGGATTCGGCCAACCAAACGCCCACGGGACAAGCACCAGGTGCGCAGACGAGCTCACCGGGATGAACTCGGTCGCCCCTTGCACGATGCCGAGGATGATGGCTTGAATGATGTCCATACGTTGTTGATCTTTCTGCTAATCAGGTTCGTAGTAGGCGCTTTAGCGCCCCACGCCCGGCGCTGAAGCGCGCACTACGAACCGTCAACGGCAATTCACTACTTCGCGGCGACCTTCGCCTGCCTGGCCTTCATGCGCGCCTCCGCCTGCGCGTGACGCACGGCTTGGTCCGTGATCTGATACTCGGTGAGGAAGGCCGCGCGATACTCGGCAAACGTCCCCCCGATGATTGCGGCGCGGATTTCGTTCATCAGCCGGATCATGAAGCGGATGTTGTGGACCGTCGCCAGGTGCAGGCCGAGGATCTCTTCCGCCTTATGCAGGTGGCGGATGTACGCGCGGCTGAAGTTCTGGCACGCGTAACAGTCGCAGCCCGGCTCGATGGGTAGCGGATCGTTCTCGTAGCGTGAGTTGCGCAGGTTCATGCGCCCTTGCCGCGTGAACAGCCCGCCGTTGCGCGCCACGCGCGTGGGCAGCACGCAGTCGAAGATGTCGATGCCCCGCCACACGCCCTCCACCACGTCCTCTGGCGCGCCCACACCCATCAGGTAGCGCGGCTTGTTCCACGGGAGCTCGGGCGTCGTGTAGTCGAGCGTCTCGTACATCTGCTCTTTCGTCTCGCCCACGCTCAGCCCGCCGATCGCATAGCCGGGGAAGTCGAGCGCGGAGAGGGTGCGGGCGCTCTCGATGCGCAGGTCGCGGTAGATGCCCCCCTGGACGATGCCGAACAGCGCCTGGTCGGTGCGCACCTGCGCCGCCTTGCACCGCGCGGCCCAGGCGTGCGTCCGCTCCAGCGCCTTCTCGATGTACGCCCGGTTGTTCGGGTCCGCGCACTCGTCGAGGCACATGATAATGTCCGCGCCAATATTCTCCTCGGCCTGCACGACGCTCTCGGGCGTGAAGCGGTGGATCGAGCCGTCGAGGTGCGAGCGGAACGTCACGCCATCCCCGTCGACCTTGCGGATCGCGGACAGGCTGAACACCTGGAAGCCGCCCGAATCGGTAAGAATCGGACCGTCCCACGA
>CAZPTI010000518.1:0-1999 GCA_964588925.1 uncultured Anaerolineales bacterium | reverse complement strand
GCGCCCCCAAACAGCAAAATCAGCAGCGCGTTCCCCGCGGCGCGGGCGGCATCCCACCAGAGGGATGTGACGACGTAGAAGACGGCGTAGTTGCGCAGCGCCTGCCATGCGGTCATGCCCGCCTCGTAGGCGCCGCCTTCCGCGGTTGCGCCCGCGCCGCCCTGCATGAACGGCCAGAACCAGATGTTCATGATCGCGCCGAAGATCAGGCCCATGACGCCGCCCCAGACGGCGAGCATGACCGGCTCCCAGCGCGGGTGATGGGGGAATTTGGGGAGGAAGCCGGAAAGGAGGCCCATCCAGCCGGTGGCGAACATCTGATAGGGCAGCCAGGGGCCGACGCCGCCGCCGATGAACGCGGAGACGAGCAGCGAGAGCGCGCCGAGCAGGAAGCCGAACGTGGGGCCGTAGGCGTAGCCGGCGAGGATGGGGAGGAAGAAGATCGCGTTGAAGCCACCGGGGCCGGGGATGGCGCGCAGCACGGCGTTGATGGCGACGAGGATGCCGAGCACCGCGACGAGCTTGCTGGTCATCTGGCGGCCGGCGAGGTTAGCGAAGACCGCGGTGATGCAGAGGCCGAGGAGGACGACGGTCAGCAGGGGCGCGTCGTTCGAGTGCGCGGCCATGCCCTCCGCGGCCAGGGTCGGGAGGAAGAACGGGTAGAGGAACGCGCCGAGGCCGATGAGGCTGGCGACGAGCATGATGGCGGCGGAGATGACGGTTTGGGTGCGCATGAGGTGCTCTTGTAACGAAAGACGGGCGCTGAAGCGCCTACTACGAACCGGCGTTGAGCGCGGCCAGCACGTCCTCGACCACAAGGTAGTTCGGGTCGCGGAAGAGCTTGTTGATCTGCGAGGCGAAGACCTGCGAGTCGCTCATCACGTCGCGGGCGGGGCCGTCCACGACGACCTGGCCTTCGCCCATGAGGACGACGCGGTCGGCGCAGGACGCGGCTAACTCCACGTCGTGCGTTGCCATGACGACGGTGCGGCCCTCCGCTTTGAAGCCGAGCAGCAGGGCGGCCAGGTTGCGCTTCTGGACATAATCGAGACCACGCGTCGGCTCGTCGAGCAGGATGATACGCGGCTCGGCGACGAGGATGGACGCGAGCGCGGCGCGCTGCTGTTCGCCGCCGGAGAGGTCGCGCGGGTCACGGTGCGCGACTCCGCGGAGGCCGAGCCGGTCGAGCAGGGCGAGGTCGGCGCTTTCGTCCGGCGGCATGGCGTGGCCTTTGCGTGTGAAGGCCAGCTCGGCCAGCAGCGACTCGCCAAACAGGAGCGAGCCGGGGTGCTGGGGGACGTAGCCGACCTGCTTGATGATGTCGTCCATTTTGGCGGTCCGCGCATCCAGCCCGCCGATGGTGACGCGCCCCTCGTCGGGACGCAGCAGGCCGACGAGGCACTTGAGCAGGGTGCTTTTGCCCGAACCGTTGCGGCCCATGAGCGCGACGAATTCGCCCGCGGCGATGTCGAGGGTCGCGCCCCGGAGGGCGCGGTGGCCGTGGTAAGCGTAATGCGCGTCGCGGACGGAGATGACGGGGGCCGCGGCGGGACGTGGGGCGTCCTTCGACTCCGCAACTTGCTGGCGCAAGTTGCTCCGCTCAGGATGCCCCCCGTCCCCGAACGGAGACGCAACCGGAGATTTCGCGGCAACGGCGGTGGCAAGCTGCCCGCTGATGCGGCGGGCGAAGGGGCGGCCTTCCTTGATGGTGAGCGGGAGGGGCTGCCAGCCGAGCGCGCGGCCAAGCTCCACGAGCGGGGGGACCAGGGGCAACTGCGCCATGACCGCGCGCGGCTCATCGAGGACGGGCGCGGCGCCGAGCGCGGGCAGGTAGAGGATGCGGTCGACGTACTGCGCAACGCGTTCGAGGCGGTGCTCGCTGACGATGATAGTGAGGCCCTGATCCTCGTGCAATTGGCGGAGCGCGACCAGCACTTCTTCCGCCGCTTGCGGGACTAGCTGCGAGGTCGGTTCGTCGAGCACGAGGATTTGCGGCTGG
>CAZPTI010000517.1:0-2004 GCA_964588925.1 uncultured Anaerolineales bacterium | reverse complement strand
CCCCCGCGCCCGGGGGGATCGCCCCGGTGGTGCGCGTGGGACGCTCCGCACGCGTCGGCTTCCCCCGCGCAGGGGGGTATCGACCACTGCCTGGCATGCCTGGGGGTCGTGCTGGGTTGCTTCCCCCGCGCACGCGGGGATCGACCCTATGCCATGACCGTGTATTCGGGTGGACGGCGGCTTCCCCCGCGCACGCGGGGATCGACCCTACAGGGCGATCGGCTACGACCCGCAGTACAGGCTTCCCCCGCGCACGCGGGTATCGACCCGATGGGTTCGCAGACTCTTTGGCTGTACGCATGCTTCCCCCGCGCACGCGGGGATCGACCCGTCATATTCTTTCTCCGTCGTTACCTGCGCTCGCTTCCCCCGCGCACGCGGGGATCGACCGCCGGACGGTTGGGACATCGCCGATGCGGTCGCGCTTCCCCCGCGCACGCGGGGATCGACCTCAACAACATCCAGCGTCATGGTGGCGACAATGGCTTCCCCCGCGCACGCGGGGATCGACCCCGAGCAGGCGGTAAAGATGGCAGCGAAGCTCTGCTTCCCCCGCGCACGCGGGGATCGACCGTGACCTGGCGCAAGCCGGCGCGGGTGGGGGCGGCTTCCCCCGCGCACGCGGGGATCGACCTGCCAAACGACGGCAGCCCGCTATTGAATAAGTGCTTCCCCCGCGCACGCGGGGATCGACCCGAAAACGCTTGAGAAGCGGGCCACTGCGGGGCCCACCTCTCAAGCGTTCTCGCTTCGCGAGGTTCGGCAGGGGCATCAAGGACACAGGTCATGCGCTACAACCCAGAGCTGGCTGGACAAAGTGCGCGAATTCTTCGGCGGCTAGCAAAACTCGGCGCTGGCGGGGCGGCCCTTACATCCGGAAACACTTGGTTCCCGCGACGCAACATCCCGCTTACCGCCGCGCGGCATCATCTCTCCCGTCGTCAAACGCATAGGGAGAAAACAATGACATACCGCGAATGGGCCACGCCGCTGACCATCGGCAGTTTCCTGCTGATCGCCGTCACCGGCGTCCTGATGTTCTTCCACCTCGACAGCGGGCTCAACAAGCTCGCCCACGAATGGCTCGGCTGGGCGATGCTCGCCGCCGTCGGCCTGCATGCCGCCATGCACCTCAAGTCGTTCAAGCGCCATTTCTCGCGCCCCGCCTCGCTCGTCGTCATCGGCGCCTTCGTCGCGCTGCTGGCCGCCTCGTTCATCTCACCGCCCGGCAAGCCGAGCAAGCCGCCGCATGTCCTCGCCGCGCAAGCCGTCCTCGACGCGCCGCTGCCGCAGGTGGCCGCCCTGGCCGGCAAGGACACCGAGGCCCTGCTCGCGCAATTGCAGGCCGCCGGCATCGCCGCCGAAACCGGCCAGAGCCTGCGCCAGGCCAGCGGCCCCGAGCGCGCGAAGCAGATGCAGGCGCTCGGCATCGTCTTCGCGCGGTAAGGCCAAAAACCCGGCGCTGGCGGGGCGGCGCAATCCGGCGTATAGTATTACTACTTTTGTAGTCATTTGCTTCGAGGTGAACCATGAGCATGCCCGTCCGCATCGACGACACCCTATACGAGATGGCGCGCGCGCAGGCCAACGCCGAGCGTCGCACCATCGCCGGCCAGATCGAGTTCTGGGCGATGGTCGGCAAGGCCGCGCTCGACAACCCGGACCTGCCAGTCGACTTCGTGCGCGACTTGCTGATTGCCCGCGCCGAGGGTCCGGCGCTGGCGACGCCCTTCGTGCCCGAAGGCCGGCGAGACTGAGCATGCCGGTAATCCAGGTGATCCAGAGCGCGGCTTTCCGCCGCGCCTACAAGCGCCTGCATCCGAACCAGAAGGCCGATGTCGATGATGCCGTCCAGGCCATCGTCGCCAATCCGGAAATCGGCGAGGCCAAGAAGGGCGATCTGGCCGGCGTCTACGTTTACAAGTTCCAGTGCGTCGGACAACTCGCGCTGCTGGCCTACGAATACGATCTGGCCACGCGCTTCCTGCTGCTGCTCGGATCGCA
>CAZPTI010000516.1:0-2013 GCA_964588925.1 uncultured Anaerolineales bacterium | reverse complement strand
GGGGAGGCCGGCCATCTCGAATAAGCGAATGCGTGACTGCGTCGCGAATCGAATAAACGAATGCGGTCGCCCGTGTAGATGTGGGCGGCGGCGGCGACGTTCGCTGTTCGGCCCTGTGTGATAAAATAGACGCACGACTCACTCCCTGACCGCCACGGAGGCGCCGGGTGATTGACGCTGCTGAGAAGCGGGTTCACTGGCGGATGCGAAACCGCGTTCGCAGGGCTCGCCTTGAGCAACTGACGGGGGCGGCTGAGCCGTTTGTGGCCTCCGCGAAGTTCGAGGCGATGCTGCGCCGGGTGAAGGGGCAGGTGTGCCAGGTGCGCTGTGGCGAGGAGTTCGGCACGGGCTTTCTCGTCGCGGCCGACCTCGTCCTGACGTGCCATCACGTTGTCAAGACGCACCTCAACGGTGATGTCCCCGCGGGGCAAGTGGCGGTGCGCTTCGACTACATCGAGCCGGAGCAGGGGCCGCCGCCCGCGTGGGACTTCGCTGAGTGGCTGCCGATCGATCCGGACTGGCAGATTCCCAACTCGCCGCCCGCGGGGCTTGATTTCGCGCTGCTCAAGCTGGGCGACGCGGTTGGACTTCAGCCGCGGCCGAGCGACGGGCTTCCGCGCGGGTGGGTGGACCTCTCCGCCGATCCGCCGCTGCCCGCTGGCAACGCGCCGCTCGTGATCCCGCAACACCCCGGCAACCTCGCGCCGAAAACCCCCTTCGAGCCGCCGCAGTGGCCGCAGCAGGTCAGCTTTGCCACGCCCGGATTCGTCCGCTACAGCGCGGACGGCCACCGGATGATTTACAAGCCGGGGACGCTGCCCGGTTCGTCCGGCGCGCCCGTGTTTGGCCCCGCGCTCTGCTGCCTTGCCATGCACCATGCGGCCGGGCCGAGCCAGGGGGGCGTGACGGGCGCGGACCCGCGCACGAACGAGGGCATTCCTATCGCCGCGATCCGCGCGGGACTGCCGGAGGCGGCGCGTTGCCTGCTCGTCCCGGCGCCCGCGCCGCTGCCGCCGCGGCTCGAATTTCTCAGCCCGAATGTTCATCTGTCCGAGTCGGCGAAGAGCCCGGCCGCGCTGTTGAACGCGCGGTACGAGGTCGCGCCGTTCTTTGCCGCGCCGCGCGAGCGGGAGCTGGCCGATCTTGCGGGGTGGCGCGATGGGCGGGAGGCGACCGCGGCGCGGCTCGTGGTGGGGGCGGGGGGCGCGGGGAAGACGCGGCTGTTCATCCAGTGGTGTCGGGAGCAGGAGGCGGCGGGGTGGCAGGCGGGGTTCCTGCCGGGTGAGGTGTCGGCGGAGCAGATCGCGCGGCTGGCGGGGGTCGCGCGGCCGACTGTGGCGGTGGTGGATTATGCGGAGACGCGGCCGGAGTTGCTTGACCTGCTGGCTGCGGTGGCGGCGCGGCCTGCGTCTGCGGCGCCCTTGCGCGTGGCGCTGCTGGCGCGCGAGGAGGGGGACTGGTGGCAGCGGCTGCTGGAGTGGGATGACGGCGTGCGGCACCTGCTGGAAGCGCGGCTGCCGATCCTGCTGGCGCCGCTGCCGCTGGAGGGGGTGCTGCGCGGGGAGGCGTATGATGGGGCGCTGGCCGCGTTCGCCGCGCATCTCGGCAAGCCCGCGCCGGCCGGTCGGCCCGATCTGCGCGATGCGCGCTTCGAGCGGATGCTGTATGTTCACATGGCCGCGCTGGCCGCGCTGGAGGGATTGCCCGCGGCGGCGGCGGGACTGCTCGACACGATCCTGGCGCATGAGGCGCGGTACTGGCTGCACCGCTACCGGCAGCGCTATCGTGATCCGCTGGACGCGGCGGAGTTTGACCGGGGCTGCCGGCGGTTGATGGCTGCTGTGACGCTGCGCGGGGGTGTGATGACGCGGGCGGAGGCGGAGGCGCTGAATCGGGCGGTGGGCGCGGGGGAGGAGCGCGGGCTGGCGCGGTTTTTGAACTGGCTGTACGGGACGAGGGGGCGCTACGTGGGCGGGCTGGAGCCGGACCTGCTGGGCGAGCGGTTGGTGGCGG
>CAZPTI010000515.1:0-2022 GCA_964588925.1 uncultured Anaerolineales bacterium | reverse complement strand
GCCGCAGACGCTGGCCGCCTTCCTCGATCACGGGCGGGTGCGCCTGAGCCTGGAGGAAGACCTGGAGGGCGCACGGCAGACGCTGGCAGACCTGGAAGCTCTGGGAATTTCGATGGCGGAGGTGACCCGCCAGCTGGAAGAAGAGGGCGTCGCCGCCTTCGCCGACGCCTTCACGGCGCTGCTGGGGGCCATCGAAGGGCGGCGCGAGCCCGGCGCGCCGGGGAGCGTCCCATGCGCACGCTAATCCAAAATGTCACGGCGCTCACGCTCGACGCGGAAGATCGCCTCCTGCCGGGCGTGGAGCTCGCGCTGGAAGATCAACGCATCCTCGCGGTGGGGCAGGCGCCGCCGGATTTCGCGCCCGATGAGGTGATTGACGGACGCGAGCTGGTGGCGCTGCCGGCCTTCTTCAACGCGCACTGCCACGCGCCGATGACGTTGGAGCGCGGTTGGGCGGAGGATCTGCCCTTCGAGCGCTGGCTCAACGAGAAGATCTGGGTCGCGGAATCGGCGCTCGAAGCCGAGGACGTCGCCTGGGGAGCGGCGCTCGCTGCCGCCGAGATGATCCGCAGCGGCAGCGTGGGTTTCGCCGATCACTACTTCTGGATGGACCGGGTCGCGGAGGTAGTCGCCGAGAGCGGGATGAAGGCCCTGCTCGCGTGGTGTCACTTCGGCATCGGCGATGACCAGGAGGTCGGCGGCGTCCCCTTCGAGGACACGGTGGCCTTCGTCGAGGCGTGGGACGGCGCGGCCGGGGGACGCATCCACACGGCGCTGGGACCTCACTCCCCCTACATGACGCCGACCGACGTGCTGCGGCGCTGTGTCGCCGAGGCGGAGCGCCTGGGGGTGGGCGCACATTTCCACCTGAGCGAATCCAGCGAGCAGGTGCGCCGCTCCCTGGAACGTCACGGCCTCACGCCGCCGGCCTACGTTGCCGGATTGGGGCTGCTCGACCTGCCGCGTCCCACCCTGGTAGCGCATTGCAACGCCGCTACCGCGGAGGATCAGGCGCTCCTCGCCGCGAAGGGCGTTTACGTCGCCCACGCTCCCAAGACCTACCAGAAGCTCGGGATGGAAATGCCGCCACTGCCGGAGATGCTCGCGCGGGGGGTGCGCCTGGCTCTGGCGACCGACGGCCCCGCCTCGAACAGCGACTTCAACATGCTGGAGATCTTGCGCCTCGTGGGCTTGCACTGGAAAGGCACACTGCTCGCCCCTGAAATCCTGCCGCGCACGCAGCTCCTCCGCATGGCGACGCAGGCCCCGGCGGCAGCGCTGGGATTCCCCGAAAGCGGCGTCCTCGCGCCGGGGCGTCCCGCCGACCTGCTGTTGCTGGACACGACCGCGCCGCACTGGATTCCCCGCCACGACGTGGCGGCCGGCGTCGTCTACACCGCCCATCCCGGCGACGTGGCCTATGTCTGGTGCGATGGACGGCTGCTCTACCGCAAGGGCGAATTCCTCACCCTCGACATCGAGCGCATCCGCTGGGAAGCCGAACGGCGCGCTTTCCGCATGGTGGGCCAGCCCATGAGTTCCCTGCGAGCCTATACGGGATGAGTCGAACGCGAGAAGGGGAGAACGTGCGCACGTGCCCACGTTCTCACGTGCGAAGGCACGAACGTAAATGACTCGCCGATTCGCTGACTCGCCGTTCGCCATTCGCTGAGGAGCCCGAATGCCCCAACAGACCGTGATTATTGATTGCGACACCGGCATGGATGATGCGCTGGCGCTGCTGTTGGCGTTGCGCACGCCCGCTTGCGACGTTCTGGGCATCACGACGGTGGGTGGAAACGTCCCCCTCCCCCAAGTGATGAGCAACACGCTCGTGATGGTGGAACACGCCGGCCGCGAGGTCCCCGTCTATCGCGGCCTGGCGCGTCCCCTGCTCGCGCCGCCCCTCACATCAGAGAGCGCACACGGCAGCGATGGCCTGGGAGACATCGGCTTCCCCGATCCTCAACGGGAGCCTGCTGCCGAACATGCGGTGGATTTCCTCATCCGCACGTTCATGGC
>CAZPTI010000514.1:0-2028 GCA_964588925.1 uncultured Anaerolineales bacterium | reverse complement strand
GGGTGTGTACACACTGCACCTCCTCGACGAAACGTCGTACCACGGCCTTGTTTTGCTCGAGGGACATAAGATGCTCTCCTTTCGGTCGGATTGGGGTTATGTGAGGTTAGCGAGCAGGTCGCGCGCCATTGCGAGGTCAGGCGCGGTAAAGCCTTCGGTGAAGCGGCCATAGATGTCCGCGAGCAACTCCACCGCCGCCTTGTTCCGGCCTTGAGACTGCCACAACCGCGCCAGGCTCACGGCCGCGCGCAGCGCCAGCATCAGGGCTCCCTGACCGCGGGCGATGTCGATAGCCCCGCGGAAGAAGCCTTCGGCCTCGCCGTCGCCTACTCCGTCAAGGCGCGCTAGCTCCCCTTGCAGCCGCACCACTTCCGCGGACCAGTACGCGTCGCCCCCGCTCTGCGCGCACTCGCCACCCTCATTCAGGGCCGCACGCGCCTCCTCCAGCCGGCGCGCCTTCATACAGGCTTCGGCCTGTTTCGCCAGCAGGAACGGCAGGAAGTGCGCGAAATGGGCGGCGCGCCACGCTGCGATGCCTTCGGCCATCTGCGGCAGCCCGTCAGCCGCTTCACCCTGTTCCGCAAGCGCCCAACCGCGCAAGACAATGCCGATCGCGGTCCAGACGGGAAGCGCATTAGCGCGGCCGAGCCGGATCACCTCCTCCGCATGACGCCGCGCGTCCGCCGCGGCGCCGCGCACGCACGCATGCTTGGCGAGCCAGATATGAGCGAACGTCTCGCTGGCGGGATGGGAAAAGGCGGGCAGGAGCGTCGACAGTTGCCGACTTCGGGCCAGAGCCTGATCCGCATACCCCTGCAGCCAGAGAATCAGGCCCAGGGTGCCCAGGAATGAGACAGCGGGATCATGCCCGAAGCGGTAAGCGAGGCGCTCGTGGCTTGTGGGATCGTAGAGGCTCAGGCCGGTCTCGTAATGCGTCCGGACGTCGGCCAACCGGCCGAGAGAAAAGGCAGTGCCGCCAGCGTGCCGGCGGGCTTCGATGCGCATGTCGACGTCTCCCGCGACCTCCGCGATCGCAAGCAGTTCCTTCGATATCTCCATTCCCCTGGCGGGATCACCTCCCACGCCATAGTTGCGCGCCAACCCCACCAGCGAGGTGAAGAGGGGCGCAACCTGTCCGGTCTGGCGGCACAGGTCGCGCGCGTGGCTGTACACTTCTCGCGCCTCCGGCGAGGCATAGCCGAACACGACCGTTGTCGGCACGCCGAGCGCAATGGTTAACTCGGCTTCCCATTGCCCGCGCTGCGGCGTCTCCGGTAGAGCGTTGAGGATCGCGAGCCCGCGGCGGCAATACGTGATCGCCTCCTGGTTAGCTGACTGTCGCTCAGCCTGCCCGGCGGCCTGCAGCAAACAGGCGATCGCCCGCGCCGCAAGCCTGCGGTCCAGAGGGATTGCCTGCTCGAAATGGTAGGCCAGTTCGACCGGTCGCGCGCCGCCCGTCTCGCGGAGCCACCGTTCCATCGCCAGCCCTACCTTCTTGTGGAGATAACAGCGGCGATGGCGGGGCAGACCGGCGTACACCACCTCACGTATCTTGTGGTGGGTGAAAGCGTAGTCAGCCGCCGCGCCGCCCGAGCCTTCGACGAGCAGGCGGTGACGCAACAGTTCGTCCAGCGCGGCGAGCGTTGGCTCCTCGCCCTGGCCCCACGCCCGCTTCAGCAGCTCGAAGTCGAACTCGCGCCCGGCAACCGCAGCGACGGCCAGCGCATCCTGTGTGTCGTCGCTCAGGCGCGCGGCACGGGCTGCAATGGTTTCGCTCACGCTCGACGGCAGCGGCAGCCGTGCGCGCCCCAGCTCAACATAATCCACAGCCCAGGCCCCCTCGCCCATGCGGATGGCGCCCTGCTCAAACAGCGCCTTAACGGTCTGAATCAGGTAGAGCGGATTCCCCTCGGTCTCCTCATATAGGCGGTCGGCCAACGGTCTGACAGCCTCCCCTGCGCCGGATATCCGGCCAATGAGGGTGACGACCATCGCGGGCGACAGACGTTTCAGCAGAAGGCGCCGGGC
>CAZPTI010000513.1:0-2037 GCA_964588925.1 uncultured Anaerolineales bacterium | reverse complement strand
CCCGTACAGCCTCGCGCTCGATCCTGGCCGCAACCTTGCCTACGTCTACCATGCGACATCGGACAAAGGGCCGGCGGCAATCGCTGCGGTCGATTTGGGCGCGGGTGAGGTCAAGCGGCTTATCTACATCGGGGATAAGCCGCTCGGGCCCGGCCGGCTGCTGGTTTCTCCCGACGGCCGCCGCCTCTTCCTGCATGAAGCCGGCGGCAACACCGTGTCGACCATCGACGCGCAGACGGGTGCGGTTAAGAAGCTGCTGGACGGCGCGCGCGATATTGCGCTGAGCGAAGACGGCAAGCTGCTCTTTGTGGCGGGCGAAAAGTCCCTCTCGGCCTATCCGCTGCCCGACATTCTGACCGGCAAGACGCGCGCCAGGTGGCAAAGCGCGACCTCGTTCAACCGCATCGCGCTCAACGGCGACAGACTGCTTGGCGCAGCCTACGCCGGCGATCGACTACTGGTGGTCTACGACGCGACCACAGGCACGCAACTTGCGCGCGCTGCGACACCCTGGGACATGACTGCTCTTTCGCCCGGACCTGACGGCGGCTGGGCGTTTGCCGTCGGGGGCGAGAAGTCACGGCTGATCCGTTACGACGCTGCGCTGAAGCCGGTGGGCGAGACAGCTATCCCCTACGCATACGATGTCAGTTACGACCCGCTCGGCAACCGGTTCCTGCTGAACGTCTCGCGTATGGACGGGAGCGGATGGAGCGGGCGCGGCTATGGCGTGACGTTAGCGATAGACGGAACTGATGGCCGGGTGACGCAGGAAACGCGTTGGCCTGGCCCTCACGCGCCGACTGCCTTCACGCGCTGGAGCGACGAAGCCGTGCTAGCGTTCCAGATAGGGGGCGCCGCGCGGTTGTCTGTCCTTGACAGCGCATCGCTCGCCCCGCAAGGCGCGATTGCGATGGGCGCGCGCGTCGACGACGCGGTGATCGACGGCGACCGTATGCTCTATGTCGCGGACGACCTCGGCCGCGTCCATCTGCTTGCGCTGCCGGAGGGGCAGGTGGTCGGGCTGTGGCAGGGCGGCGAGCCGATGGCGCTCGATGCGGCGAACGGCAGGCTGTATGTCAACCGCGAGAGCCGCGTGGTGGCGCTCGACCTGCGCGACGGTTCTGTCGTGGCGGAGTTCCCCCAGGGCGGTTATGCCGCGCCCGACCCGAACCGCAACGTCGTTTACATCGCAGATCGCGGCGTCACCATGTACGACCGAGGCGGCAAGAAGCTGGGCGACCTGCCTTCCACCTTCCCCGATCCGAAGGGTTTCTCACCGAATCCCTATGCCTACGCGGCGCAGGTCAACCCGGTCACAGGACACGTTGCGGTCACGTTTTTCAACGGCATCCCCGGCTCAAACGGGGGCAGCTTCCTGCGTATCTACGAGCCGCAAAGCGACAAATTCGCGCTTCCGTCTGCGCCGCACAGCTTCATCATGGACCTTCTGAGCGACAGCAAGGGCAACTGGTGGGTGGCCTATTCGACCGCGCGCAATCAGGAAGCTGCGCAGGTGCTTGCGCCCGACGGCAAGGAGTTGCGCCGCCTCGACCATCGCACCGGTTTCCTCGCGCTGGACGAGCGCAGCGATAACCTGTATCTCTTCACGGAGGGCCGCGTCACGCGCCTGGCCGCGTCCACATTGACCGCGCTCGAAGCGTTGCGCGGACCGGACAACGTTGCCGGCCTCACATTCAGCCCGGCCACATCGACCGCCTATTTGCTCGACCGCAGCGGCCCGCGCATCCGCGCGACCCGACTGGCCGACCTCCCGCCGCTCGACCTCAAGCCCGCGGCGGGCAGCCCGCGCCCGGACTCGACGAACTACGGGCTGGCGGTGACTGCGAAGGGCAAAACGCGCGCGCTGGTCGGCTGGTTTGATACGCTGTACCGCAGCAGCGACGGCAAGAAGTGGCAGAAACTTCTGCCGGGGCTGGACCTGCAATATGCGAACGTGACCGCAGTCGACGGGGGAACCATCTTCGTCACCGGGCGCACCCTCTACGGCGGCGAGGGCGTGTGGCGCAGCAAGGA
>CAZPTI010000512.1:0-2042 GCA_964588925.1 uncultured Anaerolineales bacterium | reverse complement strand
CGGCGCGGCCCACTGCTTAATCAGATCGGTTCGCGTCACGATGCCGAGCAGCGCGCCGGTCGATGGATCGAGCACGGGCACCTGGCCCCAGTCGTGTTCGGTCATCACGCGACGCAACGTCGAAACGGAGTCCTGCGGCGTGACGTAGACCTCGCCCGCGCGCATGTAACGGCTCACCGGGTGCTTCTCAAGGCCGTGGTGCATCGCGCGGTCGATCTCGCGCCGCGTCAACATGCCGACGATGCGCCCGTCCTCCACCACCGGAAACCCCTCGAAGCCGTAGCGCCGCATCCGCTCCGCAGCCATGCCAATCGTATCGTCAGGCGACAGAGTCTGCGGGGCGCCATACGACATGATTTGGCCCACGGTGATGCTGGGCTGGATCGCGCCTTGCAGATGGTAGACGAGCGATTCGTAGGCGCTGGCGAGTGAGCCCTCGCGAATGAGGGCGGCCGCGGCCCGGCTGTGCCCGCCTCCGCCAAACGCCGCCGCAATCTTGCCGACGTCCACCGCGTCGCTCGTGCTGCGCGCGACCATCTGAATGTAGTCGCCCATTTCGACGAGCATGAAGATGGCGTCCGGTTCGTACAGGTCGCGCAGCTTGTGCGCGAGGGTGGAAATCTCGCTCACCGGCCGCTCGACCCGCGCGCTCGTGATGATGACAGAATGGCCGTTGAACTGGTACGGCTGGCTGTTGTCCGCCAGCATCTGGTAGAGCGCGTTCTGTTCGTCGGTTAGCGGGTGGTTCAGATACTTGTCGACGACGAGCAGATTGGCGCCGCGTTCGAGCAGCCAGGCAGCCGCGCGCAGGTCGCGGGGATGCGTGGTCTCGTAGCTCAGCGCGCCGGTGTCCTCATAGATGCCGAGCATGAGCAGGGTGGCCTCGACCGCGGTCAGCGCGACCTTCTGCTCGGCAAGCTGCTCGACCAGCAGCGTCGTCGTCGCGCCGACCTCTTCGCCGGAAAAGGACCAGCCGGGTGGGATCTCGCGGCCGAGCCGGTGGTGGTCGATGATCTGGACGGGGGTCTGCTGGTTCATGCCGCGGATCGGCTGGACCGTCTGTGTGTCGACCAGGATCACGTTGTCGATGCGGCGCTTGCGCAAGTCGTCGAGCCGCACGAACGGCAGGACGTCGCCGTACTCGGCCAGAAACGCCTCCAGGTTGCGGTTCATAAGCCGCGGGAGGACGGGGGTCGCGTGGGGATAGAGCCGCGCGGCGACCAGCATGCTGGCGAGCGCGTCGAAGTCGGTGTGCTCGTGGGTGAGGATGACGGTGACGGTCGAAGCTGGCAAGGCCATGCGCGTCCTCGGAAACGGGCGCAAGCCTGGCAACTTGCGCTACAAGAAGACAAACGCCCGGCGCGGTGGCCGGGCGTCAGGTAGTTCGGAGTCCGACGGATGAAATCCGCTAGATCAACGCCGGCGCTGAGCGCACTGGCTGCATACGGTGGTGTGGCTCAGGACCGCGAGCCGCTCCGGTTCGATCGGCTTGCCACAACGCTCGCACAGGCCGTAAATGCCCATGCTGAGTTGCGCGAGCGCCTCGTCGATTTCGGCGAGCTTCTGCTGCGCGCGCTCGCGCAGGGCAAGGTTGAGCTCCCACTGGTAGATCATGGGGTCTCCCTCGCCCAACTCATAGTCGCCTTTCGTCTCCAGGCGACTATTGAGTTGCTCGAGATCCTGAAGCGCCTCAGCGCGCTCGGCGAGAAGACGAGCGCGGGCCTCGGCGATCGGGTCTTCGTTGGTCATACGCGCCCCCACGCGGCATCGCGCGGCAGTCGCTGCCTCGGAAGCTTACCCTCAGGCGTTTGACTGCTCGTCCTCGGCGCCGGCCGGCATGCCGGACTCTTCGCCGCTCAAGGTCTTCGGTTCAGCCGGCGCTTCCTCGTCACCTTCGGGAAGGCTCGACTCCTCGCCGCTCAAGGTTTTAGGCAGGGCCGGCGCCTCGTCGCCTTCGGGCAGGCTCGATTCCTCGCCGCTCAGCGTCTTAGGCAGGGCCGGCGCCTCGTCGCCTTCGGGCAGGCTCGATTCCTCGCCGCTCA
>CAZPTI010000511.1:0-2044 GCA_964588925.1 uncultured Anaerolineales bacterium | reverse complement strand
CATCGCCATCGCGGTCTTCGGCGTCGCGGTCACGCTGGGGCTGCCGCTGCTGCTGCTTCTGGCCGCGCGGGGCTTTTGGGACTGACCAGGACCCGACGGGTTTCGGAAAACCCGTCGGGTCTCGTGTCCAAAACCGCGCGTCTCATCCGAACCTTTCCCCCCTCTCAACAGTAGTATCAGCAGAGGATCCTCCATTCCACCGGTACGGAGATGCGTATGGACGACGCCGAAGCCATCCAGCGGCTAAAGCGCGGCGACATCCACGGACTTGAGCGGCTAGTGCGCCAGTATTATGCGCAGGCCGTGCGAGCCGCAATCCTGGTCACGCGTGACCGTGCGCTGGCGGAGGATGTGGCGCAGTCAGCCTTCCTCCGCGTGTGCGAACGCATCGATCAATTCGACATCGACCGCCCCTTTGCGCCGTGGTTCCTGCGCCTCGTCGTCAATGCCGCGGTGGACGCGGTCAAGAAGCGCGGGCGCGAGCTCTCACTGGACGCCCTGGAGGCGGCTGATGACGATCAATCGGCTGCGGAACCCCTGCTCGTAGACCCGGGTTTGCGGCCGGAGGACGCGGCGAGCGAGGCAGAAATGCAGGCAACGGTGCGCGCGGCCCTGGCGCGGCTCTCTCCTGAGCAGCGCGCGGTCGTCGTGCTTCGCTACTACCTGGGCTACACCGAAGCCGAAATGGCGGACCTGTTGACCGCGCCACGCGGGACGATCAAGTCGCGTCTTAACGCGGCCCGGACCCGCTTGCGTCGCTGGCTGTCGTTGAGTGTCTACCAGGCGGAATCAGGAACCTGATTCCCCTGTCGGAAAAGGAGCGAACGATGAACAAGAGCGAATCCATCGGTGTGTGGAATGGCAACGCTCTGCGTCAACTTGCGGAACAGGAAGTGCCTGCGGATTTGGACGGTTGGCCGGCAATCCGCGCGCAGTTACCCTCCCAACCCACGCGCCGGGCGGCTGCCCCCCGTCTCGGGTGGGCCTTCCTGGTCCTGGGCCTGTTGCTGGTTGTCGGCGGCGCGACGTATGCGCTGAGCTCTGGTGTGAGGGGCGCGCTCGGCATTTACCCCGGCTGGCAGCATGCGCTCGATAGGGGCCTGGTGACGGACCTGAACCTCAGTCAGACGGTGGACGGCGTGACCGTCACGGTGGAGCAGGCGTATGCCGATACGAATCAGGTCTTCGTCGGTATTAACATCACCGGGCTGGGCGATAGCGTCGTGCGTTTCGCGGAAACAACCCTGACGGACGGCCGCGGCACGTTGCCTGTCTACACCGGCACGGGCGTCGCCGGCCGTCTGGAGAAGCTGGGCGTCGATCTGCCGAAAGGCGAGCAGGCGTACATCATCACCTTCGACAGCCCGGCCCTCGATGCTCCTCCGGCCCAACTTGACCTGCGGCTGGTGATGAACCTGAGCGCCCTGACGCCGCAGGATCAACCACCCGGGGCGAACGCGGAAGGGCCGATCCCTTATATCGAGACGCCGCTCTCCGGCGCGTTTGCCTTCGACTTCAGCGTGCCCTTCATCAACGGCCGCGTCATGGACAGCCCGCAGACAGCCGAGGCCGGGGGTGTGGTGGCGCGGCTGGAACGGGTGACGGTGACGCCGGTCGAGACGCGTGCCACTGTCTGCTTTGACTCGCTGTTGGACGGCTCGCGCTCGCCGGAAGCGATCCTGAACGCCGGCGCGGCCGGATCGTTTCACGCGGACATCGCCCTTGCCAGACAGTCGGCCCCGCCGATCTGTTACCGCTTGAGCTTCATGTCCTCGCTCGATCAGCAGCAGGGAGAGTGGACGCTAACCCTGTCTGAATTCGGCTCGACAGACGCCTGGGTCTTCCGCTTCCCGGCGCCCTGACCTTGAACTCGCTTCCCCGCGCTAGACGCTTCGCAAGCGCCGAGCGCGGGGAAGCGCCTGCATCTGCTTGATTCCTCGCCTCATGGAGGTGAACTCTTGCTGCGCAATGCCTCAGAAGCGCGCCTCCTCGCGCTGGCCCAGGCCGGCCGGCTCGACGCCTACAACCAGCTTGTGCTGCGCTA
>CAZPTI010000510.1:1734-2062 GCA_964588925.1 uncultured Anaerolineales bacterium | reverse complement strand
CGTGGCCGCCAACACGTTCTGGCTCGATTCCGGCGACGGCAACGCGCTGAAGCACGGCTCCAGCCGCGTGATGCTTGGCTCGAACAACCTGAGCGAGGTCACCAACGCGGCCACGGCTCGCAGCAACATTGGCGCCGGGACGGGCGACGGGGATGTGAGTTTGACCGGCATCTTCGTCACCGGGAATCTGGTCAAGAGCACCAGCAGCGGGGATATCGAGGATGCGGGCTTCGCCCCCTCCGCGGTCTATCGGGCGGGCGGCACGGATGTGCCCATCTCGGACGGCGGCACGGGAGCCTCTGACGCCGACGGCGCTATCAACAATCTC
>CAZPTI010000510.1:0-1724 GCA_964588925.1 uncultured Anaerolineales bacterium | reverse complement strand
CTCCCGTTCGAGGTGGCCTCTCACGCCACGCAAGCGGGGGCGGCGACGTTCCAGCAGGCCCTGAACCTGATTGGGTCCCTGACCGCGGAAACAACGCTGGACCCGGCCAACGACAAGATTGCCCTGTACGACAGCAGCGGCGCGGCCACGGACTCCATGACCCCGCAGGCGTTCATGAACGGGATGCAGAACCTGGCCCAGGCCACAAGCGCAACGCGCAACTTCAAGCTGCTGGCGCTGGATGCCTCGAACGTAGCCAAGTACGTCGACCTTGATGACCTGGACCCCACGGGCCAGATTCTCATCTGCCGGACGGTCAGCTACACGGGCAGCGGCTCCAGCGGCAAGACGGTCACGCTCACGGGCATCAACCGGGCGCACGTGCTGTCCATCTTCAAGTCGGACAATAGCGGCACCAACGACCAGAACTGGAGCTACCCGGTGGGAGGGACCGGATCGCAGACCGTGCGCAACACTGCGGGCAGTTCAAGCAACTGGGTCAGCCTCGACGCCCCGGCGGCAGGCACCAACCAGGTATTGACCATCAACTCGACCGGCGCGAACGAGAACGCATCTGGCGTGAACTACCGCATCGTTGTCTGGGGCACGCCCACTTAAGAGCAGGGACCTATCAAGAACGTTACCCTAGAAGGCCGTCGTTGACGGCGCGCTTCAGGCGCTGAAGAGCGCGCGGCCAAAGCCGAAGTCGCGAAGGCCCAGGAGAATCTCCAGATCGCACTCGACCGCGCCCAGACCCGCCGGGACCAAATCAGGCGCATCGGTTCAATCGCGGGCGAATGACAGTAAACTGTGACGGGCTCGATAGTTACGCTGCGCCGTGCGTTTCGTTTCGGGGCATTCGCTTGCAGCCTTTCACACAATTCCAAAAAGATTTGCGGAACAAACTCGCGTCTGACGATGTAGCTTATTACAAAGACGCCCCCAGAAAGAAGATAGGGCGTGGGTCAAGATGGCGGGCTAGTCGTCTTCCGACCGAAACCAATGCTGACGCAAAGCAGATTTCCTGAATCATACGTGGTCAACGGCGATCCGATTGCATCGCTGTTCGACCCGGATGACGTGCAACCGGGGCTTTTGCGCCGTGTTTCGCGCGTCATTACGCGGAAGCCTCAGCGCCAGACAATCCGCGTTACTATCGAGAAGGCCGTTGAGATGATCGTCAACGGGCTGGCCGGCGCCCGTTCTGGAAACGACTCCAAGACCTGGAGGGAAGACGCCTACAATTTCGGGCGCCAAATTGTGGACAAGGCTTGGAATGGCTGGATCCAACTAATGGGCCAGCGCAGGTTGATGGGATCGGGGCTCAAGTTGCTTTCGGAACTTGACGGCAAGCCTGATCTGCAACGCGCCGCAGATCTTTGGTACACCGATTTGGCGGTGAAGCAGCAACGCATCATCGACTACGAGCAGATGCTCAAAGACTTCGACAACGATAGAAAAGTGAACACCGGTCCGGCCACTCCTCTGACAACTTTCAAGGAGTCCATTGCCATGTTCGAACGCTACTTCGACATGGTGTTGCCCGGCCTGAAGAAGTTTCTCAAGGACGTTTGCCCGCGCATCAGGGAATTGCCGCAAGCGGGCTTGCTGGAAAAAAACCTCATCGAACTCCTCGCCGACATCACTGCCGACATCAAGGTCCGCAACCGTCACCGCGAACTACGTGCGGCGACGCCCGCAAAGGCAGCCTAAAGCTTTAGGCG
>CAZPTI010000509.1:0-2068 GCA_964588925.1 uncultured Anaerolineales bacterium | reverse complement strand
GCCGTTCTTGAGCAGCGTCGGGCATTGCAGCGCCTCGGACGCGGCCAGCTTGCTCTCGGGGAACAGCAGCTTGAGCCGGTCGCCCGCGTTGATCGTGCCTGCCGAACCGGTGGTGAACACCGAGCCGGCCAGCCGCTCGCCCGGCCGCAGCTCCCTTTCCAACACCTCTTCGATCGCGCCGCCAGTCACCTGATAGTGCCACAGGACATTGCCGAACTCTTCAAACTGGTTGAAGATCATCAGGTCCTGGCCCGACCGCCGCAGCTCCCAGCACTTGTCGAAGATTTCCTTGACGTTGCTCTCGGTGCCGGGGGTCGCAATGACCTCACCCGCGACCTTCGACAGCCACTCGAATCGCTCGCGTGACATGCCTTCCGGCAGGATCGCAATGGACTCGCAGCCCATGAGCGCAGAGTCATACGCGCCGCCCCGGCAGTAGTTGCCCGTGGAGGGCCACACGGCCTTCTGCGTCGTCGGGTCGAACTGCCCCGTCACCAGCCGCGGCACGAGGCAGCCGAACGCCGCACCCACCTTGTGCGCGCCCGTCGGGAACCACTTGCCGACCAGCACGAGGATGCGCGCGTCGACGCCGGTCAGCGCCTTCGGCAGCTCCAGGTAGTTCACGCCGCCGAACCCGCCGCCCTTCGCCACCGGCTCATTCTTCCACGTGATGCGGAACAGGTTCAGCGGGTTCACGTCCCACAGCCCCACGTCTTGCAAGCCCGCCTTGATCTTGTCGGGGATCAACGCCGGATTCTGCATCTGCGCGAAGGTCGGGACGATAATGTTGCGCTCGCGAGCGCGCTGCACCGCGCGTTCGAGGCGATCAGGATGTACGGTCAGATCGATCATGCTTTTGTACCTCAGTTTCTGAGTGTCAGCCGGAGCAGCCCCCACATGAGCAGCGCCCCGACGGCAGTTCCAAAGGTGTTCAGGATCACGTCGTCGATGTCGGTGACGCGTGACGGGATCGCCAACTGTGTAAGCTCGATGATCAGGCTCAGCAGTACGCCGGCCCCGATCACGCGGAGCGGCATCCGCCACGAGCGCCGCCGGGCCGGCCACGTTAGATATGCTGCGGTGGTCAGCGCGGCGCCAAACGGGACAAACACTGCGACGTTGCCGAGCACGTCCACGAAGAGATACGTCCGCGCCGAACGCCGCAAGGCAGCCGAAGGCGATTCCAGGTTCTGCAAGGGCCGCACCTTGTTGCTGAACGGCCGGAGGTTCAACTCGCTCGACGGATCACGGAAGCGGACTCGACCCAGCATCAGTTGGTCACTCGTGCGCACCGTCAGGCTCATCAACCAGACGATGATTGCAGCGACCATCAGCCACGCGACCGCGCGCGCCAGTTTCAGAGCAACGCCTTCGCGCACTTTGCGCTTCGCGGCCTTCGTCCCCTTCGCGCCTTCGTGGTCCAAACGCAGCTACCGTCCCAGCGCCCGCTTGACGTCGGCCAGGTCCTTATCCACGACATACGGTTCGGACACCGCCTTCCGCGCCGACGCGATATCCTTCAGCCCGTTGCCGGTCGACAGGATCACGACGCGTTCCTCCGGGTCGATTCGCCCTTCCTTGATGCCCTGGACAAGGCCCGCGTACGCTGCTGCGCCGGCCGGCTCTGCGAAGACGCCACAGCCGCGCGCCAGTGTCGGGATCGCGGCGATGATTTCATCGTCCGTCACTTTGACGTACGCGCCGTTCGTCTCGCGCACCGCGCGTAGCGCCTTGATGCGGTCTGCTGGCAGGTCGGCCGAGATGCTGTCCGCCACGGTGTGCGCCTCGATGGGCTTCATCTCCATCGCGTCGATGCCCGCGACCCACGCATCGTACATCGCCGCGGACCCTGCGGCCTGCACGCCGAGGATCTTCGGCATCTTCTTGATGTAGCCCATGCTGTACAGGTCGAACAGCCCCTTGTAGACCCCGCCGATGATGCACCCGTCGCCGACGGAGACGACGATCCAGTCCGGCGCGTCCCAGCCGAGTTGCTCGCAAATTTCGAGCGCGGCCGTCTTCTTGCCCTCGCTCATGTAGGGGTTGTAGCCCGTGTTGCGGTTGTACC
>CAZPTI010000508.1:0-2084 GCA_964588925.1 uncultured Anaerolineales bacterium | reverse complement strand
CGACGCCTCTGCTGATTCGCCTTCAATGGAGCCGCCCACGACGCTGATCCACTTCCGCAGAAACTCCTCCTGGCGAAAGGCATTGGCGCGGACCATTTCGGCGGTCAGAGGCTCGACCTGCCTGAAAAACTCGTCCAGCACGTCCGCGCCCGCAGCGGCGCCGGCCGCCAGCGTCTTCACTGATTGCGTCCGCAGAGACGAATACATCAGGCAGTGGGCCAGCATGGAGACATGCTCGGGCCAGAGCCCGCGGCGCGTGCGCGTCCACGCTTCCCAGGCCAAATCCGTGGGCGGCTGACGGCCCGCCAGGCGGAACACATCGCTGATCACGGCAATGGCCAGATCATGTGGCACCGGCGGCTGGGCCGTGGCCGCCTGAAGTTCCCCGCGAATGTCGCTGAGCGCAAAGGCCATGGACGCAGCTTCCCGCTTCAACGCCGCGCGCGCGCCAGCGGCGCCAGCAGCTGCAGCAGCTTCTCTCCGTAGCGCCGGGCGCGGCTTTGCCCGACGCGCGGATGAGCCGCCAGCTCTGCCGCATCGCGCGGCGGGCTCTCCTTCTCGCGCCAGCCCTTGAGCTTGCCCAGGACGTCGCGCTGGCGCGGATCCAGGCGCTTGGCGTCATCGCCGGTTGTTCGCGGCTTGAAGGGTGCCCGGGGCGGGGCGGGCTCGCTCAGGCCGCGGCGGATGACGGCCAGCATCTCTTCGGCATGCTCCGAGAGCCAACGGCCAACGCCGCTTCGGCGCGAAAGCTCGGCCACATCCCGCGGCGGGTCCCTGGCCAGATCCAGAAGCGTTCCGTCACTGATCACGCGGAAGGGCGCACGGTTGAGACTGCGGGCCAGCCCATCGCGCCAGGCATAGAGCGCCTTGAGCGCCCCGCGTCTTGACGCGTCAAGCTCTTCATGGGCGCGGATCCGCCGGAAACGCTCCGGGTCAAACTCGCGCTCGCGCGGCACGCTCTGCACCAGCGCGCGGCATTCGAGCTCGTATTCTTCGTAGATGTCGCGGTCGCGCAACTCGCCTTCAATGCGATCGTGTATCTCGAACAGGTGGCGCGTGTCGTTGATCAGGTAGTCAATGTGCTGCTGCAGAATAGGCCTCTGCCCCCAGTCATGGCGCTGAAGGTCCTTGGGCAGTCTGAGGCCCAAAAACGCCTCGGCCAGGGAGGCAAGGCTGGTCTGGGGATAATTGAGCAGCGTGCAGGCCAGCGCCGTGTCCTGGATCCATCCGAATTCGAGGCGGTAGCCGCGCTTGAGCGCCAGCACGTCGTTGTTGGCGCTGTGCATCAGCAGCGGGCGGTCCATGCGATCGACGAGGCTTTGCAGCGCGCGGCCGGCCTCGCCCAGCGCCAGCGTGTCAAAGATGTAGTTCTCGCGCGGGCTGGAGACCGTGACGATGCACAGGCGCTCTTCGTAGTGGTAGAAGCTGTCGCTCTCGATATCCAGCGCCAGCCGTTTTTCGGCCTCAAGTTCGGACAGCGCCAAGTTGAGCTGCGCCTGCGTTGTGATCATCTTCGCGCTCAACCCTGACCTCCTGCGCGATAGTCGCCGCTCTTGCCGCCGGACTTTGCAAGCAGCCTTACGGGTCCCACCTGCATACCCTTCTCCAGCGCCTTGGCCATGTCGTAAATCGTCAGGGCTGCCACGCTCGCCGCCGTCAGCGCCTCCATTTCGACGCCGGTACGGTCCAACGCCTTCACCGTGGCCAGAATGCGCACGCCGTCGCGCCCGCCCGCCCTGGCCTCGAGCAGCTCAAAATCGATGCCAATGCCCGTGATACGCAGGGGGTGGCAGAGCGGAATCAGATCAGGGGTATGCTTGGCGGCCTGGATGCCCGCGATGCGGGCCGCCGAAAGCACGTCGCCCTTGGGCACTTTGCCGTCGCGGATGGCGTTGAACGTCTCTCGCCGCATCAACACGAATGCCTCGGCTGTGGCCTCGCGGCACGTGACCTCTTTGTCGCCCACGTCCACCATGCGCGCGCGCCCTCGCGCGTCGAGATGGGTGAGACCCTGGGCTTTACGACTGCGGCTGGCGGCCATGAGTTCCTCTTCCATCATCATACCGGAAGTGTTGCCGCGCCGT
>CAZPTI010000507.1:0-2088 GCA_964588925.1 uncultured Anaerolineales bacterium | reverse complement strand
GGGCACCACTCGGCGCTGGCATACGGGCGCCTGTCCCAACCGCTTGAAGCTCTGGCCGGCATGCTGGGCGTCGAGTTCGAGCGCGTGCGCTAACGCGTAACTGCGCATCAGGAGCGCCTATGCCCTTCTTTCTCGGAATCGACGCCGGAACCACCTCGATGAAAGCCGCGCTGTTCAATGAGCGCGGCGAAATGCTTGCGGTCTCACGCCGCGAGTATGAGTTGCTAACCCCTGCGCCCGCGGTCGTGGAGTGCGAGGCCGAAACCTACTGGGAGGCCTGCTGCGCGGTCGTGCGGGACGTCGTCGCGGGCAGCGGCATCGCGCCCGCGGCGGTCGCCACGCTTGCCATTTCAAGCCAGGGCGAGACCCTCGTCCCGCTCGACGCCGGCGGCCGGCCGACGCGGCGCGTGATCGTCTGGCTCGATAATCGCGCCGTGAGCGAAGCTGCGGAAATCAGCGAGAAGTTTGGCGCAGAGACCATGTTTCGCATTTCCGGCCAACCGGAGGTCGTGCCGACCTGGCCGGCGTGCAAGATCCTCTGGATGCGCCGCCACGAGCCTGAGCAATTCGACGCCACGGCGAAGTTCCTCCTGCTCGAAGATTACCTGCTCTACCGGCTGACCGGGCAGTACGTAACCGAGCTGGCGCTGCAAAGCGATTCGCTGCTTGTCGACATTTGCGCGCGCGACTGGCAGCGCGACATGCTCGACTATCTCGGAGTGGACGAAAGCCGTTTCGGCCGGCTGGTGGAGCCGGGCGCGCGGATTGGCCCGCTCGACCCGCGCGGCGCGGCCGAAGCCGGGCTGACGTCCGCCACGCTGGCCGTGGCGGGCGGGTTGGATCAAACGATCGGGGCCATCGGCGCGGGGAACATCCGCGCGGGGCTGGTAAGCGAGACGACGGGCGGGGCGCTGGCAGTGGTCGCGACGACGACGGAACCGCACTTTGACCCGCTGCGCCGCCTGCCGTGCTTTTATCACGCGCGTGCCGGCTACTACTCGCTGTTCCCCTGGGGCCAGACGGCCGGGATGGCGTTGAAGTGGTTCCGCGACGCGTTTTACCGGGCCGAGATGGCCGCTGCGTTGGCCGAGGGCCGGGACGTCTACGACCTGATGACGGCCGAGGCGCAGTTGGTTGCGCCGGGATGCGAGGGGATGACCGCGCTGCCGCATCTGGAAGGCGCGTTCACCCCGGAGTACAACCCGGCTGCGCGGGCCGTCTTCTTCGGCGCGACGCTGCGGACGAGCCGCGGGCACTTTGCGCGCGCGCTGCTGGAGGCCGTGGCGTTTATGCTGAAGCGCCAGGTCGACCTGATCGAAGGCATGGGCGTGAGCATCGATGAGATTCGCAGCATCGGCGGCGGCGCGCGCAGCCCGCTGTGGCTGCAAATCAAGGCCGACGCGCTGGGCAAGACGATTCGCACGACCGAGTCGGAGGAGACGGCGTGCCTCGGCGCGGCAATGATCGGCACAGTCGGGGCGGGCTACTATGCGGACCTGGACGCGGCCGCGGCAAACATGGTTCGGTTGAAAGCAACCATAACGCCCAACCCCGCGCAGCGGACCGTCTATGCGCAGGCCTATGCCCGCTACTGCGAACTGTACGACCGGCTGGCGCCCATGTTCGTATGAGCCGCGCAGATGCGAAAGAGCGTTTTCTGGATGCCCGCCTGCGCGCGCTGCGCGAAGGTGTTTTCGCGCGCCTCCTGAACCGGCCGCGCGATCTGCTGCCCTACGAGGACGTTGCGCGCGTGCTGCGCAGCTATCAGCACCTTCAGATGACCGAGCTGCGCTTGATCCCGCTCGATCGGATCGTTGGCAGCGTGGGCCGGTACCGGGACTTCACGCGGGGCTTCATGCCGCGCCAGGCGATTCGCGCGGACCGGTGGGCCGGCATCGATCTGATGATGCAGTCACCTGCGGGGCTGCGCCCCATCGAGGTCTATCAAATCGGCGATGTCTTCTTCGTCGCGGACGGCAATCATCGGGTCTCCGTTGCGCTGGCAAACGGCGCGACGCACCTGGAGGCCTATGTGACGACCATCCCCGTGCAGGCGGACATCCAGCCGGGAGACACGCTTGACGAAGC
>CAZPTI010000506.1:0-2105 GCA_964588925.1 uncultured Anaerolineales bacterium | reverse complement strand
CGGAGCGGCGGCAGCAGCAGCGCCGGCACGCGGCAGATGTTCAAGGCCACCTGCGCGGATTGCGGCACGACCACCGAAGTGCCGTTCGAGCCGCGGCAGGGCCGGCCGGTCTATTGTCGAGACTGCTTCGAGAGGCGCAACCCCAGGCGGTAAGCCACCCCCAGTTTGATGCGACGCACCTCTCCCTTCTGCCTCTCCCGTTGCGACAACAGAGGAGGTCGAAGGGAGAGGTCTTTTTTGCCGCATTTGCGGCTTTAGGGTATAAACGCTCGGTGCGATACCTCAAGCAACTCACCCTGCACGGCTACAAGACCTTTGCGTCCCGCACGGAGTTCATCTTCGACGCGGGCGTCACGGCTGTGGTCGGCCCGAACGGCAGCGGCAAGTCCAACGTGGCGGACGCGCTGCGCTGGGTGCTGGGCGAGCAGAGCTTCTCCGCCTTACGGGGCAAGCGCACCGAGGACATGATCTTCTCCGGCTCCGAGCAGCGGCCGCGCATGGGCATGGCGCAGGTTACGCTCATCCTCGACAACTCCTCGAACTGGCTGCCAGTCGATTTTGCCGAAGTTGAAATCTCGCGCAGGGCGTACCGCTCTGGCGAGAACGAGTATTACCTCAACGGCAACCGTGTTCGGCTGCGCGACATTGCCGAACTGCTTGGCAGCTCCGGCCTGAGCGAGCGCACGTACAGCGTCATCGGGCAGGGGTTGGTCGACCAGGCGTTGTCGCAGCGGCCCGAAGAGCGGCGCAAGCTGTTCGAGGAGGCCGCGGGCATTACGGTGCATCAGGCCAGGCGCGAGCAGGCCAGCCAGAAGCTGGCGGACGCGTCGAACAACCTCACCCGCGCGCGCGACATCATCAGCGAACTGACCCCCCGGCTGCGCTATCTCAAAGGGCAGGCGCGCCGCGCGCAGGAATACCAGCAGTTGCGCGCGGACCTCGAACTGCACCTCAAGACGTGGTACGGTTTCCGGTGGCGGCAAGCGCTGCTGGCGCTGGCGGGCGCGCGCAACCGCGCGGCAGATGCGGCGGCTGCGGCGGAGGAATCGAGCGTTGAACTGACCGCGCTGCTCGACCGGGTGGCCGCGCGGCGCGAGGAACGCGGGCGGCTGCGCGAGGAGCTGGGCGAGTGGCACCGCGCCTCGAGCGCACTGCATCGGCAGGCCGAGACGATCCAGCGCGAGCTGGCTGTGCGCGGCGAGCAAATCCGGCTGTGGCGCGAGCAGGCCGACGACCTGGGCCGTGAGATCACGTATTTAAAGGCCGCGCTCGAAGACGGCAAACAGCGAGTTGACGCGGCGAAGGCGGAGCTAACCGAGGCGCAGGCGGCTCACCGGGCCGAAGCAAAGCGGGTTGAGGATGCGGAGCGCGACTTGCAGAGCCGCGAGCGGGAACGCGCGGCGCAGGGTCGCGTGCTGGCGCAGGCGCAGGACCTGGCGCTCAATCTCAAGACGCAACTGGCCGAGCGACGTTCACAGTTGGGGCAGATCGCGGGGCGCCGGGCGGAACTGTCGACCAGCGACGCGGAGCACATCACGGCAGGCAAGGCGGCCGAGACGGAACTGGCCGAACAGCAGAAGCAGCTTGACTCCCTGAGCGCCAAGGCCGACGAGCTGGCGAAGGCGTATGCGGCCGTCGAGCGCGACCGAACCGCGCAGGCGGCGAAACTGGCCGAGGCGCAGGAGGCCGAGCGCAAGACGCAGGAGCAGCTCAACCAGGCCCAGCGCGCGATGGCGCGCCTGCAGGATCAGCAGGACATGCTCGAGCGGCTGCGCGATGAGGGCGCGGGGTTGAGCGGCGGCGCGCGGGCAGTGATCGCGGCCGCGCGTGGGGCGCATCCTTCGGCTTCGTCTCGTCCCTCCGGGACGGCCTCCGCTCAGGATGCTTCGCGCAACAAAGCAGCTGGACTCTCCGGCATCCTGGGCACGCTCGGTGAACTTATCACCGTGCCGCCAAAGTATGAGCGGGCGCTGGAAGCCGCGCTCGGCGGGCGCGCGCAGGACATCGTCGTGCGGTCGTGGGAGGACGCGGAGGCGGGCGTCGATTTCCTCAAGCGCAACCAGGCCGGCCGCGCGACGTTCCTGCCGCTGGATTCGCTCCGCCCC
>CAZPTI010000505.1:0-2128 GCA_964588925.1 uncultured Anaerolineales bacterium | reverse complement strand
TCGATTAATCGACTGCCCTTCCCATCACGGGCCGCGCTTGGGTGTAACACGAGCGCGCAGCGCCATTCGATTATTCGACCCGTATTCGCTTATTCGAGATGGCCGCGCCGCATACCTCAGATGCCCCCTCCTCCCTCACCTCCTCACGCGCGCACCCCCAAACTGTACGCGCCTTATCTTTGCGCACCCCCTCTCTAGCGGTATACTTCCCCCTGTAAACCGCGTTATCCGCCGCAAGTGACCGCATTATCCGGGAGGCTCCCAATGGCTGACCTGAAAGCGCAATTTGAACAGGCCGCGCAAGACGTTCAGAAGCTGCCCAGGAAACCGGACGACAAAACCCTTCTCAGCCTGTACGCGTTCTACAAGCAGGCCACCGCCGGCGACGTGCAGGGCGCTCGTCCCACCGGCTTCGACCTCGTCGGCAAAGCCAAGTACGACGCCTGGGCCAAGCTCAAAGGCACGTCATCCGAAATGGCGATGCAGGCATACATCGAGCTTGTCAAGCGATTGCAGTCCGGTTCGTAGTAGGCGCTTTAGCGCCCGGCGCTGAAGCGCCCACTACAAACCCTCTCCAGGTGACACAATGCCGTGTCACCCTTTCCATGTTGTTGGTTCTACAGAAATCAAGGAGGCGCGCGTTGAAACTGCAGGAATACCAGGCCAAACGCATCTTCGGCCAGTACGGCATCCCCGTGCCCGAAGGCGACGTGGCGACCACCCCGGCCGAGGCGAAAGCCATTGCCGAGAAGATCGGCGGGGCGGTCGTCGTCAAGTCGCAGGTGCTCGTTGGCGGCCGGGGCAAGGCGGGCGGCATCAAGCTGGCGAAGACCCCGGCTGAGGCGGAGGAAGTGGCCGGCCGCATCCTCGGCATGGACATCAAGGGCCTGACCGTCAAGAAGGTGCTCGTCGACCCCGCGGCGCAAATCGCCAACGAAATCTACCTCGGCATGATCCTCGACCGCGCCACGCGCCGCGTCGTCGTCATGGCCTCCGCGGCCGGCGGCATGGACATCGAGGAAGTTGCCGCGACCACGCCGGAGAAGATCATCACGGTCGCCGTCGACCCGTGTCTCGGCCTGCGCGAGTACCAGGCGCGCGACATCGCGCTCAAGATGGACCTCCCGCGCGAGCAGTTGGCGCAGTTTACAAAGATTTGCCAGGGCCTTTACACCTGCTACATGGACATCGACGCCAGTCTTGCGGAGATCAACCCGCTCGCCGTGCTCGGTGACGGCACCCTCAAGGCGCTCGACGGCAAGATTGTTCTCGACGACAGCGCGCTCTTCCGCCATCCCGACCTCGCAGCCCTGCGCGACGAGGACGAGGAGACTCCCGAAGAGAAGGAAGCGCGCCTCAACGGCCTGAGCTACGTCCAGCTTGATGGCGAGATCGGCTGCATGGTCAACGGCGCGGGCCTCGCAATGGCGACGATGGACATCATCAAGCTCTACGGCGGCGAACCGGCCAACTTCCTCGACGTGGGCGGCGGCGCGAAGGCTGACAAGGTTGCAGCCGCGCTCCGCATCATCCTCCACGACCCGAAGGTCAAAGCCGTCCTCTTCAACATCTTCGGCGGCATCACGCGCGGCGACGAAGTGGCAAAGGGCATCCTCCAGGCGCTCAAGGAAGTGCCGACGCAGGTGCCGATGGTCGTCCGTCTGGTCGGCACGAACGCCGAGGAAGGCCGCGCCATCCTGGCCGACGCCCAGATGATGACCGCCGAGACGCTCGCCGAGGCTGCGCAAAAGGCTGTCGCTGCTGCGCAGGCTGGCGCTGAGGGGAGGACCGCATGAGCATCCTTGTTGGCAAGAACACGCGCCTCGTCGTGCAGGGCATCACCGGCCGCGAGGGCGCTTTCCACACCGAGCAGATGATCGCGTACGGCACAAACGTCGTGGCTGGTGTCACGCCGGGCAAAGGTGGCGGCTGGGCCGTGGGCAACGTGCCGATCTTCGACAGCGTGGCCGAGGCGCGCGACGCGACCGGCGCCAACACGAGCATCATCTACGTGCCGGCCAAATTCGCGCCCGACTCCATCCTCGAAGCCGCGCATGCGGGCATCGAGCTGATCATCTGCATCACCGAGGGCATCCCCGCGCTGGACATGCTCAAGGTGCGCGCGTTC
>CAZPTI010000504.1:0-2134 GCA_964588925.1 uncultured Anaerolineales bacterium | reverse complement strand
GCCAGCTTCATCGCGGGCGCGTCCTGCGGCATGACAATCGTCGCCTTCACGCCGAGCAGCTTGCACACCAGGGCCAGCGCCTGCGCATGGTTGCCGGACGAGTGCGTGATGACGCCGCGCGCGCGTTCTTCGTCGCTCAGGCGGCTCACCGCGTTGTATGCGCCCCGAAACTTGAACGCGCCGACCCGCTGGAAGTTCTCGCACTTGAGAAAGACTTCCGCGCCGCAGACTTCGTTCAACAGGCGCGACGCGTGGACGGGCGTGCGATGGGCCTTGCCCTCGATCACGCGGGCGGCAGAGAGGACGTCGTCGAAAGAGACCATGCCTGACCTCACACAACGGTCGCGCGGGAGCCGGTAATCTCCTTGACCACGTCGATCCGCGCGCCAAACTGATCCTTCAGTTCCTCGATATGGCTGATCACCAGGATCAACTGGAAGTCGTCCTTGATCGCATTGATTGTCTCGACCACCAGCCCCAGGCTGCGCGCATCCTGCGAGCCGAAGCCCTCGTCGATAACGAGCGTCTGCAACTGGGCGCCCGCGCGGCGCGCGAGGAGGTTGCTCAACGCGATGCGCAGCGCCAGGTTCGCGCGGAAGCTCTCCCCGCCGGAGAACATCTCGTACGGCCGGGAGCCCAGTTCGTCGCCCAGGATAATGTCCAGCGTCTCAATCACGCCGCCGCCCGACACCTTGTCGCGCTGCGTTTCCAGCCGCAGGGCCATCCGCCCCTCGCTCATTCGCTGGAGCAGGCGGTTCGCCTCGATCTCGATCTCCGGGATCGCGCTTTCGATAATCATGGCCTGCAAGCCCTTCTTGCCGAACGCGTCGCGTAACTCACCGTAGAGCGCGATTTCGCTGTTGAGCGCGTCGAGTTGTTCGCGCAGCTTCGCGCGGCGCTCTTCCAACCGCGCCAGCGAATCCAGTTGCTGCTGCGCCGCGCCTTCTTTCTGCTGCGCGCGGCGGCACACGAACGCCGCATTTTGCGCGTTCTCCTCGGCCTGCCGCAGCTTGAGTTGAAGCGCGGGCAGCCCGGCCACCTCGCGCTGCAACTCGTCGCGCCGCGTTCGATCCTGCGTCAACTCCTCCTCGCGCCGCGCGATTTGCTCCGCCAGGTCCACGCAGCGCTTCTGCGCCTCCTCGTGCTGGTCGAGCGCGGTCAGCAAGTGGCGCTGATACCGCTCATCGAACGGTTGCAGCCGCGCGATATCCGCGCGCAGCTTCTCGTGCGCCTCCGCGCTGTAGCCGACCGCGTCAAGTTCCGCGCGCAGCCGCGCCAGTTCCGCACGCGCTGCGTCCGCATACTCCTCGCGTTCGAGGCGTCCGGTAACCTCGGCCAACTGCCCGCCCGCAGCATCTAACTCTTTTGCGGCGGTCTCGCATTCGCCCACCGCTGCTTCGGCCTTTGCGGCCTGCTGCCGCCGCGCCTCACCTTTGCGCAGGGCGGCATTGAGCTCGCGTTCCTCCGCCTCCAGCCGCGCATTACGCTCGCCCAGCGCTTTTAGGGACGCGTTAGCGGCTCTGAACCGCTCGGCCAACGCTTCACGCTCGGCGGCCAACTGCGCGGCGACCTGTTCCCGGTGCTCCGCGCTCAGCGGCTGATTACATACCGGACACATGGCCTCGTCCGCCTCGCGCAGCAGGTCGAGCCGCTCCTTAATCGCCTGTCCTTCCTCTTTGACGCGGTCCGACTCATGGCGCAGCGCCGCGCCCTCTTCGGCAAGCTGGCGCATCGCGACCGCAATCTCGTCGCGACGCTCCGCCAGCCGCGTCAGCTCCGCAACCGCAGCTTGCGCCTCGGCCAATGTCCGCCGGTGATTCTCGACCGCACCCGCCTTTGCCGCCAACTCGTTGACCCGCGCCTGTAAGCGCCGCTGATCGCCCGCCAGCTCCGCGCGCTCGGCATCGATCGCGCGCTGCGCGTGGCTCAGCTTCTCGCGGAGCGCGCTGTGCCGGCGCAGACGCTCGCCCCAGTCGGCTTCGGCCGCGCGGGCAACCTGCAACTCGCGCCAGCCCGCCTCGATTTCATCGCGCTGCGCAAGGGTCCTTTCGATAGCGCGCAGACGCTCCGTTTCCCTGCCGGCCTGCTCGCGCAGCACCACCAGTTCGCGTTCGCCGCGCGCCAGGCGGTTCTT
>CAZPTI010000503.1:0-2148 GCA_964588925.1 uncultured Anaerolineales bacterium | reverse complement strand
GACATGGCCCACGCCGGGCAGGTGTTCGGCCTCTTCCAGCGCCTGCACCGCCCCGAAGAGTACGAGGGCACCGGCGTCGGCCTTGCGATTGTTCAGCGCATCGTCGAGCGGCACGGGGGCCGCGTGTGGGCCGCGGGCGAGCCGGGCCGCGGCGCCACGTTCTATTTCACCCTGGGAGATCAGGCGAGTGGAAAAACCGATTGAGGCGAGTGGTCCCCGCCTGCGCATCCTCTTCCTCGAAGACACCGAGGCCGACGCCTTCCTCATCCTGCGCCACCTGCGCAAGGCCGACATCGCGTTCGACGCGGTGCGCGCGGCCACGCGCGACGAGTATCTCGCCGCGCTCCGCGCCGCGCCCCTCGACCTGATCCTCTCCGACTACGCGCTCCCCGGCTTCGACGGCATGTCCGCGCTCGCGCTCGCCCAGGGTGTCTGCCCCGACGTCCCCTTCATCTTCGTCACCGGCGCGCTCGGCGAGGAGCGCGCGATCGACACCCTCAAGGCTGGCGCAACCGACTACGTGCTCAAAGACCGCCTCGCCCGCCTCGCGCCCGCGGTGCTGCGCGCGCTCGAGGAGGCCGCCGAACGCAGCAAGCGCCGCCTTGCTGAGGAGCAGGTGCGCGGCCGGACCGCGGAGCTTGAGACCGCCAACCGCGAGTTAGAGCTGCGCAGCGTCGAGTTGGAGACCGCGAATCAGGAGTTGGAGCTGCGCAGCGTCGAGTTGGAGACCGCCAACCAGGAGTTAGAGCTGCGCAGCGTCGAGTTGGAGGAGGCCAACCAGGAGCTGGCGCGCCGCGGCGAGCAGTTGCAGACCCTCTCCCGGCGCCTCGTCGAGGTGCAGGAGGCCGAACGCGCCGCGCTCGGCCGCGACCTCCATGACACCGCCGCGCAGGCCCTCACCGCGCTCGGCATGCGCCTCTCCCGCCTCGACCGCCTCTGCGACGAGCCAACTCGCGTCCGCAACGAAATCGCCGACCTGCGCAACCTGACCGATCAAATCATGCTTGACCTGCGCCGCCTCGCGGTCAACCTCCGCCCGGCCAGCCTCGACCGCTTCGGCCTCGTCGCCGCCGTCGAGCAGTACATCGAATCCCTCAGCCGCCAGACCGACCTCCGCGTCGACCTCCGCGCGGCCGGCCTCGAAGAAGCGCGCCTCCCGCCCGAAGTCGAAACCGCGCTCTACCGCATCATCCAGGAAGCCCTCGCCAACGTCGTCCGTCACAGCCGCGCCACCACCGCGGCCATCACCCTCGCCCGCGCGAACGGCGCGCTCACCGCCACCATCACCGACAACGGCATCGGCATGGACCCCGACCAGGCCCGCCGCAAAGGCCGCCTCGGCCTCCTCGGCATGACCGAACGCGCCCAGATGCTCGGCGGCCAGCTCGACCTGGACGCCGCCCCCGGCCGCGGAACCACGATTCGGGTCCGCGTGCCGCTAATCCCCTGATCTGCCGCAAACCCTCATACCTTAAAAATATGCTATATTCGCAGAATTCTCCCCTCTCCCACGAATAATACCGTATCTTTTTGCAGCCTCGCGTCGTCATCATTCGCATAATGGCGCAAACGCCGGAGAACCATGCAAAACAAACCCGTCGCAAGGGTAGGAGATTCAGCACGATGGCACTTTACGTTCGACCGTTGAAAGCCGACGAACAGGCAAAGCTCGCGGAGATGGCGCAAGGCGGCGACCCCGAGCTGGCGCAGCGCGCGCAGATCATCCAGCTATCGGCCCAGCGCGTGGGCGTCCACGAGATCGGCGCCCGCGTCAGCCTGCACCCCATCAACGTCCGCAAGTGGATTCACCGCTTCGACAAGCAGGGCATCAAAGGCCTGCTGCCCCGCCACTCGCCCGGCCGGCCGCCGGTGTTCAGCAAGAAGCAGCGCGACGCCATTGCCGAGCTCGCCATGACCGACCCCGCCACGCTCGGCCTCGGCTTCGACGTCTGGTCGCTCCAGCGCCTGCGCACGCAGCTCATCGCTCGCGGCGTCGTCGAAGAAGTCAGCGCGGAGACCATCCGCCAGCAGCTCATCAGGAGCGGCCTGGTCTTCGACGAGCGCCGCTGGATCGCGGGCTAACCCCGCGCAACACCCGACGGGTTTCGGGAACCCGTCGGGTGTTCGTCTCTCCCGACGGGTTTCGGG
>CAZPTI010000502.1:0-2176 GCA_964588925.1 uncultured Anaerolineales bacterium | reverse complement strand
GGCTGATCTTCGCGCGTGTAAACCGCGGTCACGTCGTACCGCGCGGACACGAGCGCGTCCAGCACAGGGACGGCGAAGTCGGGTGTGCCCATGAAGACGATGCGGGTCATTTGCGCCTCATGGGGATATGATACCCGAAAACTAAGAAAGGGGCAGGGATTCAAAACGCGGGTGTGACTCGGGGTCAGCCGTTGCCGTAGAAAGGCCGCGCCTCACGTTTATTGCAGTAACGAACCCCCTCTTTCCCTGTCACGTAAGTTTCCGTAACATCGGCGAAGTAGACTCAAACGCGCATTCGCGCTTGCTCACTCCAACGAAGGAGCTCGCACCATGAAACACCGTTGTTTCGCCGTCCTCGCAGTCGTCGTTTTGCTGGCCGCGGTCGCTATTGGCCCGGTCGACGCCGCCCCGCTCGGCCCCAGACAGCCCATGCCGAGATTATACCTGCCGCTGGTCGGTCGAGACTTTCCGGCGCCGCTGCGGATCAATCTCGGATCTTACCCCGAATCCATCGACCCGCAGGTTGCCTCATTCGTAAACGAAGTCGCGCTGCTGCAACTGATGTATGAGGGACTAACGCGGCTCGACGAGCATCTCGCGACCGTCCCCGGCGCGGCAGAGTCGTGGCAGTACAACGTCGATGCGACGCAACTCACTTTCAGGTTGCGTCCGGGTTTGCGTTACAGCGACGGCTCGCTGCTGAACGCGGCGCGTTATGCCTATTCGATCAAGCGCAACATCGACCCGAAGACGGGCGGTGAGTATGCCGCCATCACAGACGAGATCATAGGCGCGCGTGAATGGCGCTGGTGCAGCGCGCCCGCTGAGTGCGATGCGGCGAAGCAGGTGGTCGATCAAAGCGTGCTCCCGCTCCGCGCAGACGGGCAGGCGTGCGCCGCGCTCCCCTACGCCGACCCGCTCTGCAACACCCTGAAGCTGACCCTCTCACAGCCGGCCCCGTACTTCCACACCGTGATGTCCATGTGGGTGACTTATCCAGCAAAGGAAGAGCTGATTGCGGCCGGCGGTGCGGAGTGGTGGCGCGACCCGGCGCGGCAGGTCGGCAACGGACCGTTCGTGATGACAGCAAATGCGCAGGACGTCATCACCCGCTTCGTCCCAAACACGCGTTACTGGCGCGGACGCGCAGCCTATGAATTGGAGTTTCGTTATATTGGGGACTCGGCCGAGGCATTCGAGTTGTACCAGCGCGGTGCGCTCGACATCGTTCCTTCGGCAGCTGAAGATCTGCCAACAGTCAACGCAGATCCGGTTTTGAAGGCGCAACACCTGCTCTATCCCGGCTCCTGCACCATGGTCATCAAGTTCGGCCTTACCGCAACATACAAGGATGCCGGCGGGAAGGAGTATGACTCGCCGATGAAGGACCCGAAGGTGCGGCAGGCGTTCGCGCTGGCATTCGATGCAGAGGGTTGGGCGAAGGACGTAGACGGTGGCCTGTCATTAGCAACCTGGACATGGGTTCCGTCCGGCTTTCCCGGCTACGATCCGCAGTCGCCGATGAAGTTCGACCCCGCGCTGGCCCGGCAGATTCTGGCCGAGTCGAGTTACGGTGGACCGGAACAGCTCAACGCGCTCGGCCTGAAGCTAACCTTCAGTGATAGCCCGCTCAATCGCGTTCGCAATGAGTGGCTGGCCGCAAACTACAAGAAAAATCTCGGCGTCGACCTCACGCTCGACCCCGTCGACGCGTCCACTTATGTCATGCTGGCGCGCAATCCGAAGACCTTCCCGCTGCTCGCCCGGCAGGGCTGGTGCGCCGACTACCCTGACCCGCAGAACTGGCTGAGCGTCTATTGGAAGTCGACGGCGACCTTCGCGCAGCGCCAGGGGTACCAGAACGAGCAGTTCGACGCGCTGACTGATACGGCGGACACGCAGACGAATCAAGCCGCGCGCCTCAGCCTCTACAAACAGGCGCAGCAGGTGCTGCTGAACGACTTCCCCGCGGCCTTCGGCTATAACTTGACCAACCATTACCTCGTGAAGCCGCGCGTCCGTGGCCTCAAGCTCACAGCGCAAGATTCCGCCTGGCCGGGCGCGCTGGAGCCGTTGAGCATCACGCTTCAGTAGCGTTCAACCGCCACGCGAGACCTGACAGGTTCATCTCCTGTCACCCGATTAAGGGCGCAAGACATTACGGGAGTTCGAGCCG
>CAZPTI010000501.1:0-2177 GCA_964588925.1 uncultured Anaerolineales bacterium | reverse complement strand
CCTCCCGCATACGCATGACGCATTATAACCCTCGCTACGGGCGGGGGTCAACCGATGATACGGGCTGACATCCATCATAAAAGGTGCCGGCCATCTCGAATAACCGAATGGCGGAGCGAATAAGCGAATGTCGCGCCGCAACCTGCATCTGCCCGGCGAGCGCATTCGTTTATTCGATCATTATTCGATTATTCGAGATGGCCGCGTGCCTCACAGAACGCTAGTTTATGAGTGGGCGAACATGCCGCGCGTCGTGGGAAAAGCGAGGGAAAAATGGGGGATAACGAGGGATAAGTGTGGGATAAGCCAGCGAACAAAGGGGGCTCGGGGGGGAGAAGTTGCCAGGCACTTGCGAAGTGCCTGGCAACTGGCGCGAAGGCGCGCCGTTACTTCGCCAGCTCCCGCCGCAGCATCTTCCCGATTGCGCTCTTCGGCAGCGCCGTGCGGAACTCGACGTACTTCGGCACCTTGTAGCCCGTCAGGCTCTGGCGGCAGTGGTCGCGTATCTCCTGCTCCGTAGCGGACATGCCCTCGCGCAGCACCACGTACGCCTTCACCGCCTCGCCCGCATGCGGATCGGGGACGCCTGCCACGCCGACCTCCTGCACCGCCGGGTGGGTGGCGATCACCTCCTCCACCTCGCGCGGCCACACCTGGAAGCCGCTCGGCTTGATGACATCCTTCTTGCGGTCCACGATGGTCAGGTAGCCGTCCTCGTCCAGATAGCCCAGGTCGCCCGTGTAGAGCCAGCCGCCCTTGAGCATGTCGGCGGTCTCTTTGGGCCGGTTCCAGTAGCCGACCATCAGCTCCGGCGCAGCCACCGTGATCTCGCCGATCTCGCACGGGGGCAGCTCGCGCTCGCCCGTGTCCGCATCCACGATCCGCACCTCCACGTCAGGGATCGGCATGCCGACGAAACCGGGCTTGTACTGCCCGACAATCGGGCTGATGACCGCCGCCATCATGGTTTCGGTCAGCGCGTAGCCCTCCACGATGCGCCCGCCCGTCAACGCCTCGAACCGCTGCTTCGTGTCGAGCATGAGCGGGGCCGCGCCGGAGATGCACAGCTTGATCGAGGTCATGTCGACCTGTTTGGCGACCACCTTCGGGTGGCTCATCAGCGCATTGAACAGGGTCGGCACGCCGGGGAGGAACGTCGGCTTCGTCTTCTGGATCGTGGCAACCACATCGTCCAGATCGCGAGGGTTCGGCACGAGGATCATCGCGCTGCGCCCCAGAAGCGCCACCATCTGCACCCCCACCGCCGCAAAGACGTGGAACAGCGGCAGGTTGGTCATGAAGCGGTCGTCCCACTCCACCAGCGCGCTGGCGAACCACGCGCGAATCTGCAAGCCCGCCTGGACGAGCGCCAGGTGCGTGGCGAGCGCCGCCTTGCTGATGCCGGTCGTGCCGCCGGTGAAGAGGATCAGCGCCGGATCGTCGGGCGTGACCGTGACCGGCGGGGTCTGCTTGCCTGCGTGCGCCTGGATCAGGTCGGCGAACCACAGATCGCCGTCGCGCAGGCTGACCCGGTGCCCCTCCTTCTTCTCCTTCAGCAGCATGAACGCGACCATCAACGCCTTCGGCAGGTACTCCCGGATGTTCGTCGCGATGATCCGCTTGAGGCTCGTCTTCTTCTGCGCCGCCTTGACCTTCTCGTAGAACAAGGTCATCACGATGGCGACTTCGGCGCCGCACTCCTTCAGCGCGTGCTCCAGTTCGGGGCCGGTGTAGAGCGGGTTGATGGATGCGACGATGCCCCCGGCCTTCCAGATGGCGAACTCGGCGATGACGTATTGCGGGGTGTTGGGCATGATGATGGCAACCCGGTCGCCCTTCTTCACGCCAGCGGCGATCAGCGCATGCGCGAGCGCGTCGCTCCGCCACATCAGCTCGCCGAACGAAATGCGCTCCCCCTTGAAGATGAGCGCCGTGTGATCGGGCCGCTGCTCCGTCGTCTCCCGCACGTGGTCGAGCAGGGTGATGCGAGGGTACGGCTCCAGGGTTGCAGGCACGCCAGGGTCGTAGTGCGCCAGCCAGGGTTTAGACGTCATCCAGTCCTCCAACAGCAAGGGGCAAAGGGCGATGGCGTTCAATGAAAGAGCAATGGTTGCGCAAGTATTTATAAAGGTTATGGCGACAGCCGTCCGTGAGCGCCGCCACAGTCCGCTGCGGGT
>CAZPTI010000500.1:0-2179 GCA_964588925.1 uncultured Anaerolineales bacterium | reverse complement strand
CGCGCTGCGCTTGATGCGGATGACGGGTTCGGTTGGCATGCGCAAATCATAACAGATGACCCGCAGTCGACAAGCGGGGAGGCTTCCAGAGTTCCTTTCGTCTTTATTGACACCCGCACACCGGCAAGGTATAAAAGCGAGGCGCGCAAGCGCTCGTTTCCGCCGCCGGTTTGATCGCCATGACCCGTCAGTCAACAGCCCGCACTTACTGCGCCCTGCGCCCATTTCTGCCGCCGCTGCTCGTCTTTGCGCTGACAGCGGCTGCGTATACGGCAACACTTGCGCCGGGGATCCTGGGCGGGGACGCCGGCGAACTTCAATTTGTCCCCTCCATCCTCAGCCTCACCCACCCCACCGGCTATCCGCTGCAAACGTTGCTTAACCGTCTGTGGGTGGCGGTCGTGCCCTTCGGCAGCGTGGCCTGGCGCACTAATCTGTTGAGCGCGCTCGCAGCCGCCGGAGGCGTCGCGCTGCTGTGGTCCCTCGTGAGACGAGTAAGCGGCTCATGGCTTGCCGCGACCGCTGCGGCCCTTCTGCTCGCCGTGTCGCCGGTTTACTGGGGACAGGCCGTGCTTGGCGACAAGTACGCGCTTAACGCGCTGCTGACCGCGCTCGTCCTAACTGCGGCCTACAGCTTTTACCGCGCGCCGAACCGCGTTGGCTCCTGGCTCTGGCTTGGCCTCGCGGCCGGCGCGTCGCTCGCCCATCATCGCAGCTTCCTCGCCTTCGGCCCCGCCCTGGCCGCGCTGGTCCTGATCCGTGGCGGTCGAGCGCCCCTCAAGTCCTGGCTCGCGGTCGGCGCGGGGCTGGCGTTGCCACTGTTGCTCTATCTGTATGTGCCCTGGGCTTCCCACCGAGGTCTGCCGCCGTATCAGGCCCCGATTTATACGCTGAGCGGTTTCGCCCGATTTATGCAGGACGCTGGCTACCTCGGCCAGGTCAAGCTTGCGCCGCAAGCGGCGAACCTCGCCTCGTACTGGACTACGTTGCGCGAAAACTTCGCGTGGCCCGCGTTGCTGATCGGCGTGACCGGCGTTGCGCTGGCGCTCATCCAGCGCCGCGACCCGGGCTGGCTGGTGTTTCTCCTTGCGTGCTTCCTGCTTCAGGCGTACCTCACGCAGAATTACATGGTGCCCCGGCAGTTCGTGTTCTACATTCCGGCGTATGTCTGTCTGGTCGCGCTGATCGGCAGCGGGCTGTCTCACGACGCCACCCAGCCGCCGGGGAATCGAAAGCCGTGGCTCAGCGTTGCCCTCGTCGCGTCGGCCCTGGTGATCGCCGCGCTCGCGCTGGCGCGGCTGCCAGCTCAGTGGCAGCAGCAGCGCCGCAGCCAGTCGGTCGAGACGCCGCTGGACATTTTCCGGCAAGATCTAAAGTCGGGCGGCGCGGCCGACCGGCTCGCCGCAAGCCTCCGCCTGGCCCCGCCACGCGCGCTGATCTCGGCAGATTGGGAACAGGCCACGCCGCTCTGGTATGCGCAGCAGGTCGATCAACTTTGCCCTGACTGCCTGATTCGCAGCCAGATGGAGAATGAGTTACAGCAGCACTCGGAGCGCGCGGCGGCAGAGGACCGCCCGTTCATGGTGGCCCGGACAGTCAACGGTGCGGGCAACTGGAGCTTCCCCACCGCGCGGGGCGCGCTCGTTGCGCTCGAAAGGCAGCCGAGCCGGACCGCTCCCGCTGGGCTGTCGCCGGTGAACGCCACGTACGATGGCCGGATCAGGCTGGCGGGCTACCACTGGCCGCTCGGTCAGCCGCAGTTCGCACGCGGCAAGGTGCTGCCCCTCTCGCTCGTCTGGCAATCACTCGCCGCCGCGCCCCACTATTCTCTCTCGCTGCGCCTGCAACGCGGGGACGCCGCGGTGTGGACGCTCGACACCGCCGCGCCCGTTCTCGGCATGATGCCGTTCTCGAAACTGGCGCCGGGTCAGGTCATCGAGGACTATTACGAAGTTCCAATCGCGCCCGATGCGCCGGCCGGGCGGTACACGCTGGCAGCAATCCTTTACCTGTCAGCAGACGGGACGTTTGCCAACGCGGAGGCCGTCGGGCCAGACGGCGTTTCGCTCGGTCCCGCCGTGACCGTCCTCACATTCGATTTGCCATAGGAGGCGAGATGAGCGAGTTGCCTGTCGAAATGGACCGCATCGCGCGGTTCTTCGACGACGAATACGCGGAT
>CAZPTI010000499.1:0-2181 GCA_964588925.1 uncultured Anaerolineales bacterium | reverse complement strand
GACCATGCCTGCGACATCCGCCATACCGGGCGCAAGACGCTCCGACGAAAGATCGGACAGGTTAAGTTGCGCGAGGTAGTCTTCCTGCCCGCGCAGGTATTGCCAGTCGGCTTCGCTGCTCTGCGCGAGATAGACTTTGCCGCGCTGCTCGTCCACGGCCACTTGCCCGCTGCGGCCCCCCAATTGCGCGAGTTGCGCGCCGTCCGGCGTATACTTGCGCAGCGCGTTAAATATTCCGGGGAAACCGTAGGACACATACCAGTGCCCGGCGGCGTCGTGGGTAATGTCAGTGACCAGCTCATAATCGCCGGATGTGGAGGTCACGGTGTCCGACTTCGGCGCATAGATGCGCAGGTTGCTCGCCGGGTCACCGTACGGCTTGCCCCGGTACATGAGAACGGCGAGGTGACCGGTGACGGGGTTCGCGACAGCGCCAATCGCATAGGATTGATCCGCCATGATCGACAGTTCAGGATCAGGGAGTGTCCCGGCCAGTTTGCCGAGGAGGTGGCCGGCGAGGTCGTACTTCGTGACGCCCCGGTAAGCAATGTAAACAATGTCGCGCCTCGCATCCGGCGCGGCCTGCCCGTATTGCGGAAAACGCGCCATGATGGCGCCCGTCCCCGTGTCGAGCGCGCGCACCTCCACGCCCGTGTTAACGTAGAGCCGGTGATGTGCCGCGTCGAGCGTCAGCGGCGCGCCGCCCTCCCAGATCGCGGTGACTTTGCCCTCCGGCAGCGCGATGACGTGGGTGCGGAAGTGCGTGTCGGCAACGTAGAGTCTGCCTGCTGCGTCGTCAATGGCGATCGCGGCGAGCCGCACGCCCGTCGGGATCCGGCGGCGGAGCTGGAGCGTTTGCCGGTCATAAATGTCGAGCCGGCTTGCATCGCAGTCGCCTGTATAGGCGATAATGCGGTCGCGATAGGGAATGAGCGTGCGCGTGTACGGGCCGGGTTCAAGCTGCGTTCGCGCGCCTTGCTTCAGTTCGCGCGCATCCAGGCCAATGAGATAGCCGGGGGAGTTCCACGTCGCATCGTCGGGCGTCAGGCCATTCAAGAGGTACTGCTGATTGTCTCCGTCATAAACCACGTTGGAGTATAGCGGACGCTGCGCCTCCCCAAGCGCCGTCAAATCCGCATCATAGCGCGCGATCATGCGCTCGCGGAGGCGGGACGTATACACGACGGCAAAGCCGCCGTCGGGGCCGGGCAGGAGGGTTTCAAGCGGACGGGACAACGCAGCCCGCGCAAGCTCCTTCCCGGTCGTAAGGTCAAAGACCACAATCGCAGGGTTGCGCTGCTGCTCGGACTCGGCTACGGCGATGCGATTCCCGCTAATCGCGACGTCCAGGAAGCCTGAAACGACCGGCGGCAGCGCGCTTTTTTCCCACAGCGGGGCCTTGCCCTCGAAAAAGTCGGCGGCGCGATAGACTTTGAGCCAGTCAGCGTTTCGCGCCGCTGCAATGGCGCGGTCCTGGCTGAATAGCACTCCGGCCGCGCGGACAGAAGACGGCTCGACTGACCCCGTGCGGACGTCCATGCGCGCATCGCCTTGAGCGGCAAAGCTCTGGAAATACAGGTATTTTCCGTCCGGAGATACGAGCACGTCGTCGCCGGGGTTGCCGAAAGCGGAGCTAATGGAGATGGTCGGGCCGACCCGCCCCTTTTCGAGATCGACTACGGAGACGAGGGCTCGACGCGGGTAGCCTTCATTCGCGCTCATCACGTAAGCAAGGCTGCGTGGCTCGTCCACCGCCACGCCTTTCATGCAATACGCATCTCCGGCAGGAAGGCCGAGGTTAATCGTGGACGGCGCGACGGGGATGGGTGTGACGGGAGCAGACGCAGACGGGACGGCGCGGCCAGGCAGCGGCGCAACGAAGACAACGGTGGCGCAGAGCAACAGGGCGGCAATGGCAAGGGCGATGCGAGCGAAGACAGTCACGACACACCTCCCTGTTCGGCGGACGGGCGAAAGCGCGCGAAAGCGACTCCTCCGCGCTGCCCTCAAGACGCCGCGGGGCCTATGTTGCGTTCCAACTCCTGATGCAATGCGGCGGGGGTCAGGCCGAGGCGCGCCGCGATTTCCTGCTCCTGCGCGAGCGCGGCAGCCTTGTATTCGGGCAGGCGGTCGCGCAGTTCCGGGCGGCGGCCCCGCATTTTGGCGATGCGTTCGTCGATG
>CAZPTI010000498.1:0-2188 GCA_964588925.1 uncultured Anaerolineales bacterium | reverse complement strand
TTGCGCTCATATCCGACGTTCCCTTTCTCGCGCGCAGCATGGGCGCGGGGCGGAGTGATCAACGCAAATTATTATATGCGGCATGATCCGCGTTTCCAAACAGGATGCGTCTGAGTCGCGGATTGAACGGCCGCGCGAATATCACGGACGGCGCGCGCATCCGAGCAATCCGGGCATCCGTCTAATCCGCGATTCCGGCCGTATTGTTAATGTTCCTTACTTGACATACATCACAAATAGCACAATAATGACACTTGCGCACTGAGTGTACGTAACGAGGCTCGGTCACATGACCGGGCCTCGTCTTTAAGAAAGGAGAGTTCATACTTTCTGTGCCCGAAAAAAAGCGAATAAGAAGGAGCTTCCGGGCGCCTGAGGGTGATTGGCGGCGGGTGGACATCCATTTGCACACCCCCGCATCAGCGGACTGGTTGGAACCAGGCACCACTTACCTGCAATGGTTGCAGAAGGCGGAATCACGGGGCCTCGACATTGTGGCGATCACCGACCATAACACGGTCGAAGGGGTTGCCAGGTTGCGAGCCGAAATTGAACGGCTCACATGGTTAGAGGCCAACGACCGCTTGCGACCGCAGGAGCGCCGGGATCTGGATGAGTATCGCCGTCTGGGCGACAAGATCCTCGTGCTGCCGGGTTTTGAGTTCACAGCCACGTTCGGCTTTCATATCCTCGGGATTTTCCCGCCCGAAACGCCGCTCCGCAAACTGGAATTGCTCCTGTTGCGCCTCGCCGTGCCGATGGATCGGCTGGCGGACGGCATCACGGAGGTCGGCCCGACGACGGACGTGCTCACCGCCTACCGGATGATCCGGGAGGCCGGCGGCCTCGTCATCGCCGCGCATGCGAATTCAACCCACGGCGTCGCGCTGCAAGGCATGAGCTTTGGCGGCCAGACGCGCATCGCCTTCACCCAGGACCCCAACCTGCACGCGCTCGAAGTCACCGACCTCGACAGCGCGTCGCGGCGGTCCACCCTGCGTTTCTTCGACGGCTCCAAGCCCGAATACCCGCGGCGCATGCACCTGCTGCAAGGCTCCGACGCGCACCGCCTCTCGCGCGACCCGCGCGACAAGAACCGGCTCGGCGTCGGCGACCGCGTCACCGAAATCCTGCTGAACGACGTGAGCTTCGAGGCGTTCCGCGCGGTGCTGGAGGGCAACGACTTCACGCTGATGCGCCCCTACCGGCCGCCCGCGGAAGAGCCGTTCGACCACGTGCAGACCGCGCGCGAGCAAGGCCCCAACATCGTCCAGTCCTTCCACGAGAGCATGGCCCGCGAGGGCGGCAGCCTCAGCAAGGTGCTGTGCGACGTGGTGGCCTTCGCCAACACCTGCGGCGGCACGCTGTACATCGGCGCGCCGGCCGGCAAGGCCCCGGCGAAGGGCGTCGAAATGCCCGACATCGCCGCGATGCAACTGAAAAAGGAAATCGAGCGCAACGTCACGCCACCGCTTGACGTAACGGTCGACATCATGCGCACGCAGGGCGTCCCCGTGCTGCGCGCGGTCGTCCCGAACGGCCCCGACAAGCCCTACGCGCTCGGCCAGACGCGCATCTACATCCGCGAGGAAGGCGAGACGACCGAGGCCGTGCGCGACGAGCTGGTGCAGTTGGTGCTGGAAGGCCGCAAGCTGCTCGACGCGGCGCAGGCGGCTGGCGTCGTTGAGGCGCCCGCGGCCGAACCCGAGGCCGTCGAGCCGGAGGTTCGCGAGGAGCCTGCGAAGCCGGAGCCGCGCCGCGAGCGCGGCCAGCCCGCGCCGAGCCGCCCGCGACCGACCGAACCGCGTTCGGCCCCGGTCGCGCCCGCGTCCGGCGCGCCCGCGTCCGGCGCGCCCGCGTCCGGGGTGCCCGCGCAACCCGCGCCGCAGGCTGAACCCTCGCCCGTCTCGCTGCCGAGCATCGGCGTCGAGCTGGTGTCGATGGACGAGCGTAAGGGCGGGCGCTACTTCGCGATCCGCGACCTGCGCAACGGCAACGTCGTGCAGAACGTGACGATTCACTCCGCGCGCAAGCTGTGGAGCTATGCGATCAACCAGCACCTGACCCACCCCGGCGGCCCGGACAATGTGACCTGGCGCGGGGACCTGGGGCTGTGGCAGGCGGCGCGCCGCGCGAAGAAGCTGCGCTACGACCTCGTGCTGCGCATGCCCGACGGCAAGCTGCGCGT
>CAZPTI010000497.1:359-2218 GCA_964588925.1 uncultured Anaerolineales bacterium | reverse complement strand
AAACCTACTTCCTTGACGCCTTCGAACGCGGACGCCGCCTCTCGGCCGAGTTCTACAAGCGCGCCGGCGAGCGATACGCGGGCGTCGGCCGGCCGTGCGCGCTCGATTTCGTCAAAGGCAAACCGTGCGACTACTCGACACGCAAGGATCAGGTTCCGGTTGAGATCATTGCGCGGGTCCAGCCGGACGCTTACACGCTCGACGAACACAACAATCTACCCTTCTATTTTTTCCACGAGTTTGCCTCGCACGCGCACAGCGGCCAGATGCGGGCAGAAGGTCGCGCGGGCGAAGCCGCGCCCTTCGAGGACGGCTGGCTGCTCTATGCCGAGGAAATGTTCTATCGCCAGACGCGGCTCGTTGCGGTAAGCCAGCCGCAGAGTCATCGCGCCTGGCGTCTTTCGGAGACGATCCAGAGCCGACTGGCCGTCGGGGATGACCCGGCTGCCGAGTGGCGGCGTCTGGGTTACGTCATCGCCGAGGCGCTCCAGCGGCTGCTGAAGAACTGTCTCAAGTCGGAAGAGCCGTTCTGGAACATGACAGTGGCGGTGGCTACAACCGACTATAATGCGTTCCGCTCCGTGAGCGGGTTGCGGAAACCCGACGTCCAGCTTGACTTTATGCAACTGGCGCGTGCTTACTGGGACAAGAATCGGCCATTGGCGTCGGCGTGGGATCGCTGGCTGCGCGAGGAAGGTGCGGCGGCGGAACTGGAGGACGCGTATAGTGCGCTGGGGACAGTTATGCGCGCGCAGTTGCCCGCCGATGCGCGCGATGCGGCGAGCTGGCTAACCTTTCTGCGCAATGCGCCGCCGATGTCCGCTCCACCGCGGTTCGCCAAAGTCAGAATCGGATAAATTGCCACTTGACAACCAATTTGCAGCGGCGTATAGTAGACGCGTCAGGAGCAAGGGCATGACTGAGAAACGCGAAGCTTTGCTCGGGGAAGTGACATACAAGGTGAAGCGCGCGATCTTGTTTGCCCGACGCTTCACGATCACCGAGCTCATTGGCGCGACGGGGATGGGGCGCGAGAGCATCGAAACCGTCGTGCAGCGGCTGGTGGATGATGGAACCGTGCGGCGCACCGGGGAGAACGCGGGCAGCGGGGGGCGCGGCCGTCCGGCGCAGTACTACGAGCTGGTCGATGACTTCGTGCGGGTGGCCGCGCTGCGCCAGAGCATCGAAGCATTCGAGCAGACCACGGTGCGGTTCCCTGCGCGGCGGCCGGCCAGCGCGTATTATTTCGAGGCTGTGGATCAACTGACGCGCATCGAGCAGGCGCGTCGCCGGCCCACGGCGAACGAAGTGGCCGAGCTCGAGGGGAAACTGGAATCCGCGCGGCAGTTCGAGAAGCTGCTGGAGCGCGATCTGGACGTTGCGCTGGCGCACCTGGATGCGGTGGCGGGGCGGCTGGCCGCGGCGCAAGGGCGTCTCCGCGAAGCGATAAAGCTCTTCGAGGCTGCGCGCACCGTTTTTGAGCGCGCGCGGCTCACCGAGGAAACGCAGCAGGTCCGGGCGCGGCTGCTCGCAGTCGAAGCGCTTAATGCCAGGCCGCGGGTGAGCCACTCTGACAACCCGGCGCGGGCAGGGGCATTTGGCCGCGCGCATCGCGCGACGGAAAAAACGGCGCGCCAGTTGGGGCAGGTACGCGTCGAGAAGAAGGATGCTCTTTTCATGATCGCTCCCGGGGCGCCTGCGGCGTACGTCCGCTATGAAGCGGACGGGGTGGTGACGGTCGAGCGCCCCCAGAAGGGCCGTATCCAGGGCCACGAGCCGGCATACACGCGCGGCTCAGAGCGAAGTCGCAGGTTTGCCGAGGTCGACGAGCCGAGCGAATCGCGCGCGCGGCCGGCAAC
>CAZPTI010000497.1:0-349 GCA_964588925.1 uncultured Anaerolineales bacterium | reverse complement strand
GCGGCCGAAACAGCACCACCAGGACTTCCATAATGATGTGGCGTGATGGCTGAGCTGCCGGATGCGGCGACCGTTCTGCCGCTTACGCGCCTCGACGCAGGCGTCCGCCGCCAGATGACTGCGTACTTTCTTGAGCTCGGCCTGCGGCTGGAAAAGCGGTGCGAGTTCGCCAGGGCCGCGCAGGCCCTGGAGCGCGCAGTCAGCATCACGCCCGAAGACGCCACGCCGCGGCTGGTTCTCGGCCTGACGCTCGTCAACGCCGGGCGCTACGAAGATGCCGAGGAACAGTTGCAGGCTGCCGGGCGGCTGGCGCGCCAGCCTGAGCGACAACGGGCAGCCAGGCTGGCCC
>CAZPTI010000496.1:0-2232 GCA_964588925.1 uncultured Anaerolineales bacterium | reverse complement strand
ATCGTCATCCTCGCGGAGCCGATCCGCTTCGTACGCGTCCTCGTCGAACTCGTAAGCAGTCGGCAGCCCCAGCCGCGCCAGCATCTCCGCCAGCATCTCCGCCATACCCCGTTCGCACGCGTCGATCCGTTCGCTCAGCGCCGCCGCGGCCACCATCCCGATGCTCACCGCCTCCCCGTGCCGCAGGGAGAAGTTAGAATAGAGTTCCAGCGCGTGCCCGAACGTGTGCCCCAGGTTCAGCCACGCCCGGTCGCCCCGCTCGTACGGGTCGCGGCGCACCAGCTCCGCCTTCACCCGCACCGACCGGCTGATCATCCCCGCCAGCGACCCCGGCCCGTCCCCCTGCAACTCGCGGAACAGCACCGGATCCCCGATGATGCCCGCCTTCACCACCTCCGCCAGCCCCGCGCGAAACTCCGCCGGCGGCAGCGTGCGCAGCGCGTGGGGGTCGATCAGCACCAGCGCGGGCTGCTTGAACGCGCCGACCAGGTTCTTGCCCTGCGGCAGATCCACCCCCACCTTGCCGCCCACCGACGCGTCCACCATCGACAGCAGCGTCGTCGGAACTTGCGCGAAGGGCGCGCCCCGCAGCCACGTCGCGGCCACAAAGCCCGCCATGTCGCCGATCACCCCGCCGCCCAGCGCGATAATCGCCTCGTTGCGCGCCAGCTTCGCCTCCGCCAGCCCGTCCAGCAGCATCGCCACGGTCGCAAGGTTCTTGTGCGCCTCCCCATCCGGCGCCAGCAGCGTCACCGGCTCAAACCCGGCCGCGGCCAGCGCGGTCTCCAGCGCAGGCAGATGATGCTCGGCCACGGTCGGGTTCGTGATGATCGCGCAGCGCCCCGGCTCGATCCCGGCCCCCAGGAGCCGCGACCCCGCCTCGGCCAGCAGCCCCTCCGCGATGAGGATGTCGTAGCCCCGGTCCTCGCTCGCCGGCGCGGGCGCCGGCAGCCGATGCGCCCCCTCCGGCAGCCCCGCGGTCAGCGCCAGAATCCGCTCCGCGACCTCGTCCGCCGTCAGCCGCGTCGTGTCGATGTGGTGCGGCGCCAGCGCGTACGCCGGTCCGCGCAGTTCGAGCAGCGCCGCGATCCGCGCGCGTCGGTCGCCATCGCCTAACATGGGCCGGTCGCGCCCCTCGCCCACGCGCGCCAGAATCGCATCCGGCGACGCTTCCAGGCAAATCACCGTCCCCGCCGCGTCCAGCGCCTCCCGGTTCGCCGCGGCCATCACCGCGCCCCCGCCCGTCGCCACCACCAGCCCCGCCTCCGCCGCCAGGCCGCGGCACGCGGCCGATTCCAGCTCGCGAAACGCCGCCTCGCCGTCCTCCGCAAAAATCGCCGGGATCGCCTTCCCCGCCGCGAGGGAAATCCGGTCGTCCAGGTCGACAAACCGCCACCCCAGCCGCTCCGCCACCAACCGGCCCGCGGTCGTCTTCCCCGTGCCCATAAAGCCGGTGAGGATGATGTTATTCCCCATCAAGCCGATGCTCCCCTTGCCACAGCCCCGACGGGTTTCGACCGTCACGAAGTGACGCGCCGCGCCTGCGCTCGCGCCGCGCCTGCGCTCGCGCCGCGCCTGCGCTCGCGCCGCGCCTGCGCCCTACCTCAGCGCAGCCACCGCGGCCCGCTCAATCGCCAGCCCCTTCTCATACCGCGCCATGAACGCCGCAAAGCCCGCAACGTCCTTCGGGTCCGGCGCAAGCGTCACGCTCTTCTGCCCCGCGAAGACCCTGTCCGCCAGATACCCCTCCAGCGGCTCGCCCGCGGCCTTGCGCCGCATGTAGGCGGCCAGCAGCGCGATGCCCCACGCGCCCCCCTCGCCCGCGGTCTCCATCACCGACACCGGCACGTTCATCGCCGCGGCCATCATCCGCTGCCCCACTTCCGGCGTCTTGAAGAACCCGCCGTGGCCGAGAAGCTGATCAAGCTGCGCCCGCTCGCGCTCAAACAGGATATTCATGCCGATCTTCAGCGCGCCGAGCGACGCGAAAAGGTGCGTGCGCATGAAGTTCGCCAGCGTGAAGCGGCTCTCCGGCGCGCGGACGAACAGCGGCCGGCCCTCCTCCATGCCCGTAATATGCTCGCCCGACACGTACGCGTAGCTCAACAGCCCGCCGCCATCCGCGTCGCCCGCCAGCGCCTGCCGGTAGAGCGCCTCAAACAACTGCGACTGACTGACCGGCGCGCCCAGCAGCCCCGCGGCCTCCCCGAACAGCTCCACCCAGGCGTTCAG
>CAZPTI010000495.1:0-2233 GCA_964588925.1 uncultured Anaerolineales bacterium | reverse complement strand
TATCGCCACGCGATTCTGACACGCAACGACCGCCAGTTCTACGAGGCGCGCCTGGATGATCGCGCTGTGATAACGTTGCGTCAATGGAATCCTGAAAGGAACGCTGCCGATGAAGCTCGCGCGTGAGGATTATGAATTCAACAACACTCAGATCTGCCATATCATGCCGAAGCACATTGAGCTGGATCGCGTGCTGATCAATCTTTACATGCTGCTCAAGCATAATGGGAAGCGCCCGGTGACGCGGAGCGGGCGTAAAGAGGTAGATGTGGATTATCTGGTCGAGCAACTGCTGCAACAGCACGCAGCCGAGCTGCCCGGCTTCGCCGACCATCAAGATGTGGTGCGCGATTGGGTTTATAGCGACTTGGTGGACATGGTCTACCGGGGCATTCCGGATAAAGAGGCCGTCGCTGCGCCGTTGCCGTTGCACCTGAATGCCTACAAGCTACGCAACCCCAAACAGGCCAAAGATTACCGGGCGGCGGAACACCTCTTCAGCATGTTGTGCGCCGGCGATTCCGGCCTCATTTCCCGTCTGGCCGCTTTTTTGGGGCAGGGGATGGATGCTTCTGCCAGCTACGACACCTACGACCGCCGAACGCCGCTTGACCTGGACACGTTGATGATTGTGCGCATGGTAGACGCCCCTAACCTCAAGGACCGTGCGAGCAGCGAGCCGGGGGCTCTTGAACCGCCACTGTGTTTGGGGCAGGCGCGTATGCTTGCCGCCGATGTGCGGGTACTGTTGGCCTACGAGCACGTCATCCCTCGTCGGGTGCTCATCGGCTATCTGCGCACGGCCTTGGGGCTGCACCTGGGGCTATATCTGCTGCGGCTTTTTCGCCAGGTTTCCGGCTGGGTGCGGGATGCCGAAGCCCACCCGGCCTGCCTGAACTGCCCGGTGAATCCCAATGCACGCGAGCCTTTTAGCCAGTGCCCATATGCGTTCCAGAACCAGGATGCAGAAATCCCGCTCCCCGAACTACTGGTAGATATGGGCGAGGATTACACCAGCCACCTGGCAGAATTGGCACGGGAGAACTGCGACCGGGTGTATGCGCAGATGAACGATTACATCCAGGCTGTCTTTGTTCTCAACCAGGTCAAACGCTTTGCCGTCAGCGATCGGGGGCGGCGACACCTGCCTAAGCCGCCGGAGTCAGTTGGCGAGCTGGCTGCGCTGCTCCGGCATCCCTCCGAAGCGTTACTCAATTTTTTCAGCGATCGCCTGGACGATCTTGTCCCCTCTGAGATGTTGGCCGATGAGCGTGAGGCCGTGCGCGCCATCTATGAGATGCAAGCCCTCAATTCGCTACAGCGCTTTGTGGAATTGATCGCGCTGGAGCGCACACGCTACTATCGCAAGTATCTGACCGAACAAATAGACACCGTCCTGATGAAAAACCAGGAGACTTGTCTGCTGCGTCAGGGAAAGGGGCGGCACAATGAGCGCCGCTGGCACATCGGCAGCCAGATGTTGGAGATGCTGGTGCAAATTGCCGTCGTGCAGCCAGAGGGTAGCGATTTTCGCTCGCGGCCTATCCGAGTTAACGATTTGCTGTTCTGGCTGCGGCAGCGTTACGGCCTGACGTTGATGCCAGAGTGGCCGGCAGCAACCATCCAGGATTACGAAGCCTTCAACGTCAACCTGCGCATCCTCAAACGCCGCTTGCGCGAAATTGGCTTCTACACGGATTTGAGCGATGCGTACAATGCACAAATCATCCGGCCGCGGTACGAAATTTAGACGCACGCCGGGCCTCGAAGAACACTTAGGGTGATTTCCCGGCGCCCTTTGCATGGGATAAAGATCAACGAGGTATTTTATGATCGTCCTTCAGCATCCTGCTCAGGCCATCTTGGATGAGGCACTGGCGCGCGCTGTGCAAGAGATTCTGGCCTCGGAACTAGCCGCCAGCCGTCCTGGACGTTGTTTGCGCGTAGGCGCATTGGCGAAGCAAGTGATGTTCACGCTCTGCGCGGAGTTGAATGCCAAGGGGGGTGTGGATGCTGATGTAGTAATGCTCATTGATCCGCAACAGGATGAAATAGATGCTCCCTGGCAGATTACAGCCACGCGCTTGATTGAACTGCGTAACACCGGCGCGCGCCCCCTACTGGCCTTCGCGCCGCCTGGTCTCAAAGTCGCGGCTGAAGATTCTTTTGATATCAGCACCTTTGTAGAAGTGGATTTGAGCAGCGTGCCTGCCCAAATGCGCTATCAATTGCG
>CAZPTI010000494.1:0-2240 GCA_964588925.1 uncultured Anaerolineales bacterium | reverse complement strand
TGAGGGGCGCACCCTGATCGAGCGCGCTGACGACGGTCCACTTGCCCGTGCCCTTCTGGCCTGCGCTGTCGAGGATGAAGTCGACCGTGGCTTCGCCGTTTTCACGGTAGGCGAGGATGTCGCGCGTGATTTCGATGAGGTAGGATTCGAGCTTGCCCGCGTTCCACTGGCCGAAGACCGCGCTCATCTCGTCGTTGGTCAGGCTGAGGCCGTCTTTCATGAGCTGGTACGCCTCGGCGATGATCTGCATGTCGCCGTACTCGATGCCGTTGTGCACCATCTTGACGAAGTGCCCCGCGCCGTCGGAGCCGACCCAGTCGCAGCACGGCACGCCGTTCGGGTCGCCCTCCGGGACTTTGGCCGCGATGGCCTGGAGGATGGGCTTGACCGCGGGCCAGGCGGCCTCGGAGCCACCGGGCATGATGGAGGGGCCGTGGCGCGCGCCTTCTTCGCCGCCGGAGACGCCCGTGCCGATGAAGAGCAGGCCCTTCGACTCCACATATTTGGTCCGCCGGATGCTGTCCTCGTAGTTGGAGTTGCCGCCGTCGATGATGATGTCGCCGGGTTCGAGGAGGTCGAGGAGCTGGTCGATCATCTGGTCGACGGGCGCGCCGGCCTTGATGAGCAGCATGACGCGGCGCGGGCGCTTGAGGAGGGAGACGAGCTCGGGCAGGGAGTGGGCGCCGATGATGGACATGCCTTTGGCCGGGCCGTTGATGAATTCGTCGACGACGGAGGTGGTGCGGTTGAAGACGGCGACGGTGAAGCCGTGGTCGGCCATGTTCATGACGAGGTTCTGGCCCATGACGGCGAGGCCGATGAGGCCGATGTCTGCGGTGGACATAATTACAAACCTTTCATTTATGAGCGCGGGCGAAGGGAGGAAGGTGGGGAAGGCACGGCTACGGCCATCTCGAATAAGCGAATGCGCCTGCGGGCGGGGTCGAATAAACGAATGGCCCTCGCTGCAATTCGTTTATTGGTTCCCCATTCGTTTATTCGAGATGGCCGCGCAACCTCCTACACGTTCTCACCTACCTGCGCAGCTTTGCTATCGTTGCACGCGCGCGGACCCGCCCTTAGCGAACGCGCGCACCTGGTCGACGGTTGCCATTGTAACGTCGCCGGGGTAGGTGGTCAGTAAGGCGCCGTGCGCCCAGCCGAGATTGACGGCTTCTTGTTCGGGCGCGCCGGTGAGCAGGCCGTAGATGAAGCCGGCCGCGAAGCCGTCGCCGCCGCCGATGCGGTCGTAGACGTCGAGCTCGGCGGTGGGCGAGAGGTAGGTCTGGCCGTTGATCCAGGCGACCGCGGCCCAACTGTGGCGGTTGGTCGAGTGGACTTCGCGCAGGGTGGTGGCGACGATCTTGACCCGCGGGAACCTGGCCTTGACGTCTTCCATCATGGCGATGAAGTGGGCGGGGTCGAGCGCGCCGGTGGTGGCGACGTCGGGGCCGTGGATGCCGAGGCCCTTCTGGAGATCCTCTTCGTTGCCGACGATCACGTCGACGTGCTGCGCGATGCGCTGGAGGACGGAGGAGTCGCCGCCGCGGAGGCCCCAGAGCTTGGCGCGGAAGTTGAGGTCGAAGGAGGTCACGGCGCCGGACGCCTGGGCGGCCTGCATGGCTTCGACGATGAGCTCGCCGGTGGTGTCAGAGAGCGCGGCGAAGATGCCGCCGCTGTGGAACCAGCGCACGCCGTGTCCTTCGGACCCACCAAAGATCGCATTCCAGTCGAAGTCGCCGGGCTTGAGGAGCGCGGCGGCCTCGTTGGCGCGATTGTAGAAGACGACGGGGGCGCGGACGCCGTAGCCGCGGTCGCTGTAGACGGTGGCGTGGTTGGGGCCGGTGACGCCGTTGTGGGCGAAGTGTTTGTAGTAGGGACGCACGCCCATCGTCCGCACGGCCTCGGCGATGAGGTGGCCGATGGGGTAGTCGACGAGCGCGGTGACGATGCCGGCCTTGAGGCCGAAACAGTCGGAGAGGTTGGCGGCGGTGTTGTACTCGCCGCCGCTGATGTGAATCTCGCACTGGCGCGCCTTGCGGAAGGGCACGACGCCGGGGTCGAGCCGATGGACGAGCGCACCGAGGGAGAGGAAGTCGAGGGCGGCGGTGGGTTTGAGGGTGAGGCCGTAGGGCATGACGTGCTCCTTGCAGTGTGTTACGGGAGTTGATTGGTTCGTAGTAGCCGGCGCGCACGCCGCAGCTTTAGCGCCTGTGCGCTTACTGCGAACCGAGCGCTGA
>CAZPTI010000493.1:0-2247 GCA_964588925.1 uncultured Anaerolineales bacterium | reverse complement strand
GATGATGTGGATCGGGTCGTGTCCGGTCAGCGCGGTGAAGGCAGCAGCCACCGAGGTGTCGGTCACGTACGCGCCGGGGCCGACAGCAACCTCGATGACGGTGAGCTCGCCAGTGTCGTCGTAGTCGCTGCCCCAGTACTCGGGATGCTATTCGACTTCGACGGAAACCCGTGCGGCAGGCTCGGTCGGTGGAACTTTGGCGCGGTCCGTATCCGCAGCGGCAGCCAACAGCGCGCGGCCCAACGCGTGCGCCCCATCGGGCGCCAGGTGCAGTTGGATCGGCGCGTTGTCGCCTTGCCGGCGCGAGCGCACTGCCACCACGATCCGCACGCCGCGCCAGATCGTGATCTGCCGCGGGTGGAACCAGCCGTTGCGGCCCCGCGCGAGCGCGTCCGGATCGTCGGGCAGTTCCGTCGTAGCGGCCGGCGAGACCCGCCCGTCAAGGAAGATGTGAATCTGCATGTGACCCTCCGCGTCCCTCCACGGCCATTTCGCGGCCCGAGTGCCGGGTCCGGCTGTGTTGCCAGAGCCGTACGCAAGCGCCCAGGAAGCGGCCGAGCCGCAGCAGGAGGCTGTTGCCAAACCGTCCCGCCCGAGTATCCGGAAAAGGCGCTTCTGCCAGGCGCTGGATCGGCTTGACGTAGCCGGCGCTGGCGGTCTCGCCGCACGGCCGCACGAGCCACAGCTCGTAGGGTCGGGGCGGCGGCTGGTTCCAGTAAAATCGCGACGGAAACGCCACTTTGCCCGAGGGCAGGCGGCAGATCACGTCCGTGCCGTTGCGCGCCGGCACAAAGCAGACGCGCAGTGTGTCAGGGATGTCTTCCATGTGTATGCTCCTGTGTCTTCTGTGATGCGTTGCGGAGTCAGAAGCCGAGGCCGCGCTCGCGCAACGATGCGTAAACCTGGTGGGAGACGATCAGGTGGTCCAGGACGTCGATGTTGAGCAGCTTGCCCGCCTCGACGAGCTGGCGCGTGACCTGGATGTCTTCGGGCGACGGGGCAACATCGCCGGAGGGGTGGTTGTGCGCAACGATGAGGGCGGCCGCGTTGAGGCGGATCGCCTCGCGGAAGACCTCGCCCGCGCGCAGCACCACCGTGTTCAGAGACCCCTTGTAGACCGTGTGGACTTTCAACACCTGGTTCTTCGTGTCGACGATGATCGTGCGCAGTTCCTCCTGCTCCAGCGTGCCCATGTCGGCCAGGAGCAGCGCGGCGGCATCGGCGGGCGTATGGATACGCCGTCGGTTGAGTAGTGGCGCGGCGGCTACGCGCCGCCCCAGCTCGAAGGCTGCCTGGAGTTGCCGGGCCTTGCCGGGACCGATGCCCCGGTAGTGGCGCGAAAGTTCTAATAGCGGCGCTCGGGCCAGACCGACGAGGCCGTCGTAGCGCGCCAGCAGCGTCTCGGCCGAGCCGAGATCGCGCAGGCTGAGCAAGATTGCCAGCAACTCAGCCGCGCTCAGCGCGGTCGGGCCGCAGTGGCTCAACCGCTCATGTGGCTGTTCGCTCGGGGGCAGCTCGCCGATGACGACGCGGGCCGCCGGTGTGGCGAGAAAACTCAACTGTGTGTTCATGATTGGCGTCCTGTGTAATGCGTGCGTGGAAACTGTGGGCGGAAGCAAAAAGTGGGGAGAGCGGATGTGCTCTCCCCACTGTAAGGCCAGGCTGATCGCCGTGGCGTGGTAGGGCGATAGCGCGCCGGAGCGCGCTCACCCACTCGTGTCTCAGAAGGGAACGCCCTCGCTCTGCTTGGGCGGCCAGACCACACCGTCGCACCCCTTGTCGCGGCACTTGAAGTCCGGCGCCTTGGGGTTCTTCTTGCCGGCGCGGTTGTCCCACATCGGACCGCCGCACTTCGGGCAGGCCGGCGTCGCGCCACTCGTGGCATCACCTGCCTGAGCGGCCGGCGCGTGGCCGTTGCCAGCGTGCGACCCGTTGCCGTTGTGCCCGCTGCCGTTAGCAGCGGCCGGCGCCTCGTACTTGCCGGTCCGCAGCATCTCGCGCAGGGCGACGACCGCCGCGGGCGTGAACTGGCGCTTCGCGCTGTCGTAGTCGGCCCACACCTGCGGGACCGAGTAGAGGTAGCGGCCGAGGCCGAAGGCGGAGCAGGCGCGCTTGAAGGCCTGCGCTTCCGCCGTAGTCGCAGCGTTCTCTTCGATCACGGTGCTGCCGTCGTGGCGCGCGCTCGCCTGCAAGCTCTCGCCGATGGCCTGGCGGGTCACGCCGGCGACGGTGAGCGCGCAGGTGACG
>CAZPTI010000492.1:0-2247 GCA_964588925.1 uncultured Anaerolineales bacterium | reverse complement strand
TAGCGCCCGTGCGTGTGATGGACGCGAGACGAGCGCTGAAGCGCTTACTACGAACCTTTGTCCCCCAAAATGATTAATCTCATTTAGCTCTCTGTGATTTTTGCTATACTTCCTTTACGAAAGGGGTCCCCATGCCTGCTCAGTTGATTGACGGTAAGGCGATTGCGGCGGCGGTGCGGCAGGAGGTTGCCGACGAAGTTGTCGCGCTGAAGGAGCGGACCGGCGCTGTCCCCACGCTGGCGGTGGTGCTGGTGGGCGATAACCCGGCCTCGCAGACGTATGTCGGGGCGAAGGGGAAGGCGTGCATTGAGGCGGGCATGGGGTCGATTACGCACCGGCTGGCCGCCAGCAGCGCGCAGGAGGAGGTCGAGGGGCTGGTGCGCGAGCTCAATGCGGACCCCCAGGTGAACGGCATCCTCGTGCAGTTGCCCTTGCCGAGGGGACTCAATGAGCGCGCCGTGCTCGACCTGATCAGCCTGAACAAGGATGTGGATGGGTTCCACCCGATGAACATCGGCGAGCTGGTGATGAAGGGGCGCACGCCGCAGTTTGTGCCGTGCACGCCGGCCGGGTGCATCGAGCTGCTCAAGCGGTCGGGGATTCAGATCAGCGGGGCGGATGCGGTCGTCGTGGGGCGGTCGAATATTGTGGGCATCCCGGTGGCGGCGCTGCTGAACAATGCGGATGCGACCGTGACCATCTGCCACAGCCGGACGAGGGATTTGCCGGCGAAGGTGCGCGAGGCGGACATCGTGGTGGCGGCCATCGGCAAGCCGGAGTTCGTCCGGGGCGACTGGCTCAAGCCGGGGTGCGCCGTGATCGACGTGGGCATCAATGCGGTGGCGGATGCGACGAAGAAGAGCGGGCAGCGGCTGGTGGGCGACGTGGCGTTTGACGAGGCGTGCGGGACGGCGGGGTGGATCACGCCGGTGCCGGGCGGCGTCGGGCCGATGACGATTGCCATGCTGCTGAAGAACACCGTGCGCGCGTTCAAGTTGCAGCACGGGCTGGAGTAGGACAATGTCGTTACGAACGTGGATTCAGGATCATCCTGCGCCGCTGGTGTGGTCGTGGGAGGCGTCGGCGTTTTTCCTGCGGCTGTTCCGGCCCGTGTTTGCGAAGATGGGGCTGGAGACTTCCTCGAAGATCGTGAAGGTCCCGGAGGAGATCATCAAGGGCGCGCTGTTCAACTGCCAGGATTGCGCGCAGTGCGTGCTGCACTATTCGGGCATGACGTGCCCGATGAACTGCCCGAAGAATTTGCGGAACGGGCCGTGCGGCGGCGTGCGGCTGAACGGGCATTGCGAGGTGAAACCGGAGATGGAGTGCGTGTGGGTGGCGGGCGTGCGGCGCGCGCAGAAGACCCCGTATGCGCACGAGATCATGCGGCTGAATCCGCCCGTCGACATCCGGCTCAAGGGGCAGGCGTCGTGGGTGACGTATTCGTTAGGCGTGGATAAAATCGGCACGGGCACCGATACGACGATTCGCTACGGCGATGAGGCGCTGGAGCGTGGGAAGGCGCTCAAAGCGGCTAAGGCGAACAAGATTGAGTCGACGAAGGAGGCGCGCGCCTCCGAGGAGGCGGCATGAACGCGCCTGATGCGAAGGTGAATCCAACCAGCGCGCCCGTTGCGCCGCCTGTCGTCCAGACCGGCCTGCGGGGGAACAGCAGCAACCTGGCGAAGGTGCTCAATGCGGGGCACTTCGGGGTGTGCGTGGAGGTGTCGCCGCCGGTGGGGCCGAACGTGGAGGCCATCGAGCGCGAGATCAGGACGCTCAAGGGCTACGGCGACGCGTACAACGTCACGGATAACCAGTCGGCGATGGTGCACGTCTCCTCGCTGGCGGTGAGCATCATGCTCAAGCAGGCGGGGATGGAGCCGGTGATCCAGTTCACGGCGCGCGACCGCAACCGCCTGGGCATTCAGGGCGACCTGCTGGGGGCGGCGGTGTTCGGGATCAACACGGTGCTGTGTCTGTCGGGCGATCACCCGATCTGGGGCGATCATCCGCAGACGAAGCCGGTGTACGACATGGACTCGCTCAACCTGGTGCGCATGGTGCGGATGATGCGGGATCATCAGGTGTTCGAGAACGGCAAGGCGATCCCGAAGAAAGCGCCCGATTTCTTCATCGGGGCGGTGGAGAATCCGTTTGCGCCGCCGTTCGACTTCCGCCCGTATCGGCTGGCGAAGAAGATTGTCGCCGGCGCGCAGTTCATCCAGACGCAGCTCATCTTCAACG
>CAZPTI010000491.1:0-2267 GCA_964588925.1 uncultured Anaerolineales bacterium | reverse complement strand
GGGCGACGCGCGCGCCGCGATAGAATATCTACAGACGCGCAAGGACATCGACGCCGCAAAGATCGGGCTCCTGGGGCACAGCGAGGGCGGCATCATTGCGCCGCTGGTTGCGGTCGAAACCGGCAAGCCCGCGTTCCTGATCCTGCTGGCCGGTTCCAGCATCCCGGGGAGCGAACTGCTCGTCGAACAGGCAGTGGCGGTCAACGCCTCCAACGGCGCAAGCGAAACCGAACTGACACAGGTGCGCCAGCAGCAGCAGGCGGTTGTGGACGCGGTTGTGTCGGGTGAGGGGCTGGATAAGCTCCGGGCCGATATGGTCAAGCAGTATCGCGAGGCTGCGGACAAGCTGCCCGCGCAACAGAAGCAGGCGCTCGGCGACCTGGACAAGTGGGCGGAGACCACGGTCGATTCGCAGTTCGCCATGCTCGAAAGCCCGTGGATGAAGTTCTTCCTCACCCACGACCCCGCGACCACGCTTGAGAAGGTCACGGTGCCCGTCCTCGCCCTGTTCGGCGAGAAGGACGTACAGGTCCCGCCGGCAGTCAACGTCGACCCGATGAAGGCCGCGCTGGAAAAGGCCGGCAACAAGGACGTGACGATTAAGGTGATCCCGGGCGCCAACCACCTCTTCCAGGCCGCGACGACGGGCAGCCCGAACGAGTACACGACCTTGCCGAAGGAGTTCGCGCCGGGCGTCATCGACACCATCGTCGACTGGCTGACCGAACGCGTGAAGTAGTCAAAAAGACCCGACGGGTTTCCGAAAACCCGTCGGGTCTCGTATTTGTCAGTGGAGCATCACCGTGCCATCCTTCCCGCTCATCCCGCCGCGCATCCTCCCGCCGCTCGACCCCGCTTTCCGCCCTGCGGTCCTCGCCAACCGCGCCTACCTCGACGGTGTATGGTCATCACGTCACGGAGTGCCGCTCATCATCGGCCTCGAACGCTCTGACGGCGCCGCCTCGCGCTACGAGACGCTGGTGTATGCCGAAAATCATCCGCTGGCTGAGATGAACCTTTTTTGCGCAGAGCGGCTGGTCAAGTTCCTGTTGTGGGCGCGGGGCGGCTGGCGCGTGATCATCGGCGGGCCGCAGAGCATCGCAGAGCATATCCGCCGCGTCTACTCGCCAGAAGGCGCGCGCGCGTTCGACGCGCAGTTCATGGGCGCGCAGGTCTACGAGCGCCCCTTTGAAGTGACCGGCTGCCGGCCGGAGGACGTTCCCGCTGCGCAGGAGGCGACTCAGTTGCTCGGCGGCCACTGGGACGGCGCGCGCATCGGCTTCGACCTCGGCGCGTCCGACCTGAAAGTGTCTGCGGTGTTAAACGGGGAGGCAGTGTTCAGCGAGGAAATCGTCTGGGAGCCCGTCGCGCAGCGCGATCCGGCCTACCATTACGAGCGCATCCGCGCGGCGTTGAAGCTGGCCGCAGCGCATCTTCCACGCGTCGACGCCATTGGCGGTTCCTCGGCCGGCGTCTACGTCGACAACCGCCCAATGGTCGCGTCCCTCTTTCGCGGTATCCCACCGGAGCGTTACGGCGAGATTCGCGAGCTGTTCGCGCGCCTGTCCGCAGAGTTCCGCGCGCCCCTCGTCGTGGTCAACGACGGCGACGTCACCGCGCTCGCGGGCGCGCTGTCGCTCGGTGATGGCGGCGCGCTCGGCATTGCGTTCGGCTCCAGCGAGGCCGCGGGCTATATCGACGGCCGCGGCGCGCTCACCGGCTGGCTGAACGAGCTGGCCTTTGCGCCGGTCGACTACGCGCCCTGCGGCCCAATCGACGAGTGGTCGGGCGACCGTGGCGTCGGCGCGCAGTACTTCTCGCAGCAGGCCGTCTTTCGCCTTGCGCCCCTTGCGGGCATCGAACTGCCTGCGGGGCTGACAAATGCGGACAGGCTAAAGCAGGTCCAACAACACCTCGAAGCGAGGCATGCGGGCGCGCGGGCTATCTGGGAGAGCATCGGCGTCTATCTCGGCTACGCCCTCGCGCACTACGCCGACTTCTACCCCGACCTCCGTCACGCGCTCGTTCTCGGCCGCGTCACATCGGGCATCGGTGGGGAGATGATTCTGGAGCAAGCGCGTCGCGTGTTGTCAGCGGAGTTCGAGGAGCTAGCGGAGAAGGTCGACATAAGGTTGCCGGACGAAAAGTTCCGCCGCCTGGGGCAATCCGTCGTGGCGGCAAGCCTGCCGAGGGTAGGGTGATGGGGCGCGGCCATCTCGAATAAGCGAATGGGATCGAATAAGCGAATCGCGCAATTCGCTTATTCG
>CAZPTI010000490.1:0-2292 GCA_964588925.1 uncultured Anaerolineales bacterium | reverse complement strand
GTGCGGGCCATTCGATTCAGTTGACGCAATGAGACGGGCGCCCAAGCCGAGACTTGAGGTGCCCATCGAATTTCGCCTTCCAGCGGGCCGCTCCTATGCCGCCAGGGATTTCTGAGCGGCATGCTTGCTGATCCAGTTCTCCAGGAACCGAACCGGCGAGCTGTAGCCCAGCGTGGAGTGGCGGCGACTCCGGTTGTAGAACACCTCGATGTACTCGAACAGGTCGGCCTGCGCGTCTGCTCGCGTCGCGTAGGTCGTGCCGTGGACCCGCTCGTTCTTCAGGCTGTTGAAGAAGCTTTCGGTGGGCGCGTTGTCCCAGCAATCGCCCTTGCGGCTCATCGAGGCGGTCATGCCGTATTCACTGAGCCTCGCCGCCATGGCCTGGCTGGCGTACTGACTGCCACGGTCGCTGTGGAAGAGCACGCCGGCGCCCGGCTTGCGCCGGAACCAGGCCATCGTCAGCGCATCGATGACGATGTCGGCCGTCATGCGCGGCTTGATCGACCAGCCCACGATCTCGCGGTTGAACAGATCCAGCACGATGGCCAGGTACAGCCAGCCTTCGCCGGTCTGGATGTACGTGATGTCGCCCGTCCACACCTCATTCGGTGCCCGCGGCGTGAAGTTGCGCGCCAGCAGGTTGGGCGCCACCGGCAGCGAGTGCTTGGAGTCCGTCGTCGCCTTGAAGCGCCGCTTGTGCCGTGCACGGATACCGTGCTCGCGCATCAGCTGCTCGACACGGCGCAGCCCGATGCGGTGGCCGCGCCCGTGCAGCTCGCGGTGCATGCGTCGCGAGCCGTAGGCGCCCTTGACTTCGGCGTGGATGCTCTTCATCAAGGCCACGGCCTGCACGTCCGTCAAGCGTGTGCGGTCGGGCTTGCCGCCGCGTTTCCAGGCGCGGTAGCCGCTGACGCTCACGGCCAGCACTTCGCACATCTCGGGCAGGGGGTATTCGCGGCGCTGCGCGTCGATCCAGGCGTACTTCACAGCGCGTCCTTCGCGAAGTACGCCGTCGCTTTTTTTAGGATGTCGACGTGCATCTTCAGCCGCGCGTTCTCCGCGCGCAGCCTGGACAGCTCCATCTGCTCGGGCGTCACCGGCTTGGCGCCAGGGGCCGTCAGCTTGCCGGCAGCCGACGCCTTCACCCAGTTGCGCAGCGTCTGCTCGACCAGCCCCAGCTCCTTGGCGGCCACCACGATGCCCACCGCCTGCGCATGCTTGACAGCCTGTTCCTTGAACTCGGCCGTGTATTCCTGCTTCGGTATCTTCTTCACTTCTCGTCCTTCCAGTCTCGATGCTAACCATCGACCCTTGGAAGACGAAAAACGGCGGGCAGCTCACCATCTGGCCGAATGGACGCCAACCCTGTTTGCCGCACAGGTCGGAGACATCGACATCTTCAAGTCTTTGATCGAGCATGGCGGGAACCCGGACTTGCCGTTAATGCAGTCGTCCGCGCTGGAACGTTATGACGCCCTTTGGGTTGCCGTGGACCACGGGCGCCATGCAATCGTCGATTTCCTGGTGAAGCGCGCCAGTGGTTCACGGGTCGCGTGAACAGCCCCCGACTTTTTCAGAATTCGGTTCGGTGGCGCGTCGGGACTTTGCAGTGCCAAAAACAGATCCTCCTGTTGTTGCATCAACAGGGGGGCTTTTATGCGCTACTGCCGGGACAAACAGATCAACAAGTTGGTCGCAGACCTAGTGCGCGAGGGTTGGCAGTTCAGCCGGGGCAAGCATGGCAAGCTGCGCACCCCATCTGGCAAGGGATTCGTGACAGTGCCCAACACGCCAAGCGATCATCGAACGTTCCAGAACCTCTGCCGGGACATACGCAAGCAAGTCCCAGCGATCTTTTCGAAAGATGGCAGCCCACACGGCCTTGGCACAGTCGCCCTGGTTCCCCTGCGACGGCAGGGCTGTGAAGGTGCGTTCGACGGAGGCCGGGCGGTCTCGTAGAAAGTTTTCAGGCCTTTGATCCGGCCACTGTGCCATGGCACACTGACGGCACATCGACCATGAAGATCCGGGAACGCTGGCAATAAATGACTGCGACTTGGATCGCGCAAGTCGTTGATTTCATTGTTCCTGACCTTTCACCACTCTTCGCTCCGGTTGCGCCGGGGCTGATTCGTAATGCGAAGGTCGGGGGTTCGACTCCTCTTGCCGGCACCAACATTGCCGCCGCCTCGCTCTGAAGGCGGCCTGAACGGAAAAGCCCCCGCGCCGCATGGCCCGGGGGCTTTTTTCTGGCCCGTGAATGCTGCGCTCAGGTGGGCCGGCCACACGTGA
>CAZPTI010000489.1:0-2315 GCA_964588925.1 uncultured Anaerolineales bacterium | reverse complement strand
CCCACCTCCGACGCGACCAGCGCCGCGGGGAACAGGTCGGCGATCTCTGACGGCAGCCCGGTCTCCTGCCCCGCCAGCTTGGCGCGCACCGGCGCGAAGTCCACGAACCACGCCTGGAACAGGGTCCGCGCCATCTCCGCCAGCGTCGCGTTCATGCGCCGGTTGAGCTCGATTTTGTCGTCGAGGCCGCCGAGGATGTGGGCGATGGTGCGCTGCTCATCTATACTGGAAGGCACCCGAACGCGGGCCGTATGCAGATGATTTCTATTGAGTCCAGGCACGGCCGCCTTGTCCGAATAGGCGGAGAAGTCAAGCGTCCGCAGGAAGTAACTGATGAAGCGGGGATCGTTTCCCTTGAAGTCGCGCACGTAGAGGGTCGTGTTGAGTGGCCAAAAGTCCTGCGTCAGGAAGAACACCTGCCCCAACGTGCCGTATCTTCCCGTCACTACCCCAGGCGCCTTGACCATTGCTGAGTCATGAAAGTCGGTCACACCCGACGAGGACACGATGGGAATGGTTCCCGGTTTCCTGTTCTGTTGAGGCAGGTCGTAACCACGCTTCAATTCGATTACGTCGCCGAGCGACGTTTCGTGCCACTCACTCGCCATTCATGAACTCTCCAAAACTATTCCGTCCTCGGTATAATATGTGTCTGACGTGGACATATCGCCTGGGATATGTGTCTGAAATGGCAAAACAAGGACATATCCCTGATGACATGCGTCTAACAGACGCATATGGTCGTCACCCGGCGAGCACTTCCAACAGCGCGGGCTGCTTGTAGATGATCTCGCGACCTTGTCTCTCACTGGTGAGCAGCCCAATGTTCGCCAGCGCGCGCAGATACTCGGACGCGGCCTTGCGCTCCACGATGTCGGCGTCTACGACTGATTTGATCCGCACGTAAGGCTGCGTGAAGATGAGTTCGATCAGCTCTTTGGAGTAAATGCGCGCGGGTAGCTCCTGTCGGGAACGCTCGATAGTTTCATCCAGCAAGTCGCGAATCTTGTAAATGCGCTCCGTCGTCCACCGCGCGGTCTCCTCCACCGCCGTTAACATATACAACACCCACCCTTCCCAGTCCCCCTGCTCCGTAACCGCGGCCAGCCGCCGGTAGTATTCCCGTTTGTTCTGGATGATGTAGCGGCTCAGGTATAGGACCGGGATTTCCAGCAAGCCGAATTGCATCAGCGCCAGCAGGTTGAGGATGCGGCCGGTGCGCCCGTTGCCGTCGATAAAGGGATGGATGGCCTCGAACTGATAGTGCGCCAGGGCCATACGAATCAACGGGTCGATTTCGCTCGGCTCGGCCAGGAAGTCAACCAGATTTCGCAACAATGCGACGATGCGCTCACGGCCGCGTGGCGGGGTGTAAACCAGGCGGCCTGCCATCACGTCTTCGATTACGATGGGCTCCTGGTCGCGCAGCGTTGCCGTTCGATCCAGCAAAACTTCACACAGGTGAATGACCAGGTCAATATCGATGGGGCGAGACTGCACGACATCGGAGCCGCGGCGCAGCGCGGTGCGATAGCGCAGCACCTCGCGCGTGGCCGGGTCCGCGCGCTCGTCGTTGATTGCGACGGCGCGATACAGGGCATCCTGCGTGGTGACGATGTTCTCGATTTCCGAGCTAAGTTTGGCCTCCTGTAAGGGAATCGCGTTGATCAGGATCGTCTGGTTGGGGATCAAGCAGCCTGCGCCTTTCAGTTCCGCTAACGCCCGGCTGGCCGTAATGCAGCGCCGCAGAACGGCCTTTGTTTCAAAGGCGGCTTGCGGGGGCAGCCACGGCAGATCGTTATACGGTTCGTTATTCCGGTAAACCATATCCCAACCCCTCCAGGTTTTCGCGGATCACCGCATCCAGCCGTGCCGCCTCCGCCTGCTGCTCGGCCAACGCCGTCACTAACCGGCCCATCACCGCCTCGAAAGGCTCGCCTTCGTCGGTCACCGCCTCCGCGCCCACGTAGCGCCCCGGCGTCAACACGTAGCCGTGCTCGCGCAGCTCGTCGAGCCGCGCCACCTTGCAGAACCCCGCCACATCGGCGTAAGTCGGCCTGTCCGCATCCGCAGATGCGCTCGCATCCCCGCGCCACGCGTGATACGTGTGCGTCACGCGACGAATCTCCGCGTCGGTCAGCTCGCGATGGACGCGGTCGGTCATGGTCCCGAGCTTGCGCGCGTCGATGAAGAGGATCTCCCCGCGGCGGTCGCGGAACCGCCCACCTTGAGCACCGCTCAAGCGCGTTTTGTCGCGCGTGACAAACCACAGGCACACGGGGATTTGCGTGGAATAGAAAAGCTGCCCTGGCAGC
>CAZPTI010000488.1:0-2322 GCA_964588925.1 uncultured Anaerolineales bacterium | reverse complement strand
GCCGTCTTCTTGCCCTCGCTCATGTAGGGGTTGTAGCCCGTGTTGCGGTTGTACCAGCCAAACTCCTTCGCGGCCTGCGCGCAAAGAGCGAACGCCTCGTCGTAGGTGCCGCGCACGAGCATGACCGTGCTGCCGTAGACCAGCAGTTGCGCGACTTTTGCGGGCGGCGCGGTCTGCGGGACAAAGACCACGTTCGGCTGCCCCACGCTGGCGCAGATGGCGCTCAACGCCGCGCCCGCGTTGCCGGTGCTGGACGTCGTGATAATCTCAGCACCCTTCTCCTGCGCCTTGACCACCGCAATGCTACTGGCCCGATCCTTGAACGACGCGCTCGGATTGCGCCCGTCGTCCTTCACCCACACATGCTTCAGCCCCAGCCCGGCCGCGAGCCGGTCGGCCTTATACAGCGGCGTCCACCCGACGGTTAACGGCGGCAGGGGACTATCCGGCTTAATCGGCAGGAGCGGCCTGTAGCGCCAGATTGTGTAGTTGTAGTCCCGCGCGAGCGACTCCGGCGACATACGGGTGCAGATCAAGTCATAGTCGTACTGGACATCCAGGATGCCCTCGTCACCATGATGCGGGCACACATACTCGACCTCGTCCGGCCGATACTCTGCGCCGCAGATCAAGCATTTGAGCGACTTTACATGGTCCACAGAAACCCCTATCTGCCACGAATTACGCGAATTCTGACGAATATTGCGAAGTCAACGAGCAAGAGAGCTTCGCGTAATTCGCTAAAATTCGTGTAACTCGTGGCGGCCTCGGTCTCAATCGTGTACGATCCAGGTGCCGGTCTTGCCATCCAGCGCGTCGACGATGTGCGGGGGATCGGTGATCAAGCCCCTGCCATTCGGGTTGCCTTCGAGATAGGCGATGATCGCCTCAATCTTCGGCCCCATGCTGCCCGACAGGAAGTGCCCCTGCTTGTAGAGCTCCTTCGCCTCGCTCAACGTCATCTTGTCCAGCCACTTCTGGTCGGGCTTATTGAAGTTGATCGCGACCTTCTCCACCGCGGTGCTGATCAGCAGCACGTCCACCTTCATCTCGGCCGCCAGCAGCGCGCTCGCGCGGTCCTTATCGATGACCGCGAACACGCCCTTGAGGTTGCCCTCCTCGTCCTTGATAACCGGGATGCCGCCGCCGCCCACGCCCACGACGATAAAGCCGTTGGCGATAAGGGTCTTGATCGCGTCGATCTCGACGATCTCGAGCGGGATGGGCGAGGCGATCATGCGCCGCCAGCCGCGGCCCGCATCTTCCCTCACCATCCAACCCTCGGCCTCGAACCGCTCTGCGTTCTCTTTCGTGGTGAAGCCGCCGATGCCCTTGGTCGGGTTCGTGAAGCCGGGGTCGTTCCGGTCCACCAGCACCTGCGTAACAACAGCCGCGACCGAGCGCTTGATGCCCCGGCGGTTGAACTCGTTATCCAGCGCGCGGGCGATCATGTAGCCGATCGCGCCCTGCGTGTCCGCGCCAATCACGTCCAGCGGCGTGCTGTGCACCTCGTGCGCGGCGAGCTCGTTGCGGCGGAGGATGAAGCCGACCTGCGGGCCGTTGCCGTGCGTCACGATGACGTTCCAGCCGCGCTCGATCATGTTCGCGATATGCTTGCAGGTCTCCTCGACGGCCTTCACCTGCGACGCGACATCCTCGTGCTGCTTATCGACAATCAGGGCGTTGCCGCCAACGGCGACAACAGCGACCTTGCCCACCCCGTCTTGACGGGCCCCTTCCGTCATGGAAATGCTCATGCGCTAACCCCTCATCAACCCATCGTCAGGGCCATGACGGCCTTCTGCGCGTGCAGGCGGTTCTCCGCCTCATCGTACACCACCGAGTTCGGGCCGTCGATGACCGCGTCCGTGACCTCGATGTTGCGATCCGCCGGCAGCGGGTGCATGTAGATCGCGTCTTCCTTTGCCAGCGCCATCTTGCGCTCGTCGGTGATCCAGTTCTTGTAGGTATCCTGCAGCCGCTTGCCCTCGGTCTTGTCCGTTGTGGTGAGCAGGGGGCCCCACGACTTCGCGTAGATCACGTCCGCGTCCTTGAACGCAATGTCCATGCCCTCGTTATCTTCGACAATCTCGAAGCCGGTCTTGAACTTGCGCGCCTGCTCCTGCGCCTGGCCGACGATGTCGGGCATGAGCTGGAATCCGGGCGGGTAGGCCAGGGTGACGTCCATCCCGAAGCGCGGGAGCTGGAGGATGAGCGACTGCGGCACGGAGATCGGCTTGAGGTAGGACTCCGCATAGGCCCAGGAGACGACCACCTTCTTCTTGCGCAGGTCCCGCCCCTTCTTCTCAACGATGGTCATCA
>CAZPTI010000487.1:0-2341 GCA_964588925.1 uncultured Anaerolineales bacterium | reverse complement strand
AGGTGTATAACCTCGGCGGCGGGCCGGAGAACACGCTGAGCATCTGGGCCGAGTTCGGGCCGCTGCTCACGGAGTTGGTCGGGCGCGAGATCGTCCCCGCCGGATTCGCCGACTGGCGGCCGGGCGATCAACCCGTCTTCATCGCCGACGTGTCGAAGGCGGCGCGTGAGTGGGGCTGGACGCCGCAGGTGAGCGTGCGCGAGGGCATTGCGCGCCTCGTCCAATGGGTGAGAGAGAATCGGGAACTGTTCGCGTGAAGATCCTCTTCGTATTGACCTATTACCGGCCGCACGTCAGCGGTCTGACCATCTACGTCGAGCGGCTGGCGCGCGCGCTCGCGGCGCGCGGCCACGACGTCACCGTCCTGACCTCGCAGTACCTCAAGACGCTGCCGCAGGAGGAAATCCTGGACGGCGTGCGCGTGGTGCGCGTGCCGGTCTGGTTCCGCTTCAACAAGGGCGTGTTCATGCCCGGCTTTGCGGGGGTCGCCTTGCGCGAGATCGGCATGGCCGACGTGGTCAGCATCCACCTGCCGCAGATCGAAGCGGCTTTGTCGGCCCTGCTGGCGCGCCTCAAGGGGCGCAGGCCGATCATCACGTACCACTGCGACCTCGAAATGCCGCCCGTGTGGTACGGCCCCCTCGTCAACAAGGTCACGTACTGGGACAACCTGCTGGCGGGCAGGCTGGCCGACACCATCGTCGCCTACACCGAGGACTTCGCGCGGCACAGCCCGTTCCTCTCGCGCTTCGCCGGCCCCGAGCTCAGCGCGCGCAACGCCCCGCAGACGGCCAGACAGGCGGCCAATCCGAAGGGCAAGGTGCGCGTCATCCTGCCGCCGGTCGTCATCCCCGAACCGTCGCCGGAGGGGGTGCAGGCGCTGCGCGAGCGGATCAAGCTGGCGCCCGACGAGAAGGTCATCGGCTTTGCGGCGCGCTTCGCCTACGAAAAGGGCGCGGGCTACCTCATCAACGCCATCCCGCACCTCTTGAAGGCGTTCCCCCGCTTCCGCATCGTCTTCGCCGGGCCGTACGGCAAGGACGTCATCGGCGAGACGATCTGGGACGACATGCAGCCGCTCATCAGGCAGTACGGCGACTACCTGACCTTCCTCGGCACGCTCAACCCGGAGCAGATGGCGAACTTCTTTGCCTTGTGCGACGTGGTGACGGTGGCGTCGATCAACAACACCGAGTCGTTCGGCCTCGTGCAGGTCGAGTCGTTCATGTGCGGCACGCCCGTCGTCGCGACCAACCTGCCCGGCGTCCGCCAGCCCGTCACCATGACCGGCATGGGCGAGATCGTCCCCATCGCCGACGCGCACGGCCTGGCCGAGGGGCTGCTGAAGGTGCTGCGTGATCCGGCGAAGTACGTCAAGCCGAAGGGCGACATCTTCCGCATCTTCGAGCTGACGCGCACGGTGGACGCCTACGAGGCGCTCTTCCGGGAGAAGCGCGCGTAGTCGCAACGAAACCCGACGGGTATCCCGAAACCCGTCGGGTTTGTGTCCATCTCCACATTCCTGTACAATTCCTCTCGCACGCGCTGACCACCGCTGCCGGCACGTCTCCGCCTCAGCGCGCCATCCCATCCCCGGAGGAACCGATGCTGACGCGCAAATCCCTGACCGTCGTCCTGTCCCTGTTGATCGCGCTCCTCTTCGTGAGCGCCGGCCCTGCGCCCGCAGCCCCCGCAAAGGGCGACGGCGTCCTTCGCCTCCAGCCGCCCTCGTTCGTCCGCTCCGCCCACGCGCAAGAGGGCACCGTCACAAGTGACGCCGCAGCTCCCGAAGCGACGCCGCTCGGCTTCCCGGAGGACGAGGCCGGCATCGCCGCCTACTTCAAGTCCGCCAACCCGATCAACCTCAACAACGTCAAGAGCGTCTTCCGGGTCATCGAGGCGCAGACCAACGAGTACATCATCGGCTCCGTGCCGGTGACGAACTACCCGGATACCGAAGATGTCCACGTGTACGTCCACAAGGACGGTTGGTTCCTCGCCTATTACCTTGCCGCTGATCCGGTAGGCAAGATATTCAACTGGCGGCAGTATCACGATACGGGCCGAACGAAAATCAGCACGAAGCTAGAAGATACATTGGCGCTCGCGACAAGTACGGCGGGCGTTTCGTTTCTGCCCGGCGCAACACATTATCATTTTCAGTATTCGAACGCGAGTCATGTGATGCTCATTGCAGAATGGACAAAGGGAGGAGAAGATTCATTCCAGGTCAAACTACCTGGTGAATATGTATATTATGAGTCGAGTTGGTCCCTAGGCAATGAGCGTTGGGGCGGCTTCTATTATCTTGATGGGATTGAGATTGCTAGCAGCGACGTAT
>CAZPTI010000486.1:0-2363 GCA_964588925.1 uncultured Anaerolineales bacterium | reverse complement strand
ACCTCGCCAAACTTCTGCTCCAACACACTGGCGCGGCTCTGGTAGATGCCCCAGACGAAGAGCGAAATGGCGATGGGCCGCGCGCGGTACTCGCCGTCGGTCAGGAAGACGTCGCGGCCGATGCGCTCTTTATAGGAAGCGTTCGCCAGCTCGACCAGATAGCGGCTGTCGGGAATCCAGACCGTGGGGAAGGTGGTTTCGAGCCGCTTGAGCTCGTCGGGCGTGAGCTGGTCGCGCGTGCGGTCGCCGAGCGAGCCGAAGTCGTCGCGGTCGAACCGGCCGAGCGCGCTCAGGCCGTCCTGCGCGGTGACGACCACTTCGATGGGCTGGCCGTCCTGCGTGGCGCCGCTGGCGTTGAACGCCTTCGCCGCCTCGCGCACCCACGGTTCCACGGGCAGCGCGGTCAGCACGCGCACCTGCACGGGGCCTTTGGGCGTGGCGACGAGGGGCGCGACCGTTCCGCCCGCATTGCTCTGCCCGAAATTCTGCCAGCCGAGCGCGCCCGCGACGATCAGGAGGACCAGGCCGACGATCAAGAAGAAAATGGCCTGCGTGCGGCGGCCGGGGCCGGTCGCGAAGAAATAGATCGCTACGACCAGCCCGATCAGGCCGACCACGACCGCGGCGATGATGGGTATGAGGGACATATACTCTCCTTGTAGCGCAAGCCTAAGCTCGCGCTACACGTCGCGCCGCAAGTTTGGAAACTTGCCTTATAAGCCCAACCGCGCCTTCCGCGCTTCCAGTTGCGCCTCGAGTTCCTTGCGCTTGAGCACTTCGGGGGTCTCGCCGCGCGCAAGGCCGCGTTGCTCCAGTTGCTCCAACTGCGCTTCGGCCTCGGCCAGCCGCGTGCGGATCGCGCCGACGACGCGCTCTGCGTCCGGGTCGCCGCTGCCCGAAAGGTCATCGAGCGACTCGCGGGCAGCCGCGGTCAACTGCTTGGCGCGCGCCAGGCCCATCATGCTCCGCACCGCGGGCTCGTTGGTGATGAGCGTCTGGATGCGAACGTCGAGCGCCTTCTTGGCCTCTTCCATCTGCGCGTACTCGGCTTCGAGCCGTTCGACGCGTTCCGCGGCGGTGGCAGCTTGCAGCCGGTTTGCGTTGAGCCGGTCCTGCGCGGCGAGCGCATCCTCCTGCAAGCCGGCCTGGAGAAGCTGGTCCACCTCGGCGTCCTGCTTCGCCACGAGCGCCTGCTGCTCCTCGCTGCGCTTCTTCATCTGGTTAAGCTCGGCGCGCAGGGACACAAGCTGGCTGCCCAGTTGCTCCTGGAGCGTCTGAAGCTCGCGGATGTGGTGCTGGTACATGGCTTCCTGGTTCGTGGAAGCGATGCCGCGATCCAGCAGCCGGTTCAGGTCGGCGGACACAAGGGTCTGGATTTTTTCGAGAAGTGATGCCATAGGTTCTCCCCAGACCCGACGGGTGCGTCACTACGTGACGGTCGAAACCCGTCGGGTCTACAATGACGCGATTACCCCGCCTTCTGCAAGCCCAACCGCGCCTTGCGGGCCGCAAGCTGCCCGTCGAGCTCGCCGCGGTCGAGAATGTCGTCCATCTGCTTGTCGAGGCTGGCCGCGCGCATCTCGCTCTCTGCCGACGCGCGGTCGAGCCGCGAGCGAATGGAGTCGGCGATCCGCGCCACGTCCGCATCGCCCACGCCCGCCAGGTCGTCCAGCGACTTGATCGTCTTGGCGGTGATTTCCTTCGACTTCGCCAGCTCCAGCAGCGCCTCGAGTTCCTCGCGCTCCTGCTTGATGGTGGTGAGCTTGGCTTCCAGCTTGAGCCGCGCGTCGATGAGGCTCTGGTACTCGCGCTGCATCTGCTCAAGCTGCTGCGCGTAGGTCTCGACGAGCCGCTGGTTCGAGTTGTACTTGCTCTGCGCGGCGCGCGCCAGGTCCTCGCGGCCCTCGCGGAGGAACAGGTCGATGTTGCGATCCAGCTCGGCGGCCTTGGCCTGAAATTCCTCGTACTTGCGGCGGATGGTCTTGACGTTGCCGCCGACCGTGGCCGTGGCCTCGGACAGGTCGTCCAGGTTGTTCTCGACCTCGCGGATGTACTGGTTAATGACCGCGATGGAGTTCTGCTTCAGCGACTGGTCGACGAGGTAATGCAGATTGGCGGAAATGAGCGTTTGCACCTTTTCGATAAGAGATGCCATGCGTACGCCTCCTGGGCAGGGTTGGACTCTCAGAGTCTGCTTATAAGCTCGCAGCCGTTATCATAACGATGACCGGCCATTGGCGCATGACCGGCGGCGGACAGAATACTGACACGCGCGTTTGCGCCCGCCACCATTCATACGAGAACAAATAACGGCAGGTTTCGCAATGGAGCTTATGCGATGCCTGCCGTTTATTGTATCACTT
>CAZPTI010000485.1:0-2381 GCA_964588925.1 uncultured Anaerolineales bacterium | reverse complement strand
CGCATGGTAGACGTAGGCAAGGTTGCGGCCAGGATCGAGCGCGAGGCTGTACGGGTTGTACGCGTCGCCGGCGGGGACGCCGATGGAGAAGGCCGAATCCCCCGGCCCAGCCGCTGCCTTCGGCAGCGCCTCCTCTCGGGAGGAAAGGGAGTGTGTTGGCGCGGCGATTGCTGTCGCGCCGGGGGTGAACAGTAGCGAGCATATCGTTAGAATAATGAGCGGAAGGCGTTTCATCAGTTGTCTCCCTGCGCCTTCACCGGCGGCAGCGTATCAACCGGCAAGACGCGCACCAGCGGCGTCGATTCGTCGATGAGGTAGAGCGCGCGCTGGCGTTCGCTGTAAACCATGTCCCTGACATTCGGGATGCCGGATGTGAGCTTCTGGACGGACAGGTCGGACATGGTGAGTTGCGCGATGCGCTCTTCCGGGGCGCGCTGGACAAGCCACTGCGGGCCGGTATCGAGAGCGACGTAAAGCTTGTCGCCTGGCTCGTCAATCGCGAGTTGTCCGGGCAGGTTTTGTCGCCGGGCCAGGCGCGCGCCGTTGGGGGCCAGCTTGTCCACGGCAGTGAGTGCGCCGGGAAAGCCGTAAGAGATGTGCCAGTGTCCGCCTGCGCCCGCGGTGACGTCGACAACGATATCGTAGTCCCCGGAGTTATATGCGACAGTGCCTCCGCCTGGCGCGTAGATGCGGAAGTTGCTGACCGGATCGCCGTAAGGTTTGCCGCGATACATGAGAACGGCCAGGTGACCGGTGGCAGGATTTGCGACAGCGCCAATTGCATACCGTTGATCCGCCATGATCGAGAGTTTCGGATCGGGGAGCGTTCCGTCCAGTTTTCCGAGGAGGCGACCGGCGAGGTCATACATCGTAACCCCGCGGTAGGCGATGTAAACGATGTTGCGCGCCGCGTCCGGTGCGGCCTGCCCGTACTGAGGGAAGCGCGCAACGATCGCTCCTGAGTGTGTGTCGAGCGCGCGCACCTCTGCGCCCGTGTTGACGTAGAGCCGGTAATTCGCCGCGTCGAGCGTCAGCGGCGCGCCGCCGTCCCAGATCGCAATGACCTTGCCCTCCGGCTGCGAGATAACGTGGGTGCGGAAGTGCGAATCCGTGACGTAGAGCCTTCCTGCTGCGTCGTCAATTGCCACGGCCGTCAGCCGGACGCCGGTCGGAATCCGCTTGCGGAGCTGGAGCGTTTGCCGGTCATAGACGTCGAGCCGGCTGGCGTCGCAGTCGCTCGTGTAGGCGATGATGCGGTCGCGGTAGGGGATCAGGGTGCGGGCGTACGGGCCGGGTTCCAGCTTTGTTCGAGCAGTCTCCTTCAGTTCGCGCGCGTCCAACGCGACAAGATAGCCGGCTGAGTTCCACGTCGCATCGTCTGGCAGCGCGCCATTTATAAGATACCGCTGCTGCTCGCGGTCATAGACCACGCTGCCCCATAACGGGCGCTGCGCCTGCGAGAGCAACGCCAAATCCGCGTCATAGCGCGCAATCAGGCGTTCGCGGAAGCGCCCTGAAAACAGGAGCGCAAAGCCGCCGCCAGGGCCGGGCAAGAGGTTTTCCGGCGGGCGCGGCGGTGCGGCCCGCGCCAGTTCCTTGCCGGATGCCAGGTCGAAGACGACAAGCGCAGGGCTGCGCGGCCAGGGTGATTCGGCCAACGCAATGCGGTCACCGCTGATCGCGACGTCCTGGAAACCCGAAGTCACGGGTTGCAGCGCGGCTTTCTCCCACAGCGGCGCCTTACCGGAGAAGAAATCAGCCGTACGGTAAACCTTAAGCCAGTCGGCGCTACGCAAGACCGCGAAGCTGCGGTCCTCGTTGAACAGCACGCCGAGAGCCGGGACGGAAGTTTTCACGGTAGCGCCGGTTCGCACGTCCAGGCGCGCGTTGCCCTCCGCCGCGGCGAAATACAGATAGTTGCCGTTGGGCGAGACAAGCATGTCGAGGCGGGGATCGTTAAAAGGCGGGCGGAGGGGGAATACGCGTTTGACCTGACCGGCCTGGAGGTCAACGACGGAGATAGACGATTCCTGCGGATTGCCCGGATTGGAGTGCGAGACGTAGGCCAGGCCGCGCGGTTCGTCGATACCGACGCCACTGATGCAGTAGGCGTCACCTGCGGAAACACCCAGGTTGATCGCTGCGGGCGCGGCGGGCGTCGGCGTAGCGGACGCGGCGAGCGCAGGGAGAGACAGGACCACCACAGCCGGCGCGGCGCAAAGAAACAGGGCTGCGACGGTGAGAGCGATGCGGACGGGACCTTTCACCGGCTCACCTCCATTTGGGGCAGAGAAAGCGGCGCATGTCAGGTCACTTGCGCAACCTGCGCTGCCCTCAAGACGCCGCGGAACCCACCTCCCGTTCCAACTCGCGGCGCAGTT
>CAZPTI010000484.1:0-2381 GCA_964588925.1 uncultured Anaerolineales bacterium | reverse complement strand
GACCCCCTTTCAAACCGTGCATGCGGATTTCCCGCACACGGCTTACCGGTGGTCTGTCACGTCGCAGCATTACGCAGCCTCCGGGTATCGGACGGTGCCTCGCAGGCGATACAGTCCGTGCGCGTGGAAGAAGTCGCGGTCCCAGGCATTTGCCTGGCCTGGTTTGAGGTTGCGGCCCTTGCGCTTCACCAGGAAGTGCTTCAGCCGCCACCACACATACGTGTCGACCTGGTTGAACTTCTTCGCCGCGTTGCCGGTTCGGTAGTAGTTGCCCCACCCTCGCAGCACGGGGTTGATGTCCTTGATGAGCACACGGACATCTTTGACCCCGCTCCTGCGCCGGTCGGTCAACAGCCGGACTTTCTCGCGCACCCGCTTCATGGCGCGCTGCGAGGGCCAACGTTGGAGGAAGTACAGGCGTTTGCCCGTCTTCTCAAACACTGGCCCGCACAGCACTTTGCGCAGGTGGCAGCCGAGGAAGTCGAAGCCTTGCTTGCCCCAGCTCAGCTCCACTCGCCTCGTCTTGTCCGGATGCAGCTCCAGCTTCAGCCTCGCGAGGATGCTGCGCACCACTCGTTCGGCCTGCTCGCATTGCGCCCTCGTGTTGCACATCACCACGAAGTCGTCGGCGTAGCGCACCAACACACCCAGATGGGCGTGCCGGTCCTGCCACACCTTGTCGAGCACGTGCAGGTAGATGTTCGCCAGCAACGGGGAGATGACCCCGCCTTGTGGCGTGCCGGTCGTCGGGTTGCGCACAACACCGTCTTCCAGCACTCCCGCACGCAGCCATTGCCGCAGCAGCTTGAGCACCCGCCGGTCCGAGATTCGCTTGGCCACGAGCTTCATCAGAAGCTCCTGGTCGATGCTCCCGAAGTAGTCCTTGATGTCGACTTCGAGCACGTGGTTGCCTCCTCGGGCTCCCTGCTTTCTCAGGGTTTCGAGGGCATCGGTCGCGCTCTTTCCCGGTCGGAATCCGTACGAGCACGGCAGAAAGTCCGCCTCGAAGATCGGCTCCAACACGAGCTTTGCCGCCATCTGGACCACCCGGTCCCGTACCGTCGGAATGCCTAGCGGCCTCCTTCTACCGTCGGTCTTCGGAATGTACCGGCGTCGTACCGCACTCGGCCGGTAGCTGCCTGCTCGCAGCACTTCGCCAAGCTCTTCGAGGAAGCGCTCGACTCCGTACTGCTCGACATCGACAAGCGTCTGGGCATCGATGCCTGCCGCGCCTTTGTTCCCTCTCACCCGCTTCCATGCTTCCCACAGGACGTCACGCCTGTAGATGCGGTCATACAGCGCATGGAACCGGCGCCCCGGTTGCCGCTTGGCCACGACGTATAGTCGACGCTGAAGTTGTCGCACTTTGTCCGTGGGCGGTCGCCCACGGGGGTTGTTGGGTCCGGACCTGCCGGCCATGCCCTCGCGCTTACCCTCAGTTCCGACGCGACCACCGCAGGGACCCTTTCCTCCGGTCGCGTTGTTCTTCACGACCATCAGCAGTCCTACGGTCCCCTCGGACTCCCGCTGCGCAGCGCTCGACTTCACCTTCGGCTTATACGAGGCGCCCTGCCGCGACAACGGCAGCGCAGACGGGCCTCCCGAGTTCCGCGATTGTCCTTGCACACGTGCTGCGCCCCCTACCCCGGGGAGACCATCGACACGTTCCGGTGCCTGTGTCGATGATGTTGCCTTCGCCGTGACATGAGCGGCTCGGCTCTCCCATTGTTCATCTGACGAGGCTGCAGGCTTCTCTTGATTTTGCGGCCCGCGTGCTTGCTCCCTCCGTAGAGGCTTTCGACACCCCGCTTGGGCTTCGGGCCTCTCGACCCGGGCCTGGGGCCTGCTACCCGGCGCTCCGGCGCTTACCGGGACGGGACTCTCACCCGTTAGACAATCGCAGCGAGAAGACATCGCCTCGGCCTTTCGGCCTTCGACGCGATCTTCGTCACGGCGCACCATGCAGTACATGCTGACCAACAACAAGCCGCTGCGGAACTGAGAGGGAACCATGCGCGAAGTAGTGATCGTCGATGCTTGCCGCTCCGCTTGCGGCAGATCCCACAAGGGAACGCTGGCTCTCACCCGCCCCGATGAGCTGCTCGGACAGGTGATCGCCGCCCTGATGGCGCGCGTTCCACAGGTCCGTCCCGAAACGGTCGAAGACGTCCTCATGGGCTGTGCGATGCCCGAGGGCGAGCAGGGCCTGAACCTGGCGCGCCCTGCGGCCGTGCTCGGCGGCTTCCCCGTCGAGGTGCCCGCGATGACCATCAACCGCTTCTGCTCGAGCGGCTTGCAGGCCATCGCGACCGCCGCCCACCAGATCGCGTTCGGGGACATCGACATCGCCGTGGCCGGCGGCGTCGAGTCGATGACCATGG
>CAZPTI010000483.1:0-2399 GCA_964588925.1 uncultured Anaerolineales bacterium | reverse complement strand
CCTCCGCAAGCCCGAAATAAGGGGTGGGCTTGCTCGACTAAGAGGGCTTATGATAATGTTCTATAGGGTTACTGTCAAAGAATCTCCTGGGAAACCTGCTGGCTGGTCCCGTTTCGGCGCGGCACTACTGCGCCGAAAGAATCACCAACCCATCAAACGTCGCAACATACACCCGGCCGGCTACGGCTTCGATCTGGTTCGCCGGGGCGGGCAACTCGTATCTCGCCGTGATGGCGGGCCGGAGAGGATCGCGAACGTCGATGGCCGAAACAGACCAATCGGGATACCACGAGACGAGCCAGTAGAGCGTATTGCCCCCGAGCGCCAGGTGCTCATGGTACTTCAGGCGCTCGTCGCTGAACTCGGTCAGCAGCCGTGGCGCGTCCGGGTTGGAGACATCGGCAATGCGCAGCGTCCCGGCGGAGCTGCCGTACAGCCGTTGAGCGCCGGCAGCCAACCTGCCGCCAAACCGCGTCAGCAGCCCACGCTCCTGGGGGTCTGGCGCGTTCACGACGTCGAGGACCTGCACCCCATCCTGGCCGGCGATATACACATAATCTTCATCGACCGTCAGCGAGGTAGCGTACCCGAAGCTGCGCGATATGCCCATCACTCCGGGGGCTTCCGGATGGGTGGCGTCGATCGTCAAAACCCGGACGGCGCCAGCATGGGTTTCCTCCACGCCAACATACAGATAACCCTTGCTGACTGCGAAAAGCTCGTGGTCACGGGGCTTGAGTCGGTCGTCGGCAAGATGCGAAAGCAGAGCGGGGCCTCCGGCACTGTCAAGGTCCCAAATCTCCAGCCAGCCCTCGCCCACGCCGTAGCCGTAGCGGCCCTCGATGCCAACTGCCCTGGGAACGGACAATGAGCGGTCCAAGTATAGGTCCTGCTTCAGGACGGCCTCGGTTTTGGGGTTCGTCGGATCGCTGACATCGAGCAGCCGCAGCGACGCGTAGCTGAGGACGTCTCCGCCGGTCTTGGACTCCGTAAGAAGCACGCGCGTGCCTTGCGGGGCAATCTCCTTCACGGTCCCGACCGATTCCACGGCCGCAACTTCCCGGGGGGCAGCCGGGGCGCTGAGGTCGAGAACCCGCATGCCCCGCCCGGCGTCCGATACGTAGGCATGAGGCCCTGCCAGATTCACGCGCCAGGCGCGCTCGGGCAGGCTTTGCCACGTCACAGAGACCGGCTGCGACGGCTGAATCAGGTCCACTACGGCGATGCCGTTGCTCTGCGGGACGGGCGCGCCGGCGCTGATGCCAAGATAGGCGTAACGCCCCTCTGCGGCGACGCCGTAGTAGCTGATCGTATCACCGGCCGCCTTGAAAGTTCCCACCAGAGCCGGGGCGGAAGGGGTCGCGACGTCAAGAACGTACAGCCCGCCCTTGAAAGTAGAGACATAGGCGTTCGCCCCGGCAACGTCGACAAAGCACGCCTCGCCGGGGTGTGTTACATACTCGCCCACCTTAACGGGCAAGAGCGGATCGGACACGTCCACCACTTTCAGACCGCCCCACTGGGCGGCGACGTACGCCAGGTGTCCGCTCACCTCCACGTCGAGGGCATAGCCATCGGGGAAGAAAACGTGTCCTTGCTCGACCGGGTGGCGTGGGTCGGCAACGTCGACAACGGTCAGCCCACGATCCAGCGCGAGGTACGCCTTGCCTCCGTCCACATCGATGCCCCAGGCCGTCCCCTTGACAGGCAAGGCAGCGACAAGGCGCGGCAGGCGCGGGTCGGAGACGTCCAGGATTTGCAGGCCCCGCCCACAGTCTGCAACGTAGATATATGACCCGACCCAACGCAGGTCTTTCACCGGGTCAGGCAGATCGGGAGACTGGCCGACCATGACCGGAGCCTCCGGATTGGCGACGTCGAACAGCATGACGGTCTCCCCGGCGCCGACGGCTGCATACGACCCTTGCGTGTCGGAGGCGTAGGTCATTCCACCCCGCATGTGGCCGAGTAACGCCATGCCGGGGAGGGCGCCAGAGCCGACTTGCTGGATCAATGGCAGATAGAGCCGAGTGGGGCCTTCGCCGGCTTGAGCGGGTTGAACCGAAGTCGGAGTCAGGAAGAGCAGGATCGAAAGCAGAGACAGTAAAGAACGCAGGATGCGGCTGGCAGGGCGCCGCTGCGACCGAAACATGGACACCTTTGGCCTCAATGGTGCGAAGATACATTTATTATAGCGTAGTCTCCTTGCGTCGCCAAAAGGGATGCGCCAGACTAGCGGTTATCCCCTTCCCTCAATTTTGCGAAAGGAGAGACACTCGCGTAGCATGGTCAGCCGTTCCCGCAGAAGGCGGGCGCGTTGGACGCATGGGAAGGAGCCGGACATTGCGCAAACTGTTGATTGCCACGCACAACCCCGGCAAGGCGCGCGAGTATCGCGC
>CAZPTI010000482.1:0-2430 GCA_964588925.1 uncultured Anaerolineales bacterium | reverse complement strand
CATCGCAGGTGGGCAACTCCGAGCACCAGGCGTTATCGTGGATTCCAGATTGCGAGCTCACGTCGCGGACTATACCAGAAGAGGGCGCGAGGGGCAAGCGGCGCGACTGCCGAGGTTGACAGTCGCGCCGTGCGGTTTCTTACCGCGTATTAACGGTCAGAGGCAAGTAGCTGGTTAACTGCCCGCCGAACACGAACTCGCCGAAGTGAAACAGCGGCGCGGTCAGCATGTTTGCTTCCGTGTCGAGCGCGCAGCCGGAGTCGCAGGGGAAGCGCCGGTACCAGGCCTCGCCGGTCCATTTCCACAGGCCGAGTTGCGCTTCGCGCAGTCCGGCCTTCGCAACGGCTTCGTCAGAGTAGGAGATTTCGACGGTGGGGTTCGTCGCGAGCGGATCGATTGCGTTTCCGGTTGCATCATCCCGTGTCGTAATGCTGAACGACAGGAGCGAGCGCGCCGGAACTGGATGAGCGAGGGGCGCGGTTTCGATCGCAAACGTGGTGGGCGCGGTCAACGCGCCCGGCGGCAACCTCAGCTTGATGCCCATTTCGTTCGCGACTTCGCCGCCTCCGCTTGACACCGACCGCGCCACCGTGCGGGTGTACAGGTCGAGGTTGAAGTCGACATGCTCCCATGTCGGGCTGGGAATCGCCGCGGCCTGGATGAGGCCCTGTTGCGCGGCCTGGAACGCCTGGCCGGCTTCCTGTCCGGCGCCGAGTGTGGCTGCGTCCACGTAGTCAGCAACGCCCGCGAGAAGGCGGTCGAGCGCCTCCTGACTGTCGCCGACAATGCGCACGCGAACGGTTTTCAACGCGGGCGCGGGGGTAAAATACGGGTTGCGGACGAAGGTCATACTCTCGCCCCTAACCCACTGCTGCATGACGTAGGGCCCGAAACTGAGCGGGTGCTCGGCGATTTCGGGCAGGTTCGCCCACTCCTTCGCGGGCACTTCCGCCAACTTCCGCCCATCGCTCAAGACCTGGTGATAGGGGTAGACGTAGAATGGAGCGAGGAAGTAGGTCGCATCCAGCGAGCCGGGGAGGTATTTGGTCGTGTATTCCAGGCCCGGACCAAAGGTCACGACTCGTAATCGCAGTCCGTCCGGTATCCCAATGCGAGGTCTGCGGCGGATCCCGGTGCGCCGTCGCTCCAGGTGAACGGCTTGAACTTGTACGTGACCGTGAGCTGTTTCATCTGGATCACGGAGCTGCCGTCGTACTCGATCACGTTGCCGTTCGCGTCCACGACCCTGACACCCTGCGCCCGGGTTGCGGGGCGGCTGTCCGCAGTGTAGACCTCATCGCCGCTCTTGACGTCCACCACCGCAACTTTCGCGAGGCCGCTATCCACCGTACTCAGCGGGTTCTGCAAACCGGGCTGGTAGTCATAGTCATACTGCGAATGGCGCACGCCGACGCCGAGATCGTATGCCTGGTGCGCGACCGCGGCGTTCTCGACCCGCGCGAACAGGGAAGGCGGCTCCTGCGACCAGGCGAGCGTCGCAGTGTCACCACCGTCGTTGCGCGTCCAGTCCTTCGCGCTCTTCGTGACGTACTCAGTCGGCGAAACACGCGCGCCCTGCAGGTGGTTGCTCCACGCCACTGGTTCTACACGCTGGAAGAGCGGGAGCGACACCATGTCTTTCGCGAACTCCCGCTGGACGATGCCGTATTGCGCAATGCGCTCAGCGCGGTTCATCGTGCTGTTTGCCGCGATGATTGCGGCGCTGGCTGCCAGGTTGCACCACCCCATATAGTTTTGTCCGCTCCAGCCGTTCTCTTCGGTCGGAATCTGGTCGCAGGCGTAGAGCGTGCGCCCCTTCGGGTCAGATTCGCCCACCCAGGCGTAGGCGGTCAGCTCGAAGTCGCGGCGCTGGAAGCCCGTTGTATCGCCGAACAACCAACTCGCGGGCAGGTGCTCGCGGACGAGGTGGATGCCGCACTCGCGCAACTGCGCTTCCAGCACGGCGGCCCACGTCTGGCGGAACTGCGCGGTTGTGGTGCGGAAGCTGACGGCCAGTTCGTAGCCTTCGGTGTTACGGCGATATGGTTGGCCCTGACTGTGCGTCCATCCCGCCTGCTCCAGCAAGGCTTTGCCTACCGCAGGGTCATACGGGTAGCGGTACTGCGGATCGGGCGCAGCGTAGGCCCAGTGATTCTTCGGCAGGAAGGTGTCCATGAGCAGGGCATTGCGTTGATTCGCGTCAAGGTAGGGATAGACCGACGCGGCGAGCGCCGCGCGGTCGGAGCAGTATGCGATGGCGCGACGGACGCGAAGGTCGGAGAGTAGTGGGTGCGGTGGCGTGGCGGTTGTGGCTGCGGGCTGCGCGGGCGCGGCATGCGCAGACAGCGCGCAGGTCAACAGCAGGAGAATGACGAGGATGAGTGTGGTAGGACGGGACATGGTGGCTCCTTTGCTGGGTCAGAGACCTGA
>CAZPTI010000481.1:0-2447 GCA_964588925.1 uncultured Anaerolineales bacterium | reverse complement strand
CCGCGGCAGGTCATCACGCGCGACACGCTCTACGACCGCATCTGGGGCTATGATTTCGGCGGCGAGTCCAACATCATCGAAGTGTACATTCGCTACCTGCGCTCGAAGCTGGAAGAAGGCGGCGAACCGCGCCTGATCCAGACCGTGCGCGGGGTGGGGTACGCGCTGCGAGAAGAATAGCATGTCCATTCGCACCCGGCTGACCCTGTGGTATACGGGCCTGCTGGCGCTCACCTTGCTCCTCCTCGGCATCCTGATCTATTCCGTGGTCGGCCGCATCCTGATCGTCAACCTCCAGGACCGGCTCGTCGCGCAAGCCGAAGACGTCATCACGGTCATTCAGAAGGAAAACGACCCGATGTCGGTCTTTGCGTCGGGCAAAGTCAACCTGCCCTCACGCGACATCTTCGGCTCGCAGTACTACGTGCAGATCGTCCAGCTGGACGGCCGCGCGGTGCAGTTGTCCGAGAACCTCCGCGGGCAGCGCCTGCCCGTGCCCGATGTCCTGCTGCAAAACCTTGAAGCGGGCGCGCCGCGTTACCTGACCGTGCAGGCCGGCGACGTGCGGCTGCACGTGGCGAGCCTGCCTATCCCCATCGGCAATCAGGTCGTCGGCGTGGTGGAAGTGGCCGCGTTGATGGCGAACATCGACGATGCGCTGGCCGTCGTGCGGCGCGCGCTGCTGTTTGGCAGCGTGCTGGCGCTCGTCCTCGCGGCGGTCGGCGGGAGCATTCTGGCGCGCGCCGCGCTCCAGCCGATCAAAAACGTCACCGAGACCGCGCAGCAGATCACCGGCACGAGCGACCTCAGCCAGCGCATCCCGGGCGGCAAGGTCAACGACGAGGTCGGCCAGTTAACGGACACGGTCAACGACATGCTTGCGCGCCTCGAAACCTCCTTCGACACACAACAGCGCCTCGTCGCGGACGTCAGCCACGAGCTGCGCACGCCGCTTACGACCATCCAGGGCAACCTCGACCTGCTCCGCCGAGGCGCGGCCGACGACCCGACGATGCGCAACGAGAGCCTGGCGGCCATCGGCAACGAGACCGCGCGCATGCGGCGACTGGTCAATGACCTGCTGCTGCTGGCGCAAGCTGACGCGGGCTTGCAGTTGCAGCTTCATCCAGTCGAGCTGGACACGCTGCTGCTCGACGTCTACCGGCAGGGGCAGGTCATCAGCCAGGGCACAGGCGTGCGCGTGCGGCTGGGCGCGGAGGATCAGGCCGTCGTGCTCGGCGATGCGGACCGCCTGCGACAGCTGCTGCTCAACCTGGTCGATAATGCGATCAAGTACACGCCTGCCGGTGGCGACGTGACGCTAACGCTTAAACGCGAGGCGGGGTGGGTGCTGGTCAGCGTGGCCGACACAGGCTGCGGCATCCCGGAAGAGGATCTGCCGCACATCTTCGAGCGGTTCTACCGGGCGGATCGCAGCCGCGCGCGTCCGGGCGGCGCAGGGTTGGGCCTGTCCATTGCGAAGTGGGTGGCCGAGGCGCACGCCGGGGAGTTGGAAGTTCAGAGTGAGGTCGGGCAGGGCACCGTGTTCACGTTGTACCTGCCGGAGCCGCGCGGCGAGGATGAGGAGGGGGAGGAAGCATGACGAGGGACGAAGAGGGCAAGCGCCGCGTGCGGCTGGCCGAGCGCCCGCACCCGCTGGCCCTGGAAGTTCACGCCCGCCTGGTCGGTTCCGGCTTGACGCTGGCCTTCGCCGAGTCATGCACGGGCGGGCTGATCGCGGACCTCATCACCGACATTTCGGGCAGCTCCGCCTACTTCCTGGGCAGCGCGGTCACTTACGCCAACAGCGCCAAGCAGGGCATCGTCGGCGTGCGCGAGGAGACGCTGGCGCGGCACGGCGCGGTGAGCCCGGAGACGGCGGCCGAGATGGCGCAGGGTGCGCGCCGCGCCTACGGAGCGGACATCGGCGCGTCGGTCACAGGCATCGCCGGCCCCACAGGCGCCACGCCGGGAAAGCCGGTCGGCCTGGTCTATATCCACCTCTCAGCCGAAGGCGCGGAGTGGGGCGAGCGGCACGTCTGGGACGGCGACCGGCTGGGGAATAAGGCGCTGTCCGCCGAGGCGGTGCTGCGGCTGGTGTTGCGGTATTTGGAAGAGGTATAACCGGGTTGGAAGGAACGGGTTCAAGACATGGTTCGCACGCGAAGCGAAATCGTCAGGCGCCTGCGCCAGTTCAACCGGACGCGCGGCCAGGAATTTGGTGTGGTCCGTATCGGCGTGTTCGGTTCGGCTGCGCGCGATAAACTTACTGAGCGCAGCGATGTTGACGTGGTGGTCGAACTGATAGAACCCGACTTGCTTCTGCTGGTGGGAATTAAGCAGGAGCTGGAGGAGGTTTTTGGCAGGCCGGTAGACATCGTCCACTATCGGCTCACGATGAACGCTTTTCTTAAGCGCCACATCGACCAGGAAGCGGTGTATGCCTC
>CAZPTI010000480.1:0-2462 GCA_964588925.1 uncultured Anaerolineales bacterium | reverse complement strand
CATCGCTCCCCCCCCTCAAACTGGAAATTCCCGCTGACTCCTGCTACACTCCCCTGACAAACAACTTGCGCGCACGCGCGACCAGCGCGCGCATCGGCCAGCCCGCGCGCGTTCCATTGCTGCGGGCGGCACGCATCCACCCTGGAGGCACCCATGCGCACCCGTAACCATCGCGCCGGCCCAACGCCCCGGCCCCACATCGCCGCGCTCGCCCTGGCGACCCTCGTCGCGCTTTTCATCGTTCCCGCGACCTTCGCCGGCTGGCTCAGCCCCAACGTCAACAACAACGCGCAGGACAATTTCGGCGACCCCATTTATACCGGCGCATGCAACAAAAGCTACGCTGACTACGTCGAGATCAGGAACGCCTGGATTGCCAACGACGGCGCGAACCTCTACTTCAAAGTAGAAGCCTGCGCCACCACCACCAACTACAGCGCTGTGCGCTACGTCGGCGGCCTCGACTGCAACAGCGACGGCGATGTCGACGACGGCGACACCGCCACCACCTACGGCGACCGCCGCGTCGTCTACGTGCCCGCGGCCGGCGGGGGCGGCGATCAGGTCAACCTCGTCGACGGCAAAAACAACCTCCTCTACCAGCTCCCCGACAACAACTACGGCGAGCGCATCGGCAGCACGGCCCTGTTCGAGTGGATGATGCCGCTCCAGTACATTTATCCCGAGTGCCGCGCCAGCATCGCGCCCATCCCGATGGGTGTCGGCACCGGCCTCACCAACAAATATCCGCCCACCCAGGATCAGACGCCCCAGGTCAGTTGGAGCATCCCCATCGACTACGGCGACGCCATCAACCCCAACCCCGAAACCCGCACCTGCGAACAATTTCCCACCCGCATCGCCTGCGACGGCGCGCGCCACGGCACGGCCGGCGCGCTCCGGCTCGGCGCGCTCCTCGACCCCGACACCGGCGGCGTCCACACCGCCAACGCCGATGGCGACGACCTCGCCAACCTCCCCGACGAGGACGGCGTCGCGCCCACCGCGGGCGTCAACTGGGTCAACGGCGGCCAGGGCTCCCTCACCGCGGCCGTCGCCGGCGGCAGCGGCTACCTCAACTGCTGGATCGACTGGAACAACGACAAAGACTGGGCCGACGCGGACGAGAAAGTCGTCAACGCGGCCCCCGTCGCCGCGGGCGCCAACACCCTCGCCATCAGCGTCCCCGCCGCCGCGGCCCCCTTCCCCACCAGCTACATCGCCCGCTGCCGTCTGTCGCCCGCGTCCGGCCAGGGAACCAGCGTCACCGGCGCGGTCGAGTTCGGCGAGGTCGAAGATCACAAATGGGCCTTCGGCGCCACCGGCAACCGCCCCGCGCCCGTCACCCTCGCCGCCAGCGTCCTCGACCCCGCCACCGTGCGCCTCAGTTGGACGAACATCCCCGCCAACGAAGGCTATCTCGTCCTCAGCAGCGCCGCCCCCTACTTCCAGCCCGGCGACGCGGGCGTCACCGTCACCCCCGCCAGCGGCTCGCCCTACGACGTCACCGGCGTCCTCGGCCCCCCCGCCGACGCGCGCTTCTACGCGGTCCAGGGCCAGGTCACGAGCAGCGACCCCGACCTCACCTCCGCGCTCTCAAACCGGGTCGGCATATTCGAGTTCGCGTTAGTCGCAGGGAGCTAAACAAAAGACCCGACGGGTGTCGTAACGTCCCGTCGGGTCTCATCTTATCCCCGCGCGCCCCTACGCCACCGCAAAAATCTCCCCGTCATGCCACTCCGGGTCTGCCAGCATCAGGCTCCGCATCCGCAGATACCGCTCATTCTGTTCGGGCGACGCCGCGTTCGCCCGATACGCCGCCCGATCCTCAAAAACCGCCACCAGGAACAGCTCGCCCGGATCCGCGTCCATCTGATAGACGTACCCGTCCACCTGCCCCGGCGCCTTGCCCATCCCCGTTTCCCGGCCCAGCGCCTTGAACTCCGCCAGCCGCGCCGGGTCGATCTTCACGCGCGCGATCGTGCCGTACATCGTTCACCTCCCCTACACTTGCGGATGCGCCGCGCCCCGCGCAGCAGTTGCGCCCGCCGCCGGTACGCCCTGCAACAGGCGCGCGCCCAGCAGCGCATACCACAGCGGACTCACCACAAACCCCGTCACCGCGGCCGGGATCAGCACAAACGGGTTGCCCGGCGCCAGCGCGATCAGCCGCCCCAGGTAGACGACCACCAGCAGGCCGGCCAGCGCGGCCGTCAGCCCGGCCAGCCCGCGCAACTGCGCGTGCCGCCGCATCAGCCCCGCCGCCACCAGCAGGCTCAACCCCGCCGCGCCAAACGTCAGCAGCCCGCGCGGGTCAACCGGGTTGGGCAGGTTCGCAAACGCTTCCGGCAGCGCGCCGGGCGGGTTAAGCAGGTTCGCGAGATCATACGCGCCGTGGATCGTCGCGCCCAGCGCGCCCGCCGCGCCGAGCGCCAGCCCCAGCAGCGCGGCCTGCGCATCCA
>CAZPTI010000479.1:0-2464 GCA_964588925.1 uncultured Anaerolineales bacterium | reverse complement strand
GCGACGGCCAGCCCGATGAGCGCCACCGGAAACAGGACGCTCCCAATGGTGAGCATCGTCCCACGGTTGCCCGATTTGCTGAGGCTCGCCACACCGAACGAACCAAGCAGCGCGCCGAGGCCGACCGCTGTATTCATCACGCCGAAGCCCGCTTCGTCTGTCTTGAGCACGTCGGTTGCATATGCGGGTAGTAACACGGCATACGAGAACGCAAACAGCGACGCCGCGCCGACGAGAAGGATGACCGGACGAATCACCGGGTGACGCGCGATGAATCGGATGCCCTCTCGGATGTCGGCCATCACATTGCGGCTGGACGGCCGGCCTTTGTCGTTCGGCAAGACCATTAACAGCAGCGCGATCAGCACGGCAAGGAAACTGGCTGCGTTGAGCGCGAAACACCACGCCGCGCCCGCCGCAGCCAGCACCAGTCCGCCCACCGCCGGGCCGATCACGCGCGCCATGTTGAACATCATGGCGTTGAGCGCAATCGCGTTATGCATGTCCTCGCGGTCGTCGACCAACTCTGTGACAATCGCGAGGCGCGCCGGCGCGTCGAACGAGTTGGCGACGCCGAGGATGAACGCCAGCACCGCGATGTGCCAGACCTGCAACGCGCCCGTCCAGGCAAGGACGGCCAGCGCCAGCGCGCAGAACATCATAGTGCTCTGCGTGGCGATCATCAGCTTGCGTTTGGGCAGCCGGTCGGCCACGACCCCGCCGGGCAGCATCAGGAAGAGCGTCGGCAGCGTGCCCGCGAACGCGATAGTGCCGAGCGCGAATTTGGAGCCGGTCAACTGATAGACCAGCCAGCCCTGCGCCACCGATTGCATCCAGGTGCCCATCAGCGAGAGCACCTGACCGACAAACCACTTCCGGTAATTCGGGTGCCTTAACGCCGCGAACGTCGCGGGGACTCGCCCCGAAGCTCCTTGCATCTTCCCTGCCTGCGCAACTCTCAACTCAGTTAGTATCTACAGCAGCCGCGCGTACAACGCGCTCGCTGCCAACCCGCCAAAAATCAACGCGCTGAAGCGCAGAAACATGCCCGGAAATCCAATCAGGAAGAACCCAACTGCCAGCACGCCGATGACGAATGCGACGGTTGCGGCCACCTTCATGCCTTGCGCGCGGCGGCGCTTAAGCAAGCGACGAATCACTTCCGCAACCGCCCCGCCTGCCGCCGGCCCGGCAATAAACGCGATAATGAAGCTGAAGAAGCCCGCAAAGCCGAGAAACAGGTAGGCCAGCGCGCCGAACACCGCGCCCATGACAAGCGAGATTGCGACGCCGACAGGCACATCGTAGGCCTCGCCGTTGTAGTACTTCGCTCGCGCGGACTTGTAACAGTCACTGCAGATCTGCCCGACAGGCGTTTTGATCGCGCATTCGTAGCAGATCGGCTTGTCGCAGCGGTGACAGCGCAGCCCGGTCTCGCGGCCGGGGTGGTTTGCGCAGTAAATGGGCGCAAGGACTGGTTCGCTCATACTCCCTCTTTTTTTGCAGCAGAGGCCGCGGAGAACTCAGAGAGTCCTCTGTTTCCTCTGTGGCAAAAGAATCATCCGCGCCAGCGGAGTCGTTCCATCAACGTCCGGTAGAAATAGGCGCGATCCTGGACGTGGACGAAGCGCGAGACGTGCTTGCTGGCCTTAACCTCGACGCGATCGCCCTCGGCCAGCGAAATCTCGAACTGCCCGTCGACGGTCAGGATCGGCGCGTAGTCCGCATGCGCTTCCAGCGTGACCGTCGCGCCCTGGGCGAGCACGACCGGCCTGTCAAGGCTGAGGTGCGCGCAGATGGGCAGGACGAGCAGGTTTTTCAGCTCTGGCGGCAGGATCGGGCCGCCCGCGGCAAGCGCGTAGCCTGTGCAGCCGGTTGGCGTGGAGACGATCACGCCGTCTGCGCGGTAGGTCGTCAGGTAGCTTTGGTCCACCCACGTCGTCACATTGACGATACGCGCCAAGCCCGCGCGGCTGATCACCACGTCGTTGATCGCCAGATACGAATGGTTCACTGGCGGCTCACCCGCGCGGGTCACTGCCGCGTCGAGCAACATGCGCTCTTCGAGCCAGTAGTCGCCGCCAAGAATCTGGTCGAGCGGGCGCTGCCAATCGTCGGGCGTAATCTCCGCGAGGAAGCTGACCTTGCCAAGCTTCACGCCGATGAGCGGCACTTCGTCGCGCGCGCCGATGCGCGCGGCGCGGAGCATCGTGCCGTCACCGCCGAGTGTGACCAGCAGGTCGAGTCCCTTGATGTTGGCGAGCGCCTCCGGTTCGTCCCACGCGGAGCCGATCCAGACGAGGCGCCCCCGCGCCTCCAGGTAGCCGCGCATCTCCTCGGCCAGCGGCGCGCTTTCCGGCTTCTTAGGGTGAATCAGCAGGCCGATGCGGGTGGGGGGCGGGGTCATGTGCGGCGCCCTCATGCCTGCTCAAGCCGGCTGCGCAGCCATGACGCGACCTCCGCC
>CAZPTI010000478.1:0-2470 GCA_964588925.1 uncultured Anaerolineales bacterium | reverse complement strand
GGCGCAGGAGGCTGTATGCAAGTGAAGCGCGTTCATGTGATCGTCAACCCCGCGTCCGGGCAGGACAAACCCATTCTCAAGACGCTGAACTCGGTGTTCAAGGAGAACGGGATCGAGTGGGAGATGTTCCTGACCAAGGAGCAGGGCGACGGCGCCCGGCTGGCGAAGGAGGCCGCGGCCGCGGGGGTTGACGTCGTGGCCGTCTACGGCGGCGACGGCACCGTGCGCGAGGTGACGACGGGGCTGCTCGGGACCGAAGTGCCCATCCTGATCCTCCCCGGCGGCACGGCCAACGCGATGGCGCTGGCGCTCGGCGTTCCAAATGACCTGGCCGCAGCGGCGAGCTTGTTGACGTGCGGCGATTGCGAGCGGCGGCAGGTCGACGTCGGCATCATCAATGGCGAGGCGTTCCTGATCGGCGTGGGGCTGGGCGTGCCGGGCGAGATCGCGGACACGGCAGACCGCGCGGCGAAGGATCGGCTGGGGATCGTGGCCTACCTCGTGTCGTCGTTCCAGGCGCTCCGCAATGCTGAGAACGTGCGCTACCGCGTGACGATCGACGGCGAGACGTTCGAGACCGAGGGCGTGAGCGCGCTGATCATGAACGCGGGGCAGTTCGGCATCCCCGGTCTGACCATCGCGCCAAGCGTTAGCATGGCTGACAACAAACTCGACCTGTTCATCTTCAAGAGCAAGAGCCTGCCCGCGCTCGTCTCGCTGGCCGCGTCGGTCGTGCGGCAGGACGAACAGGCCGGGCCGTACGATATATACCACGGCCGCGAGATCACGGTCGAGGCGACGCCCGCGCAGCCGGTGCAGGTGGACGGCGAAGTGCTGCCCCCCGGCCCGGTGAGCGCGAAGCTGCTGCCCTGCGCGGCGACGTATATTGTTCCGGCGAGCGCGCCGGCGGCGTAAGGGTTAGCGGCTGCGGCGGCGAGCGATCGGCTGCTGGACGCGCACGCGGACGGGCGACAACTCCCGTGCGCTCCCGCGCGTATCATTCTTGCGCGCGTTGTTCAGATAGCGCTGGGCCAGCGCGGCCGCGGCTCCGGCCAGGATCAGGGCGAGGACTTCAAACGGCATAACGCACCTCTCTTGGAATCAACTGGATCACCCGAAGAGGCGCCACGCCGGACCACCTGGGGATTCAAGTGGCGCTACTTTATACCCTTCAATGGCCGCGCGCAAGTAGCCATTCGTCCAGTTTGTCGAAACTTTGAACAGGGGGAGGCTGGAATGCTGGGAAAAGCGATGCTCGAATCGATGCTGGCATACGATGCGTGGGCGAACGAGAAGCTGTTTGCGCAGGCCGCCGCGCTGACGCAGGAGCAACTCGACGAACCGACGCAGTACGGTCGCGGCAGCATCCGGCAAATCCTGTTTCACGCGAGCGGCGCAATGGAGGTGTGGGCGCACGTGCTGGCGCACGGTGAGTATCCTACGCGGCGGCGAAAGGTGGAGGAATACGTCACCGTTGATGACTTGCGCGCCTACGCTAATGAGATCAACGCGGCGGCCCGCGCCGCGCTCGCGCAGTTCAGCGAGGAGGAGCTGGCCGAGGTCATCCCGGTCCCCGACCCGCGCGGCAACGTGTGGCAGCTCGCCCGCTGGCACATGCTCGCCCAGCCGCTGACGCACGGGATGCAGCACCGCGCCGAGGTGGCGGCGGAGTTGACGCGGTGGGGAAGGTCGCCGGGTGATTTGGATTTTGTGTTTTTTGTGATGAAGTGAGCGCGGCGGAATAAGTGCGCAACATCTTGCTTGGAAGGCAGACGCTCTACCAGTGCCGACAAAACACTACTGCTCAGTTGGGCCCAATCTTCGGACGACGAGCGCGAACCTTATGAAGCTCAACCACGAGCAACGCCCCCTGCTCATTTTCAAGCGTTAGACTTGCCAGAGCACTTAAAAGCCTTTCGTTGAGGGCAGATGACGGAAGGCTTTGGTCTATTCGCAAGACGATAATGCCGAAGTGAGAACCCAGGGGAAAACGGAAAAGGTTGCCAAAACCCTTATCTGCTGTGACAAGAATGCGACCTTCTGATTGCGCGAGGGCGAACACCTCCGGCGTCCGATTGGCCGCGCAGTGAAGTATCTCGAATATCGAGCGCATCGTAGCCCGCGGCAATGAGTGCGCGAGTGGTAGAGCGGGGGAGATCCTCATCGACCAAAAAGCGAAGGCTCATGCAACCAACCGGATTTCCTCGTCCGCGATGACCTTAGCCGCATATGCAAGGGCCGCGAAAATATCCGCCTGCTCCAGGTCGTATTCGTCCGCAACCTCCTGCAGCGTCATGCCACCTGAGATTTTGGTGAGGACAAGATCAACCGGCACGCGCGTCCCTGCAATAATCGGTCTGCCGAAGCGGACTTCTGGATCGACCACGATACGCGGCGCTATCTCTACTGCCATCTCACCATCTCCTTAAATCAAACAAGCGGGTGACGCGATTCGAACGCGCGACATTCT
>CAZPTI010000477.1:0-2471 GCA_964588925.1 uncultured Anaerolineales bacterium | reverse complement strand
TCGCCAGAGGCCGCGGCCGCGGTGCGCGCGCCGGCCCGCGGCGCGAACCTGGACTTGCAGGCGCAGCTTCGACACCGGGAGGTCGCGGAACCGGCAGAGCAGGAGGCGCGCCGCGCAGGCGAACGTGTGGCCGCGGGCGCGAGGAGCGGACCGCTGGCGCACGACCCGGCTGCGCGGGCAACACCTGCGGCCCAGGCGCTTCTGACTCCGCCAGTACAGCGCGGGATTGAGGCCGCGCGGGGCAGCGGCCGGGCGCTGGAGGCCGAAGTGCGGGCGGGCATGGAGCGTGGGCTGGGGGCGCGGCTTGACACGGTGCGCGTCCACGAGGGGCCGACCGCAGCAGAGCAGGCGCGCGCGCTAAACGCCGCCGCGTTTAGCGTCGGTAGCGACGTTTTTTTCGGCCAGGGCGCGTACCAACCGCACACCCTCGCGGGCCGCGAGTTGCTGGCGCACGAACTGGCGCACACGATCCAGCAGGGCGCGGGGCAAGCGGGCGCGGGGCAACTGCGTCGACAACCGGCCCCGCCCGCACCCGATCCCGCGCTGCAGGATGAAGCGCAGAACCGGGCGCGCCGCCTCTGGTCAGCGCTGCAGTGGATCAATGACACCGCGACGGCCCTCGCCGCGCTGCGCACGGACAACGCCGGGCTGCGGCCAATGATCCGGGAGAGTTTCCGGCTGACCCACGACGGGCTAACGGTCCAGCAGTACCTTAAGGAGCAGCTCGACGGCCTCGACCTTGTTAACGCGTACGCCTTTCTCCGCTCGGAGGGACAGGGGCCGGAGACGGCTATGGCGCGGGCGCTGCTGGCCGGCGGCACACGCGACGATGAGGTTCACCGCCTGCTGTTCGCCATCCCGCGCGCGACCCGGCATAACCATACCAGCGACCTGGAAGAACGCTACAACGAATTTTTCGGCCGCGCGGGCAACGGCGCGGATTTCATCGGCCGCGGCTCGCTTAAGGAAGACATCACGGAAGGACAGTCGGGCTGGATGCAGAAAAAGGCGCTGGCGTTGCTGCATCGCGAGCTGACGCCGGCTGACAACCTCTACTTCAACGGGGAGGGCATCACCGGCACGCATACGGACGCGGTGGTCCGGCAGATTCAGGATACGTGGCAGCAGGGTCCGGCCGAGTTTGCCAGGCTGGAGGACGACTGGAACCGTTTTGTGCGCAACCGCGCGGGCTGGACCACCACCGATTGGACCCAGTTGACGCTGGACGAGTCGCTGCGCAGCGAACTGGGGGGCGAGGACTGGGACCTGGTTAATGCGGTGCTGCGCGGCTACCACCGGACGCGTGAGCAGGCCGAGCGCGAGGCGGGGCGTGCGCTGAGCGCGGATGAATTTCGCGGCCATGAACAGGACGTCGGATTGCGGATGGACGAAGACGCCCTGCTCATGCGGGAGAATATCGAGCTGGACATGGCGGCCGACACGCTGGCCGCGGCCACGACGGGCGGCTACACGGGCGCGGGCACGAATGCGGGCCAGGTCAACCGCGCGGCGGAAACGACGCGGCGGATCTGGGAGGGCCGGATCGGCCGGACGCAGTTGCGCATGGAGCTGGCGCGCACAGGGGGTGACGAGGCTGCGGAGGCGCGCGCGGGGGCGCTCCTGCAACGTTATCGCCGGCAGTGGGCGCAGGCCCGCGAGATGCTGCTGGGCCAGACGGAGTTCGATGAAGGGTCGTATGAGCAATTGCGGGTCCGGCTGCTTACGCTCGGCCCGCTTAACCTGGTGGACCAGGCCTACCTTGAGAGCCGCGCGGGTCATTACGATGAGGTTATCCGGCTGTTGACGGGCTACTGGGCTAACGGGCAGATGGGCCTGTTCCTGACACAGGCGGCGCAGGAACGCCGCGAGCCGCGGACGCCGGGCGCGGGGGCAGAGGGGCGTGTGCTGCGCCCGGTCATCGACAATGTCTCGCTGTTGGTGCTGGTCAACGACCGCGACCAGCGGGAGCGCGTCCTCAGCATGACGCGGCGGGATTACGATGACGCGCAGCGCGGCTCCGCGCGGCTGCACTACGAGCTGCGGCGCGGCTCGGGTGACGAGGAATTGCGCGCGGCGCACAACCTGCTTACCACGCCGGGCCTGGACCAGGCGCGCCGGTCTGCGACCATCGCCACTTACGTCGCGAACCACGCGGCCGACGCGCAGGGCGCGACGCCCGGCGAGAAGTTCCTGGCCCGCATGGAGAGCGTGTTTGGGAGGACGACGGCGTTCCACGACCTGCGCGATCTGATCCAGCCGGCCGCCACGACGAGCCAGTTTGCGGAGCGGGCGCAGGCTCGCTACGACACCGCGCACAGCGGCTGGTGGGACCGCCTGCACCAGAGCGGCGCGCTGCCCTACTTGAGCGTGGCGCCGGGCGCGCAGGTGCTGCTCGTCTTCGATCCAATTTCGTATCAGCAGGCGTATGACCGGCTGAGCGGCGAGCAGACGGAGCAAACCGCGCAGGAGTC
>CAZPTI010000476.1:0-2498 GCA_964588925.1 uncultured Anaerolineales bacterium | reverse complement strand
TCTGCGCCTCGGCCACGCTCGACGACATCCGCAAGCACGGCCACGTCCTGACGCCCGGCCGCTACGTCGGCGCGGCGGAGGTCGAAGGCGACGGCGAGCCGTTCGAGGAGAAGATGAAGCGCCTGACGGCCGAACTGGCCGAGCAAATGAAGGAGTCCGGGCGGCTGGACAAGATCATCGCGGCCAACCTGAAAGACCTCGGCTTTGGAGCGTGAGCGATGACTGCGGCATAATGGACAGCAGGATGCGAACATTCGCACCCGGTTTGGGAGGCGACCTTGACGCGCGTGACCGTCAAGCCCGAATTGATCAAATGGGCCTGCCAGCGGGCCGGCATCGCCCCCGATACGCTCGCGGACCGCTTCCCGAAGCTGCGCGCATGGCTCGCCACCGAAGCTAAGCCCACGCTGCGGCAGCTTGAGGATTTCGCCCGGGCGACGCACACCCCATTCGGGTACTTCTTCCTGCCCGCACCACCGGACGAACCGGTCCCCATCCCCGATTTCCGCACGATGGGCGGCGGGATCATCCGCCGCCCCAGCCCTGATCTGCTCGACACGATCTACATCTGCCAGCAGCGCCAGGAGTGGTACCGCGAGTACGCCCTGGTCAGCGGCGAGCGGCCTTTCCCGCTGATTGGAAGGGCCAGGACGACCGACGACATCGTTCGAGCCGCCGCCGAAATGCGCGACGCGCTCGCCTTCGACTTGAACGAGCGGCAGCAGATGCGCACGTGGGAGGAGGCCCTGCGCCGGTTCATTGAGCAGGCCGAGAACCTCGGCGTGCTGGTGATGGTCAACGGCGTCGTCGGCAGCAACAACACCCGCAAGCTCGACCCGCAGGAGTTCCGCGGCTTTGCGCTGGCCGACGACCTGGCGCCGCTGGTGTTCATCAATGGCGCCGACACCAAAGCCGCGCAGATGTTCACACTGGCCCACGAGCTGGCGCACCTGTGGCTGGGCGAATCGGCGCTGACCGACATGGACGCGCGGACGGCCGCGCTGCGCGATCCGCGGCGAGGGCGGGTAAGCGAAGTCGAGGACTGGTGCAATCAGGTCGCTGCGGAACTGCTCGCGCCACTCGACGGGGTGCGAAGCGAGCTTCGCCCCGGCGAGTCGCTGCGGAAGGTGACGGACCGTCTGGCCCGGCGGTTCAAGGTCAGCACGCTGGTCATCCTGCGCCGCATTCACGACGCGGGCGCGCTGCCGCGCGAGCGGTTCTGGGAGGAATACGACGCCGAGGTCGAGCGGCTGGCGAGCATGCCCCGCAGCGCGGGCGGCAGCTTCTATCTCACCACCGCCGCGAGGGTCAGCAAGCGCTTCGCCCGCGCGGTGGTCACCAGCACCTGGGAAGGCCGTTCCTCGTTCACCGAGGCGTTTCACCTGCTGGGCTTCAAGAAGATGTCCACCTTCCGTGAACTTGGCCAGAGCGTGGGGATGGCGATCTGATGGCCTATCTGCTCGACGCCAACGTGTTCATGGCCGCCAAGAACCTGCACTACGGCATGGACTTCTGCCCCGCCTTCTGCGAGAGCACGGGGCCGGCAAGGTCTTCAGCATCGAGAAGGTCGGCCACGAGATCGTGGCCGGCGACGACGATCTGACTACGTGGGCGTCGGCGCGCGCCGACGGGTTCTTCCTCAAGCCGGATGAGCAAACGGTCGCCGCGTTGGGGAGGGTGGCCGCGTGGGTGAACGCCCACCAGACGTACAGCCCCGCGGCCAAGAATACGTTCCTCCAGATCGCGGACTACTACCTCGTGGCCCAGGCGCTGGGGGGCCGCCATGTCGTCGTGACGCACGAGAAGCCGGAGAATTCCGTCCACCGGGTTAAGATCCCGAGCGTCTGCCTCGGCGTGGGCGTGAAGTTCATGACGCCGTTCGAGATGCTCCGCCGCGAGCGGGCGCGCTTCGTGCTGGGAGGAACCAGGCCATGACCGGCCCCGCGCGGCTGGACAAGCTGATCGCCGGCAACCGGAGGGAGATCGGGTATGGCGGGTGACGCCTGGCAGACGCTGCCTTTTGATGAGGCTGTGCTCGTCAATCCGCCCGTCGGGCTTGAGCGCGGACGGGTTTACCCGTTTGTGGACATGCAGACTGTCGCCCCATCGTCCCGGACGGTCGGACCGAGTGAGTACCGCGAATTCACAGGTGGGGGCTCACGCTTCGCCGTCGGCGATACGCTCATGGCGCGCATCACGCCCTGCCTGGAGAATGGGAAGATAGCTCGCTTTCGCACCGGAGACGGCGGTCTGGTCGGCCACGGCTCGACCGAGTTCATCGTCATTCGGGGCAGGGAAGGCGTAACGGATAACGACTTCGCCTACTACCTGACGCGTTGGGACGGGGTACGAGGGTATGCGATATCTCAAATGACCGGAAGCTCCGGACGACAACGAGTACCAACGACCGCTCTTTCGCATCTTGAAGTATGCATTCCGCCCCTGCGCGAGCAGCGGGCGATTGCGGCGGTGCTGGGGGCGTTGGATGACAAGATCGA
>CAZPTI010000475.1:0-2537 GCA_964588925.1 uncultured Anaerolineales bacterium | reverse complement strand
CCAGCCCACGCCGGCGCCGTAGAAAAAGAAACCCGGTTTCTCTCAGAAACCGGGTTTCTTTTGCCGCTAGGCCACGTGTTACGCGACCGGTTTCTCCTCATCCCCCTGCGCATCCGGCACGACGGGCGTCTCTGCGACGACCACGGTCTCCCCGTCGGACGTATCGGTCACCGGCGCGACGGTCTCGACCTCGCCCGGCTTGGATTCGAGCCGTTCGAGCAGCTTGCCCAACTCGCGGTTGATCGCTTCCAGCCCGACGAGGATGCCCTTGCGGACTTCCTCGACCACGTCGGTCTTCTGCACGTCCTCGGCGACCCTGGTCGCGCGGGTCTTCAGTTCCTTCGCCTGCTCGCTCTCCGCGGCCTTCGTGACCGCAGTATTGAGCTCCTGGCCGAAACGCTGCACGCCGGTGCTGATCTCATGCTGGAGCTTCTTGCGCTCCTCGCTCTCCCATGCCGTCTTTGCCGCTGCGGCGATCTGCGCGCCCATCTTCGCGAGCTCGTCGGCGATGCTGCGCTCGGTCTTTGCGTCGACCACGGTCTCTTCCAGCTTCTCTTCGCCGGTCACGGTCTCTTCAAACCTGGGTTCCTCGGTCATCGTGTCCTCCCTGTGATTCCCTTGCGGTGACGGCGCGCACGCCGTCGGATTATCTAAGTCTATCCTCTTTACGCAGCGTTTGCTGGAAAGTTTCATACCGAATGGATGCGCCCTGTCTTTGCGCATCACCCCGTTCCGGTGTATTATTGCGCCGGTATTTAAGGTGAGCCGGACCGCGTGGGTTCGGCTCTGCTTTGTAACGTTACTGTGTAACGCTACCGCAGCTTGAGTGAGTATGCGGCGCTCAACGACGCGCGTCCGCCACCGGGGAGTTACCTTTGATTAAGATCGCGCCGTCCATCCTTGCCGCGGACTTCGCCCGGCTCGGCGAGTCCGTCCAGGCCGCCGAGGCCGCGGGCGCAGACTATGCGCACGTCGACGTGATGGACGGCGTCTTTGTGCCCAATATCAGCATCGGCATCCCCGTCGTTGCCGCGCTGCGCAAGATCACGCGGCTGCCGCTCGACGTTCACCTGATGATCACACAACCGGAACGCTACCTGGCGGATTTCGTCAACGCCGGCGCGTCTATCGTCACCGTGCACGTCGAAGCGTGCGTCCACCTGCATCGCGCGATGCAGCAAATCCGCGAGCTGGGCGCGCGGCCCGGCGTGACGCTCAACCCGGCCACGTCGCTTGAGGCTGTGCGCGAAATCCTGCCCTACGTCGACCAGGTGCTCATCATGTCGGTGAACCCCGGCTTCGGCGGGCAGGAGTACATCCCAACAATGACGGACAAGATCGCGCGCCTCGCGGCAATGATACGCGAGACGGGGCGCGAGGTCGACATCGAGGTGGACGGCGGGATCGATGCGGCGCGCGCGCCGGAAGTGGTGGCTGCGGGCGCGAATGTGCTGGTCGCGGGGACGGCGGTGTTCCGGCACCCAAACGGAATTAAAGCGGGGATCGACGCGATTCGCGCGTCAGTGGCTCATTAAAAGCAAACAGCCGGCGATGTCGCCGGCCGCATGCGGTCGAAGTCGCAACGGACTACCAGATTCAGGCATTCGCCTTCTGCATCGTCTTGATGCACTGGGCGCAGACGTACTGCTTCCGCTCGACGCCGTTCACGCTCACGCGCATGCGCTGAACGTTGACGTTCCAGCGGCGCTTTGTGTGGCGCATCGAGTGGCTGACGTTATGCCCGAACTGTGGCCCCTTGCCGCAAACTTCACACTTAGCCATGATTACCCCCGGTATTGCTATTGAGCGTGCTCGTAACAGTAATAGACCGAGCCAACCCAGGGGGCGCCCGGCCACACGAAAGCGCATATTACCACAACGCGACGGATCGCGCAAAACTGGTTAGCATTGACTGAAAGGGATCGTATGACTGAGGAGAGGAAAACGGGTCGAATCGAAATCTCGCCCCAGGCTATCGCCACCCTTGCGGGAGAAGCCGTCCTGCGCTGCTACGGCGTCGTGGGCATGGCGAACAAGAACCTGATCGACGGCATCGCGGACCTGCTCCAGCCGGATCGGTGGGGACGCGGGGTGGATGTGCGCGTGCGGGATGGCAAAGTCATCGTCGATCTCTACGTAATCATCCAGTACGGCACGCGCATTTCCGAGGTCGCGCACGGGGTGATGCACGGCGTGCAGTACGCGCTCGAACAATCGCTTGGCCTTGAGGTGGCCGAGGTGAACGTCCACGTGCAGGGCTTGCGGATGCCTAACGGCGACTAATCAAACAAACGAGACCCGTCGGGTGCGTCACTGCGTGACGGTGGAAACCCGACGGGTCTTAACCGGAATCTGCGGAGGATAGCTCTTTTGGCAGTTAAGCGCACCCCCACCCACGCGCCCGGCGACCCCCAGCCGGAGAGCGCGCGCGGCCAAACCCCGCCGGTCAACGGCGCCCGGTTTCGCGAGCTGCTTTTCGCGGCGCAGGCGTGGCTCGACCGACACCATGAGATCGTCAACGCGCTGAACGTGTTCCC
>CAZPTI010000474.1:0-2557 GCA_964588925.1 uncultured Anaerolineales bacterium | reverse complement strand
GAGGTCGGTTCGTCGAGCACGAGGATCTGCGGCTGGAGCGCGAGGACGCCCGCGACCGCGACGCGCTGCTTTTCGCCGCCAGAGAGCGTGCCGATGCGGCGCTGACGCAGGTGCGCGATGCCCATCTGGTCGAGCACTTCCTCGATGCGCTTGCGCATGGTGGCGGGCGGCACGGCGAAGTTCTCCATCGCAAAGGCCAGCTCGTCCTCCACCGTGTCCACCACGAACTGCGCCTCGGGGTCCTGGAAGACGAAGCCGACGAGGTCGGCCATGCCGCGCGGCGCGCGTTCGACCGGGTTGCGCCCGCCGATGTCGATCTGCCCGGCCCACTTGCCGCCGTAGAAGTGCGGCGCGAGGCCGTTGAGCGTGCGGAGGAAGGTCGATTTGCCGGAGCCGGACGGGCCGACGACGAGCACAAATTCGCCCTGCGACAGGGTGACGCTGAGGTCGGCCAGCGCGGGCTGCGGCTGGTCGGGGTAGCTGTAGGTGACGTGACTGAGCGTAATCATGCGGCGACTGCCGTTTCGCTTTCGGTTTCGACAGGCCGCATCAACAGACCGGGCGCGGCGAGAAGCAGCAGCACGAGGCCCACGACGATATTGAACGACGGCCAGGGCGAATAGGGCGGGTACGGGTAGTAGTGGAGCCAGCCGGGTTGCGCGATCATGATGGCGATCCACGCGAGCGCGCCGGTCAGGCCGATGGCCGCGACGATGCGGTCGAGGCGGCTCCACGGCCACCGGTGATAACGCGTGCGCTTCGAGCGGCGACCCACGTCCCAGAAGCTCCAGACCATCAGCAGGACGCCGCCGGCCAGTTGCAGCGTGCCGACGAGGCGCAGGTCGGGCCAGAAGCCGTTGATCGCGAGGCCCAGGCCGACGAGCGCGAGGCCGCCCAGCAGGGCTAACTGATGCGCGAGGCGCTGGCGCGGGGTGGCGACGAGGATTTGCCCGCCGAAGCCGCGCGCCTCCATCGACTCAGCGAGGTTCATGGCGCGCTCTAGGCCGGTGACGAGCAAGGGCAAGAGCAGGGGCAGCAGGTCGCGGATGCCGCGCACCTTGTGCCCGCGCACCTGCTGCGCCTCGCGGATCGCCTGCCACGTCGCGACCATCTGCGGCACGAACGCGACCGCGATGCCGGTGACAACGCCGGCTTGATAAAGGAAGCCCGGCGTCATGCGGAGCAGGCGGCCCTGGTCGACCGCGATGTTGAACGCGGCGAAGATCAGCAGCAGGGCGATGATGGCGAGGCCGCCGGTGAAGCTGAAGAGCAGGGCTTCCAGCGTGACCGGCCCGCCGATGATCGGCCAGGAGCGCGGCAGACGGAACAGCACAATCGTGCCGCCGTGTGACATGAACACGACGAACGGAACGCTGATCAGCCACATGATCACGCCGAGCCGCACGAACGCGCTCCAACTGCGCGCGGTCGGGTTGCGGCGACCCAGCGCGCTGTAGGTGATCCAGACGGCGATCAGGACAAGGCTGAGGTAGAGCGGGTTGCGCGTGGAAAGGGCCGGCAGCGCAGCCGCGGCCAGCCAGGCCGACCAGGCCAGGGGATGAAATGTATCTTCGTTTGCCACCCGCTACGCTGTCCGTTCGTCCCTGCTCGCAACTCGTTCGCCACGCGCCGCGTCCCTCTCGCGGGCCGGTTGCGCGACCGCGGATGGCTGCCCGTTGCGCCGCCGGTGGACCAGCCAGCCCATCGCCAGCAAAATGACCACGGTCGCAAGGTACGCGGCGTACTGCGGAAGGAGATTATCGTCGAACGCGCGGCTGGCGACAAGCGCGCGGCTGCCATTGTCGCGGGAGACGGCGCTGCTGCGGTCCTGCGTCGTCGCTGCGCCGGAGCCGGGCGCGCTGCCAGCGCGGGCCACAAGAATGGGCGTCGGGGTAGGCCGGCCATCGCCGAGGATGCGTCGCGGCCGCGGGGTCTCCGTCGGCGAGCGCGCTAACTCAAAGCGCGTGGCCGTGGGCAGCGGGCCTTGCGGCGCCTGCGGGAGTTGTTCCACGGCCGCGGGCTCGGCGGTGGGCGCAAGCGGCACGCCTCCGACCAGTTGCGGCGTTGCCAGGGGTGACATACCCATACTCGGCGTCGGGAAACTGCCCGGCTGCGGGATCACGCGCGGCGGCTGGGTCACGATGGGTTGCGGGAGTGGCGTCAGATAAGCGGGGGTCGGCATGCCCGGACGGACCACGTCAGGCGTCGCGAAAGCGTTCGTCGGGAGCGCGGTCGGCGTGACGCTCGGGGTAGCTGTGGGCTGAGTCGCGCCGACAGCCGCGGCAACCTGCACCGTGACCTGCTGCGTGACCTGCTGGCTGCTTGCGCTGACGGCAATAAGAGTGTACGTGTGCGTCTCGGTCGGGCACACCTGCTGCGTGCCCTGCGCCGCAGCGCCGGCCCCCTCCAGCAGCACGGTCGAAGCATTCGTCGTCTGCCACGAAAGCGTCGCGCATGCGCCGGACTGGATGCTTGTCGGCTGCGCGGTGAACGTCAGGATTTGCGGCGCGCCGTTGGGCCGGGTGGGAGTCGGGGTGATGGGTGAGTTGTTCGCGCC
>CAZPTI010000473.1:0-2563 GCA_964588925.1 uncultured Anaerolineales bacterium | reverse complement strand
CTAGGCGGCGTCGAGTCGTTGATCGAGGTGCCGGCCGCTATGACACACCTCAGTGTGGCCGATAGTCCTCTTGCGGTTCCGTCCAACCTTGTGCGCCTGTCGGTGGGACTGGAGCACGTGGCAGACCTGCTGGCCGACCTGGAGCAAGCGCTAGCGGCTGCGTAAGCCGCGGGTTCATTCGCCTCGCCTGGCTGCGTTTACAGCAGGAAGAGCAGCCCGGCGGCAATGCCCAGGAGCATGACGCCCAACGCCAAACCAGCGACCGCGCGCACTTGACGGAGCGCGCCTGCGAGCAGTATCAGTGCCGGCAAGCTGACGGCGGGCAGGACGATCAGCAGGGTGGCCGCCGGCGCGACCGCACCAGCCTGGATCAGTTGCGAAGCCACCGGAATCTCGGTCCGTGTCGAAACCATCATCAGCGAACCGGTGAGCGTGGCGAGCACAACGCTGGGTAGATTGTTCCCGAATGCGGAGGGCAGCACCTGAAGCAGGCCGGCCGTCAACACGGTTCACACGAGCAACGTCGGCACAAAGACCACCGCCAGCCGAGCGCTGCCGCGCACCCACGCTCGGATGAGGACTGCCGGATCCTCGATAGGCGCCGCGGGCGCCAGCGGTTCGACGTCGAACGCTCGCAGGTAACGAAGGATGAGGCGGCCCATGGGACGCGCCATCCACCCGCCCACTGCGACCGACGTCTCCTCTTCCGCGTAGTTGTCCCGCGCTTGGCCAGCCGGACCGCGCCCCAGGTCAGCACGACCGCGGCGAAGAGTCCACCCGCCCACGCGCAGCAACGCGACGGGCAAGGGCAGCAGGTTGAAGGCGAGGATGATGGTGAGAAGGTTCAGCATGGGCGCGGCGACGACGAATGACAGGAGAAAGTTGATCGACGCGCCGCGGCGCGCGTAAGACGGGCTCATCACGGCCGCGCAGCACGAGCAGAACGGCTGGTGGAGCCCATAGAGCGCGCCGAAGACCGTGCCGGTGAAGCCGTTGCGGCCGAAGAAGGGCATGAGATAGGCAGGCAGTGCAACCAGCGCAAGCCCGCGCCGAGCAGCACGCCGTGCCATACTGTCAGCAGGTAGCTGACGCCCAACGCGAAGGGTCGCAGAAGACCGGTTACGCCGAACGCGCCCAGCCAGTCGGCGCCCAACTTGCCGGCCGCCACCGCGCGGCTTGCCGGACCACGCGGTACGTGAACAGGTCGAGCACCAGCAAACCGAGCAAGACAAACGTGAAGAGTCTGGTGTAGGCCGGCATATCAGCATGGATGGGCCGGAATGCAACCAGCCGGTAGGGAAGTCGAGCGACGCGTCGGGCAACGCCGCGCGAGTCGGACGTATCGAAATGAACAGCCAGAGACATGCCAGAATCCTTTGCGATAACGGTTGTCGATCCACGGCTGAACGGACGACCGCTGAGCATCAGGATTGTGTGAACGAGCAGAGGCGAATCCAGAGGCGGGCGGTGGCCCGGGCCATCGGCGGAGACAAGTGCAAAGCCTCGCAGTGCCCACCGTGCACCGCGACGGGATGTGTTCAGGTTTGGCCGCAAGTTTGGCGCATAGCTCTCTCCTTTACCCGGCCAGCGCCAGCGATGCTAGGGCGTGCCAGACCGCATTTGCGAGCGAATCGTCATCCAGATGCCCATTTCGCTGCAAGTTAAACGTCGTCTCCGTCCCATGCCCATGCGCGACAATCGTTACGGGGGATCCACCCTTGCGGGACACCGCCAGCACGACCAACCGGCACTCGCAGGGCGATTTGCCCGTGTGCGGGCAGATGTTATGGCTGAATGCAGCGCACGCACCGTCTAGTGGTAAACACCGCATGACCCGGAAGCCCTCGGCGATCCAGCTCAATTCCGCGGCGCCAACTGCGAGCTCCGGGGCGAGGGGAAGTTGCAGGTTCTGAAATTCCTCGGATGGTGAACACTCACGCATATACGTCTCCTGACTTCACAGGATAGCCTGCCCGACCTTTGCCGTCACGCGCCGTTTTGCGGGTTTTGGAGCAAGTAAGCGGCGCGCCGCGTCCTGATGGACAGAAACGCGGAGTCCCGGATGAGTAACATAGCGCTGTACCATACTGCCAAGAAGGGGTAGAGTGAGGGCGGCGTGGCGCGGAGCACCGAGCGCGGAGAGCGTTGGCTACGGCGACTGGCGTAGCTGCGGACGCGCAGCGCACCATCCTCTACCACTCCCTAAGGAGACCCAAGTGATCAATCACGACCATGCCTCACACAGCCGTCGCCACACCTTATTGATGGTTCTCGGCTGCTTGATCCCGGTGGTCGCACTGGCCGCGATCTACCTGTTTCGCGTTCCAGTGCCGACCGTGCTGATATATGCCATCTTTCTGCTGTGCCCCCTGAGCCATATCCTGATGATGGCATTCATGGGTCGCGCTCACAAGCAACCGACGTCCGCGAACAATCTTGCTAACGGGACTGACGGCGGCGACAAGAGCGGCGCGCGCGGCGCCGCGTGCCACTAAGGAGCAAGACTACAATGAGTCTAAAACGTACCTATGCTTCAGCGCGGCGCGGCAAAGCTAAGGTGAGT
>CAZPTI010000472.1:0-2608 GCA_964588925.1 uncultured Anaerolineales bacterium | reverse complement strand
GAACCCGGCGATGAGCCGCAGCGTGGTCGTCTTGCCGCAGCCCGACGGCCCCAGCAGCGTCACCAGCTCGCCGCGCTGAATGTCCAGCGACACCCCGTCGACCGCCGTCACCTCGCCCACGCCCCCGCGCGAGGCAAACCGTTTCACGACATCTTTGAGCGCAAGAAACATCTAGGCCCCCAGGTTCAAGTCAATATCCACGTCGCCCCGCCCCCTCAGCACGCGGCGGGTGAGCCAGTAGAGGATGCCGATGGCGATGAGCACCAGCACGATGATGACCGTGGAGTAGGCAGCCGCGACGCTCACGCCGCCCTGCTCCCACTCGCTGAGGATCGACGCGGTGACGATGCGCCAGCGCGCGCTGATCAGGAAGATGATCGCGGAGAGGCTCGTCATGTGCCGTGTGAAGGCGAAAATCAGCCCGGCCAGCAGCGCGGGCAGGATCAGCGGCAGCGTCACCTTGCGGAAGGTGTACTGCGCGTCGCCGCCGAGCATGCTCGACGCCTCCTCGATGGAGGGGTCGATCTGTTGCAGCGAGGCCACGCCCGCGCGCACCGAGGCGGGCAGGCTGCGCACGGCGAACGCGGCGAGAATGATGTAGGGCGTGCCGATCAACGCCAGCGGCTGCCCGGCGAAGCAGAGGAACGCGATCAGCGCCAGCAGGACGCCGGTCAGGACCGCGCGCACCGCGCCGCGCTCGCGCTCCACGATGAGCAGCGAGAGAAACGCGTAGATGATCGCCACGAGCGGCAAGGGCGTCTGGAAGAAGACGCGGATGTAGTCGGAGAACTGGAACAGGAAGTTGGACCAGAAGCCGGGCGGGATCGCGCGGCTCGCCCGCGCGATGGGCATGGCGACGAACTCCACCAGCCCACCCGCGAGCAGATAGGCTGCCATGCCGAACACCAGTCCGACGCGCGCCGGCTGCCGCGTCGCGAGGCGGCGGATCAGCAGGAAGACGGCCACCAGCCCGTACAGCGTCCCGGCCACGTAGAAGGGCGACTGCTCGCCGATCCAGCCGACCGGGCTGGGCACGGGGACGAGCTTCGCCAGCGCAAAGCCGGCCGCGCTGCCGAGGGTGACGACGAGGAGCTGCGGAAGGACAGACCTGACGGGTCTGCGAGACCCGTCAGGTCTCGCGTCATCCCGCTGCGCGTCCATCCCCGCCAGCGCCTGCCGCACCAGAAACACCGCCAGCACCACGTACAGGATGCCCACGACCACAGTCGGCACGGTGGAGAACGCCAGCACGAAGCCGATGCCCAGGATGGTGCCGGGCACCGCGCCGCCGAGGTTGGAGACGAAATCGAGTCCGCTCTTGCCGGAGAACTGCCGCCGCACCACCAGAAACGCGATGATCATGCCGGTGAGCGCGGCGAGCGGCGTGGCGAACGCGCTCAGGAACGTCGTGTCCAGGATCGACTCGATGCCACGCGCGGCCATCTGCCGCCACCATTGCAGCGTGGGCGTGAAGTCCGTGCCCCACGCGGTCGCAAACGAGCCGTAGAAGATGGCGGCGTACAGGATGACGACGAGGATGCAGACCGCGTAGCTGATGATGATGAACGGCCAGCGGATGAACGGCTCCTTGACCGCAATGCGCCCGCCCGTCGGCTTGCCCGTCACCGACACGTACGACCGCCGGTTGACGTAGTAACGCTGCAAGAGGAACACGACGAGCGTGGGGATCAGCAGCACGAACGCCAGCGCCGATGCCTTCTGGTAATCGTACTCGCCCGCAATGGCGAGGAAAATCTGGGCGGAGAGCACAGTGAAGTTGCCCGAAATGAACAGCGGGTTGCCGAGGTCGGCCAGCGACTCGACGAAGAGCAGCAGGAACGAGGCCGCGAGGCCGGGCACCAGCAGCGGCAGCGTGACGGTGCGGAAGATATGGAACTTGCCCGCGCCGAGGCTGTGCGCGGCCTCCTCCATCGAGGGGTCAAGCCGTTCGAGCATGGCGCGGATGATGAGGTACGCGACGGAGAAGAAGGTGATGACCTGGACGAAGACGAGGCCGTCCAGCCCGTAGATGTCGTTTGCGCCGGGCGGGAAGGTCATGCCGAGCAGCTTAGCCGTGATGAGGCCGTTGCGGCCAAACAGGAGGATCGTGCTGAGCGCGAGCGCGAACGGCGGCGAGACGGTCGGCACGAGCGCCAGCAGGTGGACCAGCCGGCCGCCGGGCGGATGGCAGCGCACCATCGTGTAGGCGAAGATGAAGCCCAGCGCGGTGCCGCCGATCGCGGTCAGCAGGCCCATGACGAGCGTGTTGAGGAAAATCTGGCGCGAGAGCGGCCCATAGTAGGAATCGAAATAGCGCGCGAAATACTTGAGGCTCAGCCTGCCGGTCTCCGCGTCGACAAAGCCGTTCGCCGTGCCGCGGAACAGCGGGAAGACGACGAAGATAAAGAGGAAGAGGCCGCAGTAGAGCAGGCTGATGAGCAGGACGGGGTCGCGCGCGATGAGGCCGAACTCGCGAATGCGGCGGATCAGGCCCGAGCGGAAGCCAGGCGCGACGGCCGCGGGGTGCGGCGCGGTGGTGACGGACATGGGCGCGTCCTTGGAAAACGAAGGGGACAATTGCAGCGCGCGTCGCGCAGGCTTTAGCCTG
>CAZPTI010000471.1:0-2620 GCA_964588925.1 uncultured Anaerolineales bacterium | reverse complement strand
ATGCCGCACCCGGCCATCTCGAATAAGCGAATACGCGACGGCAACACGCGCCACTCCGCCACCCATCGAATAAACGAATCGCGCTTGCCTCCCACAATTCGTTTATTCGACCCCGCCCGCAGGCGCTCATTCGTTTATTCGAGATGGCCGGGCTTCCCTTCCATCAACTAACGCGAAATCCCCTACCCCACCAACCTTCGCGCCACCTCCGCCACCGCCACGCTCATCAACGCGTCCCCCGGCAGCGCAATCATCGGCTTCCCCATGCTATCAAACTCCGCCACCAGCGGATCATACGGCAAGGCCGCCAGCAGCGGCGCGCCCATCCCGTCCGCCTTCGCCTGCAACTCCGGCGTCAGCTTCCCCTGCACCCGGTTCACGATGAGGAAGGTGTTCTTGACGTTGATTTCAAGCTCCTTGCTCATCCCCACCATCGCCTCAGCCGCCACCATCCCCCGCATCGACGCATCGCTCACCAGCAGCAGGTAGTCCACATCGCGCGTCGTCCGGCGGCTCAGGTGCTCCATCCCCGCCTCGTTGTCCATCACCACGTAGTCATACCCCTTGCCGATGCCGTCGATGATCGAGCGCAGCATATGGTTCGCGGCGCAGTAGCACCCCTGCCCCTCCGGCCGGCCCATCGCCAGCAGGTCGAAGTCGTCCCCCTCCTCCACCGCCATGCGCACGGCATAATCGAGGAAATCCTGGCGCGTCGTCCCCGGCGTCACACCGGCGCGCGCCTCCTCGCGAATATCCCCCACCGTCTGCCCCAGCTTCAGGTCGAGCACCAGGTGCAGGTTGCTCGAAGGGTCGGCGTCGATGGCGAGGATTTTCCCGCCCTTCCGGTTCACCAGATAACGGACCAGCAGGCCCGATAGCGTCGTCTTGCCCGTGCCGCCCTTCCCGGCGACTGCGATTGTGACTGTCATGCTAGAACGTCTCTCCCGGTCGTTTCAGATAATTCACCAGCACCACCATATCGAGGGTCTCGCCTTCGGGGGTCATAAAGAGGTCTTTCCACGCGAACTGCCGCTCGAAGCCCAGCCGCTCAAAGGCATGGATCACCTGCGGCCGGGTCTCCACCACCTCCGCCACCACCTGATGCAGCCCGAGCTTGCGCGCGATCTCCAGGTGCGACTTGATCATGGCCGACCCGATCCCCCGCCGCCGGAACTCGCGCGCGAGGAAGATGCGCACCTCCGCCACGTGCCGGGTGTAGCCGCTGCCCAGGTGCAGCGTGCAGTTCCCCACGATCCGGTCCGCCACCACGGCCACCAGCGGGAAGACCCGGTCGTACTGCGGATGCTCGGCCCACCCCGCCACCAGTCCCGGCTGATGCACCTTGTTGCGGAACGACGCCGTCTCTTCGGCCGGCAGGTTCGCGAACAGCGCAACCAGCGAATCCCGATCCTTCGGCGCCAGCGGCCGGACCAACACGCGCAACCCGTCTGGCAGCGTGACCAGGTGCCGGTAGTTGACGAGCTGGTCCACGGAATCGACGACAGTGACCATTTGCGCCTCCTCATCGAGACCACACCCGTCAGGTTTCGGAACCTCAACGTAGTTGAGGCCCTGACGGGTCTCCTCGCGCGAGAGAACTAACTTCGCTCCGCCAGCGCCATTTCAACGGTGGGAAACTGCGTCATGTCGGTGTGAGGCAGGAAGAGCGCCGATGTAAACGCATCGTAAAAGCTGTTGTCCGCCGACAGTTCGAGGTACGTCATCATGCCGGCGATGCGCGTCAGTTCAGTGCGCGCCTCCCGGCTCAACAACGCCCGATACGCGCCCCGAATCGACGTATTCCCCAGGAACTTGAAGCGGTCCCACGGTGAGGCCGCCCCCTCCGGCGCAGGCAAATCCGGCAGCAGCCCGATCTGCACCGCCTTCTCTACATTAATATACTGCCCGAACGACCCGCCGATCAGCATCTGCGACACATCCGCCAGGTCCACGCCCACGCTCTGCGCCATGACGGAGAACCCCGCATAGATGGCCGCCTTCGCGCGCATCAGGTTGTCGATGTCGACCTTCGTGATGGCGATGTCCTGCCCGTGCGCCGTCTCATCCGCCCACGCCACCACGTATTCCGGCCCGTGTTCGCCGTCGCGTATCCGTGGCGACCGCCCCACTTGCAGGTTCGCCGCCTTATCCAGCACGCCCGTCACGAACATCTCCGCCAGCAGTCCGAGCAGGCCCGACCCGCAGATGCCCTTCGGCCTCTCGCCCTCGCGCCCGATGACGCGATACGTCGGCTCCAGCGTGTCGCTGCTGATCCACACTTCCTCGATGGCGCCCACCGTGGCGCGCATGCCGTGCTCCACCCCTGCGCCCTCGAACGCCGGCCCGGCCGAGCACGCGCACGTCACCAGCCAGTCCGCATTGCCCAGCACCGTCTCGCCGTTCGTGCCGATGTCGATGAACAGCGTCAACTCCGACGTGTTCTGCATATCCGCCTGGAGCACGCCCGCCGAAATATCCGCCCCCACATAGCTCGCCACGCCCGGCAGACAGTCCACCACGGCCTGCCCGTGCGTCGCCAACCCAAGCTCCCCGGCGTAAACAGTTGGCGCATGGTTGACCGCCGGGATGAACGGCGCGAGGCGGATTTGCTCCGGCGGGA
>CAZPTI010000470.1:0-2637 GCA_964588925.1 uncultured Anaerolineales bacterium | reverse complement strand
ATCTGCGAAAATCTGCGTAATCTGCGGATACTCGTTTGGTCATATTTGGAATTGCGGGCGCGCCACGCGCGCGCTTGCGCCCGCGCGCGCGCGTGTGATAAACTTCCCCCACGGCCCGCGTCACCTTTTGCTGACAGCCGTCCCGCGCATCACCTGACGCCCCACTCGCCCGGTCGCGGAGGTTGCGTTGAAACAACTCATCGTCGAGCACGTTCCCGCGGCGGACGGCCAGCCTGCGCGGGTGCGCGTGGGCTGCCGGGCCGAACCGGGCGCGCAGCTTTCGCAGCGCGAGGCCCCCTTCAGCTTCGCGCTGACTCCCGACCAGCGCCGCGAGCTCCAGTGGTACCTCGAAGAGTATCTCATCTACCCCTGGGGCGAGTTCCGCGCACGCGCCGGCCGCATCGAGGCCATGCTGCCCGCAATCGGCGCGGCGCTCTTCGAGGCCGTCTTCAGCACGCGCGAGCTGTGGAGCATCTACGGCCGCGTCGCCAACGACCTTGAAGAAACCGACATCGTCATCCACGCGGCCGACGCGGCCGGCATCGCCATTCCGTGGGAGCTCCTGCGCGACCCCACGCGCGCCTACGGCGACCTCGCGCAACTCGCCCGCACCTTCACCCGCAGCCAGCCGAACCTCGCCATCGACCCCGCGCCCACGCCCGCGAGCGACACGTTCAACATCCTGATGGTCATCGCGCGGCCCGGCGGCGCGGCCGACGTCGCGTTTCAGTCCGTCGCGCGGCCCCTGCTCGAGCTGTTCCGCCCCCACCGCGACCGCATCCGCCTCGACGTGCTGCGCCCGCCCACCTTCGAGGAGCTCCGCCGCGCGCTCGACGCGCGGCCCGGCTTCTACCACGTCGTCCATTTCGACGGGCACGGCGCGTTCCCTGCGGGCGGCGCGGGCGGCGGCGCGCGCTTCTACGGTGAGGGTGGCGCGGCGCAGGGGTTGCTGGCGTTCGAGGGCGAGGACGGCGGGGTGCGCCACGTGACGGGCGCGGAGCTCGGCGCGCTGCTCGCGCGCAGCAAGGCGCCCGCGGTCGTGCTCAACGCCTGCCAGTCGGGCATGACCCGCCCCGAAAGCCTGTACCCCTCGCTCGGCAACCAGTTGCTGGCCGCGGGCGCGCGCGGGGTCGTCGCCATGACCTACTCCGTCTACGTGCAGAGCGCGGTGCGCTTTATGAAGAACCTGTACGAGGCGCTGATCAACGGCGAGGAACTCGCGCGCGCCACCACGCTGGCGCGCGAGGACCTCCGCGCGCACCCGCAGCGGTCGTCCCCCATCGGCGACGTGCCGCTGCAAGACTGGCTCGTGCCCGTGCTGTTCCAGGCCGCGCCGGTGCAGGTGGCCGCGCCGGTTGCGCGCAAGGGCGCGGAGGTGAAGCTGAACCTCGCCGCGCTCGCCGACCGCCAGGCCGAGGCCGGGGCCGAGATCGACTGCCCCGAGCCGCCCGCGTTCGGCTTCGTCGGCCGCGACGACGCGCTCCTCGAGCTCGAGCGCGCGTACCAGACGGAGACCGTCGTCCTCCTGCAGGGGATGGCGGGGAACGGCAAGACCGAGGCCGCGATGGGGTTTGCCCGCTGGCGCGCGGAGACGGGCGGGCTGGGCGGCCCGATCTTCTTCTCCCGCTTCGAGCATCACCTGCCGCTCATCCAGGTGCTCGACCGCATCGGGCAGACCTTCGCGCCCCTCATCAGGCAGCAGTTGGGGACGGAGTGGCATCTGCTGGACGAGGCGCAACGCCGCGCGCTGGCCGTCGCGATCCTGCGCCAGCTCCCCTGCCTGCTCATCTGGGACAACTTCGAGCCGGTCGCCGGGTTCCCCGCGGGCGCGCCGTCCGACTGGCGGCCCGACGAGCGGCAGGCGCTCCGCGACTTCCTCCGCGACCTGCGCGGCGGCGCGACGAAGGTGCTGATCACCAGCCGCCGCGACGAGGAGTGGCTTGGCCGCATCTACCGCCGCGTCGAGCTGGAAGGCCTCCGCCTGTCCGAAGCGCAGGAGCTGGCCGTGCGCGTCCTCCGCCGCAGCCTGACCGACGCCGAACTGCGCGCGCTGCCCGACTACCTTGCCCTCCTCGTCTTCCTGCAGGGCAACCCGCTTGCGATCCAGGTGATCCTCCCCGAGCTCAAGCGCCGCGACCCGGCCGCGCTCCTCGCCGACCTGCGCGCGGGTTCCGCGGCCCTCCCCGCCGACGACCGGGAGCAGGGGCGCACGCGCTCGCTCGCCGCGTCCCTCTCCTACCGCTTCGACGCGCAGGAGGCCGCGCTGCGGGGCCGGCTGGCCGCGCTCGCGCTGTTTCAGGGGTTTGTCGACGCGGACGTGTTGGGGTGGATCGCGAAGAGGGAGGGCGCGCCCGCCGAAATCGCGGGCCGCGAACCGGACGCGTGGATCGCCGACCTGGACTGCGCGGCGGAGATGGGGCTGCTGCGCAACGTCGGGAAGGGCTACTACACCGTCCATCCCGCGCTGCCGTGGTACTTCCACGACCTGATGCAGGCGGCGTTCGGCGCCGGGCGCGCGTGGTTCGAGAGGGCGTTCGCCCGCGTGTACGGCGGGTACGCGTCCTACCTATACAAGTTGTTCAAGACGCAGGCCGAGTTTGCCGTCCAACTGCTGGCCGCCGAGGAGGCCAACCTGCG
>CAZPTI010000469.1:0-2658 GCA_964588925.1 uncultured Anaerolineales bacterium | reverse complement strand
GCGGCTAGCGGCACATCCACCGCCTTCGCCCACGCGTCCCACTCGTCCGACGTCCGGCTTGCAAACGCCTCGCGCAGCGCGTCGCCCGTCAGCGCATCCAGTCTCAAACCCGCGCGGATGCGCTCCTGGAAATGCGGCTCCAGCGAAGCCAGCGCGACCCACCCATCCGACGTCCGGTACAGCCCGTACAGCGGCGACGCGCCGCCGAGCAGCGTCCCCGGCGCCAGCAGGCCATAGCAAAGCGCGTGCGCGTAGGGCTTGAGCGCCTCGACCAGCGACACGACCGCCTGCCCGCCGCGGCCGGTCCGCTCGCGCTCCCACAGCAGCGCCAGCGTCGCGCTGACCGCGCGTTCTGAGCCCGCATAGTCGGCGAGGGGGATGCGCGGAAAGTTCGGCGGCTCGAGCAGCCCGGCGGTCGCCTGGTAGGTGAGATCATGCCCTGCGCGGTCTGCGTCCGGCGGGCCATACCCCACAATCGCCACGTGGCAGAGGCGCGGATACGCGGCGGAAAGCTGCTCCCAGCCCATCCCGAGCCGTTCCAGCGCGGCCGGCCGCGTGGCGGTCAGCAGCACGTCCGCCCCGGCCAATCGCGCGGCCAGTTCCCGCTGCCCCTCTGCGGCCTTCAGGTCGAGGGTCAGTTCCTCCTGATCTTCCTTAAGGTGGTCGTGCCACTCCGGGCTGACCCACGCCAGCGGATCGCCCCCCGGCGGCACGATCTTCGTCACCTCCGCGCCCATCTCCACATAGCGCGCCGCGGTCAGGGGGCCGGGCAGGTTGACCGCCAGCGAAACAACGTTGACACCCATCATCGGAAGCCGCGCCATTGCTCACCCCCTATCGGACCTGGACGAACATCGCCACAGAGGTCACAGAGGACTCAGAGGCAATCTCTGAGTCCTCAGTGACCGCAGTGGCAAAAAGATCAGCCTCTCAATCCGCATCCACAGCCGAATTCGGCACGTTCTCCCACTGCTTGACCTTCTTGTTCAAGGCGAGCCGGAATTCCAGGTACAGCATCCGCTTGTCAATCTCCGCGTCCGGCAGCGCCTTTGTGACGGCCTCGTCGAGCGCCGCGCGCAGTTGCGGGTTGAAATGGTCGAACAGTTCGATGGGTTTCACACGAGCCATTCACAGCCTCCAACGCTAAATGAGCAAATGGATAGTGCGGCGCAGAGTCCCAGCGCGCGACAAGTTGTTGGGCAGCGTCCATATAGCGCAGCCGATACTTGCCGCGGGAGGTGGGTAACTGTTCGGAGAAGGTGAGGGACGAGCCATCGATGAAGGTCAGTCGGCCCGCAATGAAACCAATGCCGAGGTTCGCGTCAATTTCGCGGCGCAGCGAGGAGGCGATCAGCAGATGCGTCAGCGCCGACAGGCGTTCATCGACTGCGGCAAGGTATTCTTCGGTGTTCATAACGCGATACTGTCAAGCAACTCCATCTCGCGCCGCGTCTCTCGGGCTGCGTCCAGCGCGAACTCCCACTCGAACCAGTCCGCGTCATCTCCGAGCGCACCCGCGGGGAACCGCTCCGCAAAGATGTCGGAAGCCATGCCATAGTCGCGCTCAAACCGAGCCGCGCGCTGCTCGTACTGGCGCAGGTTGTGTTCGAGCGCGTTCCGCTTCAGCGCCAATCCAGACTTCACGACCTTGAGCGCCTCTTCGTCCAAACGAATCACCGACCCCATACCCTGCCTCCCGCATGTTTCTGCATGGGAGTATAGCACGCGCCAGACGGGTCATCAACCGCCAACCAAACCGGACAGTTCTTCGAGACCAGTCCGGTTTGCCCTCACCCCGGCAACTTCTCCCGCGCCGCCTCCACCACTCGCCGCGCCACCTCCCCCTTCGCCATGATCGGCAGCGCCTCTTGCCTTCCGTCGGCATACAGCAGCGTCACGCGGTTATCGTCCGCGCCGAACCCACTGCCAGCCTCCGTCACATCATTCGCTACGATGATGTCGAGCTTTTTGGCCGACAGCTTGCTCTGCGCGTTGGCGAGCAAATCCTGCGTCTCCGCGGCGAAGCCGACCACCACCTTCGGCCAGCCCGAACCGGTGCGCCGCGCGGCGACCTCGGCCAGGATGTCGGGGTTGCGGACGAGGCGCACGGTCAGCTCCTCCTGCCCCGGCGTCTTCTTGATCTTCTGATCCGCCGGGTTCGCGGGCCGGAAATCGGCCACCGCCGCCGCGCCGATCAGGACGTCGGTCTCCCACACGCGCTCCAGCACCGCCTCGGCCATTTCGACTGCGGTCCGCACGGGCGCGCTCTCCACGCCATAGGGCAGCGGGATTGCCAGCGGCGCGTGGACGAGCGTCACAGTGGCGCCCATGTCGCGCGCGGCCTCGGCCAGCGCCACGCCCATCTTGCCTGACGACGCGTTCGTGATGTAACGCACTGGGTCCAGCGGCTCCTGTGTGCCCCCGGCCGTCACCAACACGCGGCGGCCCCTCAGCGGCCCGTCCTGCGCCAGTGCCAGCCGCGCCGCGGCGAGAATCTCCGCCGGTTCCGCCATCCGCCCCGCGCCCGACGCGCCCGAAGCCAGCCGCCCCACCCCCGGCCCCACCTGCATCGCGCCCCGCGCCACGAGCGTCGCCATATGCGCCTGCGTCATCGGATTCGCCCACATATGCGACTCCATCGCCGGCGCCAGCACCCAC
>CAZPTI010000468.1:0-2659 GCA_964588925.1 uncultured Anaerolineales bacterium | reverse complement strand
TTCAACCACCCCGCGCCCGACCCATTCGTCTTCAAGCACCGCGGCGAGTACTGGTGCATCAGCAGTCACTGCGAACCCGGCCACCGCATCTTCGAGATGCTCCGCTCCCCCGACCTCGTCCATTGGGAGATCGTCGGCGGCGCGCTCGACCCCCTCGCCGAAGACCACCCCTACTACTGGGCGCCCGAAATCACCTACGACAACGGCGTCTTCTACCTCTATTACAGCGTCGGCAACGAAACCTTCATGCAACTCCGCGTCGCCACCTCGCGCGCCCCGCAAGGCCCCTACACCGACGCGGGCGTCCGTCTCACGCCGCAGGATTTCGCCATCGACGCGCACCTCTTCGTTGACGAAGACGGCTCGCGCTGGCTCTTCTACGCCACCGACTTCCTCGACCATACCCGCATCGGCACCGGCACGGTCGTCGACCGCCTGATCGACCCCTTCACGCTCGAAGGCAACCCGCGCCCCGTCTCCCGCGCCTGCTACGACTGGCAGGTCTACGACCCCGCGCGCGCGTCGAAGGGCGGCGTCAAATGGCACACCGTCGAAGGCTCCTTCACGCTCAAGCGCAAGGGGCGTTACTACCAGATGTTCAGCGGCGGCAACTGGACCAACGACACCTACGGCGTCGGCTACGCAGTCAGCGACGTCATCGACCGGCCCGATGAGTGGAAGCAGCCCTGCAACGGGCAGGACGTCCCCCTCGTCCTCCGCACCCTCCCCGGCATCGTCACCGGCCCCGGCCACAACTCCGTCGTCCGCGGCCCCGACAACCGCCAGTTCTACTGCGTCTACCACCGCTGGGTCGACGGCGCGCGCGTCCTCTCCATCGACCCCCTCGACTGGGCCGGCGACACGCTCATCGTCCTCGGCCCCACCCACACACCCCAACCCGCCCCCCTCGCGCCAACCCACCGCGGCTTCAGCGAGGCCCATTTCGACGGCGGCCAGTGGGAGACCATTTCTGCCACAGAGGGCACAGAGAGCGCAGAACACGCTGAGCGGAGTCGAAGCGCTCTGCGCTCTCTGCGTCCTCTCTGGCAAAAAAACTCCGTCGCCCGGCAAACCAATCTTCGCCAGCGCGCGTCCGCCACCTGGCAGCTCCCCGCCCCCCAGTTCCTCTTCGAGGTCACCGGCCGCGTCCTCGATTTGGGCGAAGACAAAACCGGCTCCTGGGGCGTCGACCTCCTCGGCGAGCGCAACCGCGCGGCCACCCTCAGCATCCGCCCGCAGGAACGCGCGTTCACCATCAACGTCCGCGGCGCGCAGCGCGCCTTCCCCCTCCCCGCCAACTTCGATGCCACCGCCGACCACCTCCTCCGCGTCGAGGTCGACGGCAGCCGCGTCACCGTCACCGTCGACACCATCGCGTCGCGCTTCCGCCTGAAAGTCCCCTTCGAGCCCTACGCCGTCGCGCTCCACACCGACGGCCTCGCCGCCGAGTTCGCCGCGCCCGAAATCACCCTCGGCTGGGAAGAACTCTTCGACGGCCCCGAAAAGACCCCCGACGCGCTCGACTGGGACGCGGATCGGGGCTGGACCATCACCGACGGCGAACTCCGCTCCCCCAGGCCAACCCGCCGCGCCGGCCTCTTTCGCCGCAGCACCGACGCGCCCCACCGCACCCTCATCGCCAAAGCCGCGCCATCGAACACCTACGAGCTCGTCATCAACGCGCGCCTTGAGCAGGCAGAAGAAGCGGGCGGCTACGTCCTCTTCCCCGCCGGTTCCGCCGACGCGCCCTACGCCCCCGGCAACGGCCCGCACCTCTTCGTGAAAAAAGACGGCGAAGGTTGGCGTCTCGAAGCCAGCACCGGCCCCACCCCACCCGCCATCTGGCCCCTCCCCGCCAACTTCAACCCGCGCCACTACCACCACTGGCGCTTCCGCGTCAGCCAGGACGCCGTCACCGTCGCCCTCGCCGACCACGCGCTCGGCGAGCTGCGCCTCAACCACACGCCCACCCATCTCGCCATCGCCACGGTCGACGCCCAACTCGCGCTCGACATGGTGCGCGTCACCGGTTCGTAGTGCGCGCTTCAGCGTGCGCGTGCGCTTAAGAAGCAGCACGCGCGTTATAAAGAGGCGCGGCCATCTCGAATAAGCGAATGAGGCAACGAATAAGCGAATGTCGGCGCGCTTGAGTGGGTGCGCAATTCGCTTGTTCGTTCCCGATTCGTTTAACGAGATGGCCGCGCACTACCTCCACCACGTCCACCCCCTACCCCACGCGTAACTTTCCTCACCCTCATCCGTTCATACCACCAGGGGACGCGCCACGCGCCTCTACACCCGCGCGCCCCATTCCCACACCAACCATCAGGAGACACCGTGACCCGCAACGCTTCACGATGCCGCGCCCTATCCTTCGCGCTCGCCATCTTAACCGCCGCAGGCATGCTCTTGCCCGCCACCGCGCTCGCGCAGGACAGCGCGCCACCCGCCACCGACACCAACGCTGCGTCCGCAGCGCCAGAACCCGACCGCATCACCACCCCCCTCAACCCCCAGCCCGGCATCTACTACCTCGACTACAACACCAGTTACAGCCCCTCCACCTACCCCATCGACGGCGCAATGGCCGTCTTCCCGTGGAGCGACTTCAACACCGCCGACGGCGTCTACGACTGGACCAAGCTCGACGACCGCATCA
>CAZPTI010000467.1:0-2688 GCA_964588925.1 uncultured Anaerolineales bacterium | reverse complement strand
CAGCTTGACCAGCGTCATCGGCTGGAGCAGCGCGTGATCCGTCGCGCGCACCTCGTAGTCGCCCTTCGGCCCCTTGAACTTCATGCCTTCCAGCGCGGCGATCATCTTATCGCCGTCCGTGTCGCCGCCCGTCTTCTCGAGCGCCTCTTTCACCATCATCGCGCAGTTGAACCCGGCTTCGGCCCACAGGTCGGGCGGGGTCTGGAACCGCTTGATGTGCTCATCGGTCAGGTACTTGTTTTCCGGCGTGTCGAACAGCGAGTAGTGATACACGACCACGCCGACCGAGTTGATCGCGTCCGCGTAGCCCTTCGCCAGGGTCTGATTATCGCCCATGCCGGTCGCCACGGCCATTTGCTTGAAGATGCCGAGCTGTTGCATCTGCTGGAACATCGGCACGAAGCCCGCGCCCGACCAGGTCACGATCAGCACTTCCGCGCCGGAGTCGAGGATCTGGTTGAGGTAGGGCGTGAAGTCGGTCGTGTCCGGCGGGACGAAGATCGCGCCGAATCCCTTCTCGGTGTCGTTGACGGGGAAGGTGCCGCCGTTCGCCTTGACGACGTTGTAGAAGCCCGCGGCCGACCCCTGCCCGAACGCGTTGTCCTGCGAAATCTGGATGAACTTGTTGCCGAGCTTGGTCAGCGCCGCGCCCATCGTGAACGCGTCCTGGATGTTCTGGCGTCCGCAGCGGAAGACGTACGGGCTGAAGTTCGCGCCCGTGATCGCGTCCGCAGCCGCCGGGCCGGCGATGTAGATCTTCTTGTTTTCGGCCGCCACGCCGCCGACCGCCAGCGCGGTGGGCGAGCTGGGCACGCCAAGCAGGATTTCCGCGCCGTCCTTCTCGATGGCCTCGCGCGCGAGGGTCGAGCCGGTGTCGGGCTTGCTCGCCGTGTCCTTGAGCACGACCTGCACCGGCCGGCCGGCGATGGTCTTCGTGCCGTCCGTGGCGTAGTCCAGGCCGATCTCGAAGCCGCGCTCGAAGAGCGGGCCGTAGATGGCGAGCGCGCCGGAGTTGTCGGTCAGTTCGGCGATGACGAGCGGCTTGCCTTCCGCGGCGGGCGCTTCGGTGGCCGCAGGGGCCTCAGTGGCGGCCGGAGCTTCTGTTGCAGCCGGAGCTTCTGTTGCCGCGGGCGCTTCGGTTGGCGCAGGGGCTTGAGTCGGTTCCGGCGCTTTCGTTGGTTCGGGCGCGGTCGTCGGCGCGGCAGCTTGCGTCGGCGCGGGTTGCGGCGCGGGCGTCGCGGCCCCACCGCATGCGGCCAGCAGCATGGTCAGGATGGCGAGAAGGCTGATGATCGACCATCGATTGATACGCATTGTCTCCTCCGTACTGTGGTTGGTTGCTTCGCAGGTTGTTCTTCAGAAGAGCGTACGTGTCTTAACCTGGCTGACCTCCTTTGGCCTGCTCCAGGAAGCCGAGGACCAGGCTGTTGAGTGCGAGCGGGGCCTCCCAGCAGAGGGCATGGCCCGCGTTCGGGATGATCGCGTAAGCCGCGTGCGGAATCTCGCGGGCGATGATGTCGGCATACGCGCGCGGCTTGAGGTTGTCTTCCTCGCCCACCATAATCAACGTCGGCGCGGTGATGCGGCGAAGTTCGGGTGTGATGTTCAGGGCGAGGAATGCCCGACATAATTCTACGACCGCATCAAAGTCGAGCAGCTTGTATCGCTCCCGCGCGGCGCTCAACGCCGCGCCGTTCGCCGCAATCCACCGCTGGCTGAAGTTGAACGGGTAGGTGGCCGCGAAGAACAGGTCGGGATCGCGGCGCTCCGCCGCGGCCAGCCACATCTCCGCAATCCCGCGCAGCGCCGGGCCAATCTCGCTCACGGTCGACGACAGGATCATGCTTTTTGCGCGTTCGGGATACCGGTAAGCGAAAACCATGCTGATTTCTGCGCCATACGAAATGCCCGCAATGTGCGCGCTCTCGATGCCCAAAGCATGGAGCAGCGCGGCGAGGTCCTCCGCGTGCCCCTCCATCGTGTACGGCCCGGCCGGGTGCTCCGACTGCCACTGCCCGCGGCAGTCATAGCGCAGCACGCGGTAACGCTTCGCGAACGCCGGAACCTGGTAGCCCCAGCTCGCGGTGCTCATGAGGATGCCGTTTGACAGGACGAGGACATCGGCATCCGGTGGGCCGTCCAATTCATAGTAGAAGCGGCAGTTGTTGGCGGTTAGTTCAGGCATAGTGCGCTCTGCCCTGGATGGTGTTGCGCAGTTGATCTGGAAGGGGAAAGGCGAAAAGCGGCGAAATCCGCGTAAGTCGAAAGGCGAAAGACTGAAGCCCTCCGATGGTGTTGCCGGGCCACATATGCAGCCCCGGCCTTTCGCCTTTTCGCTTTTCGATTTTCATTGCTTTCCCCGGCTTTCGTCTTTCCCCTTCCAGACTCACGGCGAACAACATAGCTCTATTCCTCCAAATCCTTCACCAGCACCAGCGACTCCCCCACGCACACCACGCGCCCCCCGGCCGCGCACTCCCCGCGCAAATTCACCAGGTCCTTCTCCGGCCGCAGCCGCGTAATCTCCACCGTCGCGGTGATCTCCTCGCCCGCGAAGCACGGTTCAGGGTATTCCAACCGCTGCTTAAGCCAGTTCGTCCCCCGCCCCGGCAGCTTCGTCCCCAGCAAATACGAAAACAGCCCGCCCAGCAGCCCCCCGGGCACGCGCTCCGTCGGGTGCGGATCGCC
>CAZPTI010000466.1:0-2690 GCA_964588925.1 uncultured Anaerolineales bacterium | reverse complement strand
GGGTCGAAGCCGATGCCGTCGTCCTCGATGGTCAGCGCCAGCCCCAGCCCGCCGTCGCCCGTCCCGCCTCGCAGCGCGACCACGGCCCGCCGCGCCTGCGCGTGGCGCTCGACGTTGACCAGCGCCTCTTGCGCGATGCGCACCAGCGTCCCGGCCGCCTCGTCGCTCAACTCGGGGATGAGCTCGCGGAATTCGCGATTCGTGATGCTGCCGTGTTCGGCCAGATACGCGAGCGCGCGCTCCTGCCGGGGGTCGAGGCGGCGGTTCGCCCAGCGCGGCGCTGGCTCCGGGCTGACGAGGTCATCCCCGCGCCCGCGCAGGGTGACGCGAAAGCCGGCAACTGTCTCCTCGAAGACCGGTTCGGGCAAGCCCGCGTCCTTCATCGCCGCGATCATGCGATCGATGCCATAGCCGAGGCGCTCGACGAAGCCCATATCGGACAACGCCTGCACGATGGCCTCGTTACGGGAAAACCGCTCCGTGAGCAGGTTATCCAGCGTGACGTGGCCGGGGAGGCGGCCGGGCGAGTAGATTTCCATGCGGTCGCTAAACATCAGCACGCGCGCGTCGTCACCGCGAATCGAGTAATCGCGGTGCGCAACCGCATTGACAATGGCCTCGCGGACGACGGGCAGCGGATACTCGGTGACCTCTTTGCGCTCCATCCCGCTGATGCGCATGCCGCGACGCATGTTCGCGCCCAGAAAGGCTTCCGCCCGCCAGATTTGCGCGGGCAGGGAGCCGGTCGCGTTGTCCCGCGCGAACTCGTCCCCCATCGTCGTCCCCGGATAGCGGATGAGCGTGATCTGCGCGTTGCGGAGGAAACGCTGCGGGTTGCGGCCGAAGAGCAGGATGCCCGCATAGGTGGGGAGCGGCGCGGCATCGACTTCGGTCAGGCAGCCGCGCGCGATCAGGGTGCGCTGCCAGTTTTCTCCCGCGTCGGCGAGACTCTCAATGTACGCGTCCACTGCGCCCCTATCGAGGTCGTTGAGCGTCGCGCCGGGCGCAGGCCGCGCCTCGAACCCCGCAACGTCACGGCTGAGCAGGAGCGCGGTAAGCTCAGGCGCGCTCAGCAGCCGGTTCGCCGCACCGGAACGGGTCAGGTAACGACCATTGAGGTTGTAGGCGTGCGGCATGCCGGGCGGCACTTCGACCGCAAGGACGCGCTTGCCATCAAGCGACACGCCGCGGGGCGGGGGAAGGATGAGGGGCGGGCTTGCAATGAGGCCCGCTGCCTGGACTAACTCCCGCGCCGAGGCTTCGCTCTCTTGATCGATGCCCTGCGCCTTGCCGCTGCCGCTGACGCCGATCAACACCAGGCCGCCGTGCGCATTGGCGAGCGCGACAAGGGTTTCCGCGAGGCGCGCGGGGCTGGGATTCGCGGGCAGGAAGGCAACGCGTTCGCCCTGCCCGCGCGCCAGCAGTGCGGTCGGCTCCTCGCCGCCAAACGACGGGCCGGCGGAGTTCATCGCAGTTCGACCATATGCACTCGCCAGAAGACGCCCCCGCCCGGCGCATCGGGACGCACGCTGATGAGCGACCAGCCAACATCGCGCGGCTGCCCGTCGAGCAGGATGCGCGTCTCGATGCGCACGCGCTCGCGGCCGCACCACAGCGCCAGGCCCTGCCCACTCGTGTTGGAGGGCGCGCTGGTCATGGTCGGGGCGGGCGTGGGGGTGCCCACCTGCTCGACCGCGCACGGCTGGCCGTCTGCTGGCAGCGGCGTCACGAATGACGGGTTGCCGATCAAGAGGATGTTGTAGGGCGAACGGTTCTGGTTCTTCAGGTCAAGCTCCGGCGGAAGCTCCGCGTTGACGAGCAAATACGGCGCAGGCGAACCGGTCCCCTTATTCTTTCCCCGCAGGAGCGCGACGACCACCCCCTCCGGGTACATGGGCTCGTCGGGGATGCCGAAGCAGAAATCGATGGTGCGGAGCGAGGCGTCGACAATGAAGGCAGGCTGCGACAAGTTGGGGCGCACGTAACTGTTGACCTCGCACAGCACGCTGCGGTGGTTCAGCAGCCGGTTATAGGTGGTGATGCGCGAGATGACTCCGGTTGTTGGCTGCGCCTCATGGTCGACGCGCGCGCTGCCCGCGTAGTGGACGCCCTGATAACCAGCCTCGCGGCCCGCCCACTGGAAGACGGAGAGGCGCGTCGGCAGGGGGCCGTAGGTGTAACCGAAGACCTGGATTTCAGTCGTCCTGCAGTTCTGGCCGCTTTCGGCCGCAGGCACAAAGCGCACCTGCACGTCGGTGTCACCGAGATACCCTTCGCCCTTGCCAGGGTAGAAGTCGGGCAGGAGGAGGTAGGGGACGACGTTGCCGGGGCGATAGGCGCCGGGGGCGTTTGGCTGCGGCTCCAGCGGAGAGGCCTGCGTGTCGAAGATGACGCCGCCGAACGGCGCAAAGGTCTCAAGCTCGCCGGCGCGCTGGAGCGGCACCTGCAGCTGCGTCTTGTTGTAGCGGTAGATAATCAGGCGTTCGAGATCGTCATCGTCGTCGAAGCTGCACTCGAACTGATCGTCTCCCTGCACGATCCAGTCCGCGGGGATGAAGCGCTGAAGGTCGAGCGGCACGACCTGCTCGGCCTGTCGGCGGCCAAGCAAGCTCGGCAGTTGACCACCGCGGCGGATAAGGAGGAACACGATGACGGCGATCGCGATGATAACCAGCAGAAAGAGAATGCTG
>CAZPTI010000465.1:0-2696 GCA_964588925.1 uncultured Anaerolineales bacterium | reverse complement strand
TCCGCGGCCAGCCCGTCGAGCACCACCGCCAGCCGCACGATGGAGTCGAACGCGGTCCCCGGCACGGCCTCCCAGTTGGAATAGCCGCCCATATGCGCCATCTTCGCCTTGTACGCGTCGCTCTCCGGCTTCACGCTCCGCATTCGCGCGAACACGTCCGACATGTCGACCGTCTCGACCGTGACGCCATGCCGCTGGAGCGCGACCTCGTCGATGCGGACGGTCTTGAACGGCGTCGTGCGCGCGCCGATCGCGCCGACGGTCATCCCCTTGATGCCCCGCACGACGCGGCACGTGCGGTCGAACTCGTCGATGACAGTCTTGAATCGGTCGGAGCAGGGATGGACGGTGTGCGGCGCGGTTGCGGTGAACTTGACCTGATACTGCTGGAAGACGTCCATAATGGAAATCTTCCCGCAGAACGAGTCGCGGCGCAGCTCAGGCGACATCTTGTCCAACTCGTCCGGGTACGCCTGGATCATGATCGGCGCGCCCGCCTCTTGCAGCGCTGCGACTGCGCCCGTCTCGTCCCCGAAGTTCGGCAGCGAGACGATCACACCGTCGAACTTGCCGCGGTTCTGGCGCAGGAAGTTGGCGTACACCTCGCCTTCCAGCGGCGTCTCCACCGCGCCGTAGCGCGTGGCCTCCGCGTCGAGCATCAACACCTCGTGCCCCAGCCCGCGCAAGGCCGACGAAACCTCTTCCCGCGCGGACGCGATCAACGACGCAGGGAAAAACCCGCGATTCCCAAAGAACAACGCAAAACGCGATTTCTGCTGATTGATCATGCCAGATAAATCCTCTCCACGATCAGGGCCAACCGCAGATTATGCAGATTTTTGCAGATGAGGCGAACAGAATAGAAAGTCTGCGAAAATCTGCGTAATCTGCGGTTGGCTCCGCTATTTCCGTAGCCGCTTGCTCACGATGGTCTGAATGCCGACCGACACCAGCAGGATCAGGCCGTAGATGACCTGCGTCCACATGCCCGTCAGGCCCGCGGCCACGATGCCAGCGTTGATCGCGCCGATGATAAACGAGGCGACGAACGTGCCGAAGATCGTTCCTGTGCCGCCAAAGACGGACGTGCCGCCGAGGAACACCGACGCCAGCGTATTGAGCAACTGCCCCTCCGCCACGGTCGGCCAGAAATACGACACGTCGAGGCTCTGGATCAGGCCCGAGAGCGCGGCAAACCCGCCCACCACGACGAACGTCAGCATCTTCACCCGGTCGACCGGGATGCCCATCAGCCGCGAGCTGTCCTCGTTGTCGCCGACCGCATACACGTGCGCGCCGAAGCGGTGGCGGTTCAGGAAGAACCACACGACGATGGCGACGATGATGGTCCACACGAACTGCATAGGGATGCGGTCGAAGAGGCGGCCCGTCAGGAGCATGTCGAGCGCGGTGTTCTTCGACGGCACGAGCGTTTGCCCGTTGCCCCCGCGCATCACGAGCACGATGCCACGGAAGAGGAACTGCGTCGCAATGGTCGCCACCAGCGAGGGGATACCCACCTTCGTGACGATCGCCCCGTTGAACAGCCCCGCCAGCAGGCCAATGCCGATGCACAGGACGAACGCGACCCACACGTTGCCGGTCAGGTTGAAGCCGATGGCGTAAAACGCCATGCCGAGCGCCGCGACCGAGGGGAACGACAGGTCGATTTCGCCCGTGATGACGACCAGCGTCAGCGGAATCGCCATAATCGCGAAATACGGCGTGGCCGACATGAACGCGTTGTAGATCGGGTACGAGAGGAAAGTGCGCGGGGAGCCGATCAGGAACACCAGCCAGACGACGAGCGCCACGCCCACGATGCCCAGTTGCAGCGCGTTGCGCCGCGCCCACTGGCCGAACGGCGTGCTTTTCCGGCGGTTCGATCCGAGGGGGCGGTCAGCCTTGATTTCCGCGCTCATGCCTTCGCCTCCTCTTCCTTCAAGTCGCCCGTCCGGGCCACCAGGTAGAGCCGCTCGATCAACTGCTCCAGCGACAGCTCGCCCTTCATAAACTGCCCTGCCACGGTCCCGCGGTCGAGCACCACGATGCGGTCGGCCACCGGGTAGACGTGGAAGATGTTATGATCGATAAAAATGCAGGACTTGCCCGCACGCTTGATGCCTTCGACAAAATCCAGCGCCTTTTTGGTTTCGGAGAGGGACAGGCCCATCGTCGGCTCGTCCAGAATGATCAGTTCGGCCTGGAAATAGAGCGCCCGCGTGATCGCCACGCCCTGCCGCTCGCCGCCCGACATGGTTTTTACGGGCGACTCCGGCGTGATGGCAGAGGATGTAAAGCCCATGTGCTCCTGCATGAGCCGCGCGGTCTCGGACCGCATCTTTTTGAGGTCCAATACGCCGAAGCGGGAGGTCAGTTCGCGGCCCAGAAAGATGTTGCGCCAGAGCGATTGCTGGTCAGCCAGCGCGCGCTCCTGGTAAACCGGGTTAATCCCAAGCTCGCGCGCCTTCGCCACGCTGAAGTGGTCAAGCCGCTTGCCCTTCCAGTACACCTCGCCGCCAGGATCGGGGCGGTGGTAGCCCGTCATAATCTTGATGAGGGTCGACTTGCCCGCGCCGTTGTCGCCGAGCAGCCCGACAATCTCATTCTTGCCGACGTGAAAATTCACATCATGCAGCGCCCCGACCTCGCCAAAGGTCTTGGAGACGTTTCGTAGCTCAAGCAGGTTGTCCATA
>CAZPTI010000464.1:0-2707 GCA_964588925.1 uncultured Anaerolineales bacterium | reverse complement strand
GGCCGGCGCCGAAAGCCAACTGAGCAGCCCGAGGCACGCCAGGAACAGGGCGCACAACGCGAAATACCGCAGGCCGCGGCCTCCGAGATGAGTCTGCTGCGTGGATTGCTCTTCCTGCATGACTGCCTCCTGCGCTCGCCGGCCGCGCCCGACATACACCTGATAACCCTACATGCCAAGACGCTTTTCAATAGCAAAGGTAACGATTGGGGAGACCGCCCTGGTTGCGCGTTGCGCCACAAACCTTGCCGATGCGCACCCCGCGCTTTCTCTGTGGTATACTCCCGCCCCAGGAGGTGGACCATGCACGTCTCGTTCGCCACCACGACGCGCGGGCTGCGGCGGGACATCCCGCCCATGCGGCTATTCGAGAAGGCCAAGCGGTACGGCATCTGGAATCCGAGCGAGATCGACCTGCGGCAGGATTGCGAGGACTGGCGCGGCCTCGACGCGCGGCAGCAGGACCTCATCCTGCGGCTGACCTCCCTTTTCCAGGCCGGCGAGGAAGCCGTCACCGCCGACATCCTGCCCCTGATCCTGGCCGTCGCGCGCGAAGAGCGTCTCGAAGAGGAATTGTATCTCACCACGTTCCTGTTCGAGGAAGCGAAACACACCGACTTCTTCAATCGCTTCCTCGTCGAAGTCACCGGCGCGCCGCGCGACCTGAGCCATTACCACGGCGACAGCTACCGCGCCCTCTTCTACGAGGCGCTGCCGGCCGCCATGAGTCGCCTGATTGACGCGCCGACGCCGCAGAACCAGCTCGTTGCGTCCACCACCTACAACATGGTCGTCGAAGGGATGCTGGCCGAGACCGGCTACCACGCCTATCTGACCGCGCTGGAGCGCAACGGCCTCATGCCCGGCATGCGCAAGGGCATCCGCCTGCTCCAGCAGGACGAGTCGCGGCACATCGCCTATGGCGTCTTCTTCATCTCGCGGCATCTGGCCGGAACACCCGACCTCTGGCCGCAGTTTGATGAGACGATGAACGGGCTCCTGCCGCTGGCGCTGGGCGTGATCGCGGAGATGTTCGCCGCGTACGACGGGGACGCGCCGTTTGGTCTGAAGGAAGATGACTTCGTGGAGTTCGCATTAAGCCAGTACGGCAGGCGCTTCGAGCGTATCGAGAAGGCGCGCGGCCGGACGTTGGAGGAAATCTACGGGTTGACGCAGACGGCTCTTGATTCAGAGCCTGTAGACTCGGAGGAGTGAGAGCAATGGAGCGATTCGATCTGACGGAGCACGCGCACCGGCGCTTCAATCTGCTGACCGGCGAGTGGGTGCTTGTCTCGCCGCACCGGACCAAGCGGCCCTGGCAAGGGCAGGTGGAGAAGTTGCCGCCTGAAACGCGCCCCGCGTACGACCCGACCTGCTACCTCTGCCCCGGCAACAGCCGCGCAGGCGGCGTCACCAACCCGCAGTACGAAAGCACGTTCGTCTTCGACAACGACTTCGCCGCGCTGCTGCCCGACGAAGTCGCGCCCGCAGAAGGCCCGCGCTCCGACCTGCTGCGCGCCGAGCCAACGCGCGGCATCTGCCGAGTCATCTGCTTCTCCCCTCGCCACGACCTGACCCTCGCCGAAATGGAGCGCGCGGACCTGCGCAAGGTCGTCGACGCGTGGGCGCAGCAGACGGAAGAACTCGGCCGCGAGCCATTCATCAACTACGTGCAGGTCTTCGAGAACCGCGGCGCAATGATGGGCGCCAGCAATCCGCACCCGCACGGCCAAATCTGGTCCACGAGCGCGGTGCCCAACGAGCCGGCCAAAGAAGCCCGCACTCAGGACGAATACTTTGCAAAGTACGGCCGCCACATGCTGCTGGACTATCTGGCGGTCGAAGAAGAGGCGGCGAAGGCCGGCGGCGGGCGCATCGTCTGCGACAACGAGCACTGGGTCGCGCTCGTGCCCTTCTGGGCGGTCTGGCCGTTTGAGACGATCGTGCTGCCGCGCCGCGTGGTGACGTCGCTGCCCGAGCTGACCGACGAGCAACGCGACGCGCTCGCCGACATCCTCAAGCGCCTGACCACGCGCTACGACAACATCTTCGAGGTCTCCTTCCCCTACAGCATGGGCTGGCACCAGAAGCCGACCGACGGGCAGGGATACCCCGGCTGGCTGCTCCACGCGCACTTCTACCCGCCGCTGCTGCGCTCTGCGACGGTCCGCAAGTTCATGGTCGGTTTCGAGATGCTGGGCGAACCTCAGCGCGACATCCCTGCCGAGGTCGCGGCCGCGCGGCTTCGCGAGCAATCCGAGGTGCATTACCGTGCCAACCGATAAGCTTCTGGCCGAATTCGAGCGGCGTTACGGCCGCCCTGCCACCTATATCGCCCGCGCGCCCGGCCGCGTCAACATGATCGGCGAGCACACCGACTACAACGACGGCTTTGTGCTGCCCGCCGCCATTGAGCGCGAGACGCGCATCGCGCTTGCCCCGCGCGACGACGGCCACGTCCATCTTGCCGCGCTTGACCTCAACCGCCACACCGCATTCAACGTCGACGCGGTCGAGCCGTCCCTTGACGAGGGCTGGAGCAACTACGTGCGCGGGGTGGCGGCGGGCCTGCGCGAGCTGGGCTATCCGCTGCGCGGGGCCGACATGCTCGTCCACGGTAACGTGCCGATTGGATCGGGCCTGTCGTCGTCCGCTGCGCTCGAAATGGCGTCCGTGCAGGCGTTCAGCGCGGCCGGCGGCTTCACTG
>CAZPTI010000463.1:0-2715 GCA_964588925.1 uncultured Anaerolineales bacterium | reverse complement strand
ACCCGGTTTCTGAGAGAAACCGGGTTTCTTTTTCTACGGCGCCGGCGTGGGCTGGGGACTCACCGCCTGCTCCTCCGCCATCAACTGAAACACATTCCAGCTCGCCTTCGCCATGTCCCCCATCGTCGGGCTGGAATAGTGCCACTCCAGCCACGTGGGCCGGTACAGGAACACCGCCAGCACGAACGGCCCCGCCGGCCCCCAGATTGCAGCCACATCCCCGTGCGTGTCGGGCACGTAGCCGTGCTTGTGCACCGCCTTCGCGCCCGCCGGCAGCCCGCCCACGATCATCTCGGTCATCTCGTTCAGCGACATGAAGTCCAGCCCCTGCTGGCATTCCTCCGGCGTGATCTTGTCCCCGTAGACCGCAATCAGCGTGCCGCCGCCCTGGCTGCACGAGACAAGCATTTCGAGCGCGCTGCCGATGTCGCGCGCAGTCGTCTGCATGTAAGGGTCAGGCTGTGTGTTAATGTCGGTGCGCTGGTTCGCCTCAGTGACGATGCGCGGGGGCGCGGCCATCTTGCGGTCGTACGGGGTCGCCATAAAGGTGTTCTTCATGCCGAGCGTCTTGAACGACTTGTTCATCTCCGCCACGCCGCGGTCCCAGTCGCCGTCGCCCACGATGCCCAGCATCAGGTTCGCCGTGAAATTGCCGCTACGCATCATCGTCTCGCTGATGATCTTTGACGTGTCGATGCCCGGCGGCTGATCCAGCTTGCGATAGACCTGTTCCATGATTGGGATCTTGAGCGTGCTCGTGCCCGCGTACGCCACGTCTGCGTTAATAGCGATCTCTTCGCCCGTGGGCAGATGGTGGAGCCACACGCTGCCGATGCCGGGGAACTCGTCGAGCCGCGCTTGCAGCAGCGTGCCGAGCGCCTTCACGTCGATAGGCAGCGGAGGCGTCTCCTTCACCGGCAGCTTCACGCTCCGGTCGCCCGCCTTCGCCAGCCCGGTCAGCAGCGCCTTCTTGGCTTCCGCGCGGTCTGTCGCCAGCCCCGGCTGCCCCGGCTTGAGCGTCAGTTCCTCCAACACTGGAATCGGCGCGCCAGCGGGCCGGTCGTGCTCCGCGATGATCTTGTCGAGCCACGCTTCCAGCGCCGCGTCGTCGTAGCGATACATAATCGGAATGTCCACCGTCTGCGGCGCGCGCTCCAGCGAATCCTCGATCAGGTACCGCACCAGCTTCCCCGGAACGTCCTCCGCGCGCGCCGCGCTCAGCAGCGCGCGCGCATCCACCTCAAAGCTGACCTCTTGCGGGCGCAGCACCAGCCGTTCGTCGCCGTGCCACACCTCCAGCGGCTCGCGCAGCCCGGCCACCAGCGATTCCATCGCCTCGCTCTCGGTCGCGCCATGCACCTCCAGCCCCCCGATTCGCACCCACGCGGGCACGACGCCCGCCGTGCGCTTGTACCGGACGTAGGGCAGGGAGAGCAGCGCGACCGCGACGAGGAGCAGAATCAGGAAAACCCGGAAAACCTTACGCATCTACTCCCACTCGATGGTCGCCGGCGGCTTCGAGCTCACGTCGTACACGACCCGGTTCACGCCGGAAACCTCATTCACGATTCGATTGCTGATTTTTGCCAGCAGCTCAAAGGGCAGCCGCGCCCAGTCCGCGGTCATGAAGTCGTCCGTAGTCACGGCGCGGATGGCCGCGGTATCCGCGTACGTCCGCCCGTCGCCCATCACGCCCACCGACCGCACGGGCAGCAGCACGACGAACGCCTGCGAGACACTGCGGTACAGCCCTGCCGCGCGCAGCTCTTCGAGGAAGATCGCATCCGCCGCGCGCAGCGTCTCCAGCCGCTCCCACGTCACCTCACCGAGGATGCGGATCGCCAGGCCGGGGCCGGGGAACGGGTGCCGCCAGACGATTTCTTCCGGCAGCCCGAGCGCCTCGCCCACCGCGCGCACTTCGTCCTTGAACAGGCTGCGCAGCGGCTCGATCAGGGTGAACTGCATGTCCTCCGGCAGCCCGCCCACGTTGTGGTGCGTCTTGATCGTGCGCGCGGTCTTTTGCTCCCCGCCGCTCGCTGACTCGATCACGTCGGGGTAAAGCGTGCCCTGCGCAAGGAACTGCGCGGTGGGCCGGCCGTCGCCGTCCGTCGCCGCCTGCGCCGCCGCGGCCTCAAACACGCGCACGAACCGGTTGCCGATCCGCTTCCGCTTCAACTCCGGGTCAGTCACGCCAGCCAGGTCGGTCAAAAAGTCCTCGGTCGCGTCCACGGCCACGAGCCGCATCCCCATGTGCCGCTGGAACGTCTCGACAACCTGCTCCGCCTCGCCGAGCCGCAGCAGCCCGTGGTTGACGAACACGCACGTGAGCTGGTCGCCAATCGCGCGGTGAATCAGCGAGGCGGCGACCGCGCTATCCACGCCGCCGCTCAGCCCGCACACAACATGCCCGTCGCCCACCTGCTGGCGGATCGTCTGCTCGGCCTCCGCGATCAGGTTCGCGGGCGTCCAGTCGGGTTTGCAGCCGCACACGTCGAGCGCAAAGTTGCGGAGCAGCGCCTTGCCCTGCGGCGTGTGCTGCACCTCCGGGTGAAACTGCACGCCGTAAATGCCATGTTGGGGATCGCCCATCGCCGCGACGGATGAGGGCGTCGTCGCCAGCGGCGCGAACGTCGGTGGCAGGTCGACGACGTGGTCGCCGTGGCTCATCCACACGCTCGTTTCGAGCGGCAGCCCGCGGAAGAGCGGCGCATCCTC
>CAZPTI010000462.1:0-2716 GCA_964588925.1 uncultured Anaerolineales bacterium | reverse complement strand
CGAGGCGGTCGCGGCCAGTGAGACGGAGCCAGCCCCAGCCGATGAGTTCGGTATAAGCAGCCGCTTCGCGCGCGGCGTAGTAGGCGGTGAAGTTCGGTTCGCTTGTCATGGTGGGGGATTATAGCATATCGTCGCAACGACAAGACCTGACAGGCGCGTCACTTCGTGACGGCCGAACCCTGTCAGTCTTGTGGTTGCGACGAAAACCTTGACAGGGAATTGCTTATGCGCTATTAATTTGGCGGATTCCGTTACCACTGTATAGCCCCCGCGCGGGAGACAGGACGCTCCTCATGCAACTGTCGATCGAGCATCTCTCCAAACAGTACCGCTCCGATTTCCGGGGCCTGAGTGACTTCAACCTCGAACTCTCCGTTGGCGTGATCGGCCTCCTCGGTCCGAATGGCGCGGGCAAGTCCACCCTCATGCGGATGCTCGCCACTATTACCCCGCCCACCCAGGGAACCATTAAGTGGAATGGGATCGACGTCCGTAAGTCGCCCGATACGCTGCGCTCAGTGCTAGGCTACCTCCCGCAGGACTTCGGCGTGTATCCCCACCTGACGGGCGTGGAGTTTCTGGAGTACATCGCTGCGCTCAAGGGGCTTGACGCGGCGACGGCGCGGCGGCGCGTTGATGAACTGCTGGCGTTTACTAATCTGATCAGCGCGGCCAGGCGACCGCTTGGCAGCTACTCCGGCGGCATGAGGCAGCGCATCGGCATCGCGCAGGCGCTGCTTAACGACCCGCAGTTGCTGATCCTGGACGAGCCGACTGTCGGTCTCGACCCCGAAGAGCGCGTCCGCTTCCGCAACTTGCTGTCCGACCTTGCCAGCGACCGCATCATCCTCCTGTCGACTCACATCGTCTCAGACGTTGAGACGACCGCGACGGAGATCGTTGTCATTAATGAGGGGCGCAAAGTGCGCCATGCGCCCCCCGAGGGACTGCGGCGCGTCGTTGAGGGTCGCGTATGGCAGTGGGTCGCCGCGTCGGAGCAACTGACCGCGCTTAAGCAGCAACACATCATCAGTAGCTTAATGCGACACAGCAACGGTGTTCAGGTGCGCCGCCCGATCCCGCAGCGCAGCCGGTCGCGCCAGACCTGGAGGACGCTTACCTGTGGCTCGTGTCTGCGGACGGAGCGCGGCAATGAACACGTTACGCGCAATCAGTCACCTCGCGCGCGCGGACTTCCTCGAACGCGTCCGCCGTTACAGCTTCCTCGTCATCCTGAGCCTCGCGCTGTGGCTCGGCTACCTTTCGGCGAACGGGCAGATCCGCATGCGCGTCCCGCCGGACTATACCGGCGTCATCAATTCAGCGTGGGCCGGCGCGACGATGACGCTGACCGTGTCGTTCTTTCTCGGCTGGGTCGGGTTCTACCTCGTCAAAGGCTCGGTCAACCGCGACTACGCGACCGGCGTCGGGCAGATCATGGCGGCGACGCCGCTCAGCCGGCCGGCTTATACCGTGGGTAAGTGGCTCAGCAACTTTGCGGTTCTGGCGATCATGGTCGTCCTGTTGTTTCTGGCGGGTGTCGTAATGATGCTGTGGTTCGGCGAAGGGCCATTGGATCTGTGGGCGCTCGCCGCGCCGCTACTGTTCCTTGCGCTGCCGGCGATGGCGCTCGTCGCCGCGGTGGCCGTGCTGTTCGAGACGATCAGCTTTCTGCGCGGGGGGTTGGGCAACATCGTCTATTTCGGGCTGTTCCTCGCGGTGCTCACGCTCTCTATGATCGGCTCATCGTTCGCCGACGGGGCCTACCGACCGTATGCTGACTATGCGGGGATGCAGGTGATCGCGAGCAGCGTGATGCGCGCTGCGCTCGCCGAGTATCCGCAGGCCAATGTCGGATTTGCCTTTTCGATCGAACCGTTTGCTCAGTCGCAGATGTTCACCTGGCATGGTCTCCAATGGACGAGCGAGATCATCCTGTGGCGTCTGGTCTTCTTTCTGCTTGCGTTCGGCATTGCGCTGCTGGCCGCGCTGCCGTTCGACCGGTTCAACCCGTCGCGCATGGTGATGCGGAGACCGCGGAACCCGATAGGTTTGTACGGTCTGGACAGCCGCGCGCCGCAAGACGTGACAGCTTGCGATCATCCCGATGGGACGCACCTGTCACGCCTGGACCGCGCGAAAAGGCGATTTCGGTTTGCCGCGCTGTTCGTGGCAGAGCTTAAGCTACTCGTCAAGGGGTGGCCCTGGTGGTGGCACGCGGTGGCAGGCGGGTTAATCGTCGCGGCGCTGTTTGCTCCGCCCGACGCCGTGCGCATCTTGTTGATCCTTGTGTGGACGTGGCCCGTGCTCATCCTGAGCGGACTGGGATGCCGCGAGGCGCGCTTCAATACGCAGCAGATCGTCTTCTCCGCGCCGCGGCCGCTGTTAAGCCAACTACCGGCCGCGTGGCTCGCCGCGGCGCTGCTGGTGGCGGCGCTCGGACTGGGCGCGCTGCTGCGCTTTGTCAGCGGCGGAGAATGGTTGAGCGTCGCAGGGTGGTTCGTCGGCGTCCTGTTCATCCCGTCGCTCGCCCTTGCGCTCGGCGTCGTGACCGGCGCCAGCAAGCCGTTTGAGGTGCTGTTTATCTTCTGGATGTACGGGCTGACGCAGAAGGCGCCGCCGCTCGACTTCGCGGGACTGTGGCCGGGGAGCCCGTTCTGGGTCTTCGCGTTGCTCGCTCCGGTGCTACTGGGGGTGGCTGCGCTTGCGCGGCGGC
>CAZPTI010000461.1:0-2722 GCA_964588925.1 uncultured Anaerolineales bacterium | reverse complement strand
CGATGCCGTGTCGGCGGAGATCGACCACTGAACGTCAGTCCTGCACCGCCGCGCCACGGCCAGCAGCGCCCAACCGACGGTGAGCCTCGCCGCCGACCCGACGGGTTTCGACCGCCACGCAGTGGCGCACCCGTCGGGTCTCACGCGCGCCCCCCATATAAAAACCAGCCACCCGACAACGAACGCCAGCAGCGTATTGATCGCGACGTACATGATCAGTTCATTTGCGGCCAGCACCGAACTGAGCGAATACGTGCGTCCGCTCAACAGCGCATAGCGGACGTTGAACACGACGAGGTACGCGAGGACGCCGATCAGCCCCCACAGCAGCGCGCGTCCACGCGCCCGCCACAGCGCGAAGACCAGCAGCGCGAACAAGATAAGCGCTGGCACTGCGCGCACGATGCGGTAGGCGGTCAGCTTCTGCCGCTGCGCGGTCTGTATCGCGTTCACGTCCATCTTTGGCAGCGGCGACCCCCCGTCGCCCAGCCCCCATCCGATGCTGCTGATGTACTCCGCTGCGAGCCCGGCTTGTTGTCGGGCGGTTGCCAGGTTAATCGCCTCAACCTGCGCGCCGTCCACCGCAAGCAGCGGAGTAAGGACGCGGCCCTCGCTGGAAGCGGGCAGATTCGCGCCGAGCAACGCGGCCACGGTCGGCGCATGGTCGACCTGATACGCCAGCCCCTCCAGCGCGCCCGGCTTGATCCCCGCCCCCGCCAGCACCAGCGGCTGGCGCAGCAAAATCGCCTCCGGCCCGCCATGCCCGCCCCGGTCGAGGTGGCCGTGGTCGCTCGTCACCAGCACCGTGTCCTGCGTCAGGTCGAGCGGCGCGACGATCTCGCGCAGCAGGTCATCCGAGCGCTTTGCCGCCGCATTCCAGTTCGGGCTGACCGGCCCGCCCTCGTGATGCCCCGCATAGTCCACCTGGTCGATGTGGATCAGCACGAGCTGGTGATCGCCGCTTTGGAGCCACGGCAAGGCCGCATCGACCACGGCCCGGTCCGCATCCTTGTCCTCGCCCGCCGTGTAGAAATGGTCGGCGACGGCGTCCTGCGGGACGAGCTTCTCGAACCAGTTGTACGCCGAGATAGCCGTGCGCCCGCCTGCCCGGTGGACGGCGGAAAACAGGTCGTCCTGCGTCCACGTCCAGTACTCGTCGTAGTCCATGTTCACCGCCGGCCCGTCGCTGATGTCGGGCCACGCGCCGCTGAAGATGACCGTGTACGACGGCGCCGAGAACGACGGCGGCCGGCTGCGCACCTCGGCGGATGCGCCCTGCGCGCGCAATTCGGCCAGGAAGGGCATGACCGCTGCGTCGTTGGCCGTGTCGTAGCGCAGCCCGTCGATCAGCACGAACACGACGCGCCGGGTGAGCGGATTGCCGGGCGCGGGGTCGGGTGCGGGCGGGTTCTGCGCCAGCGGCGAGCGAAACGCATACAGCGAGTCAATCGCCGCCGTCGCCCAGAAATAGGCGAGCGCCGCAATCAACACGAGCGCGACGACGCCGAGGGGCAGGAGGAGCTTTTTGTTCTTCATGGGTTCACCTGCGGAACGAGCGGATAGGGAACGCAAACGATTTTAGCCGATAATGCGCCGGGTCACAAGACGCGAGGAACGGCGAAGGACCGCCCTGCCTTTGCCCATTCGCCCCGCTGATGCTACACTTACGGGCGCACTACCAACCGGACGGAACACGTGCCAGAAGCCAACACGCCCCACTTCACCGCATCCTACCGCTGCATCCGAGGGTGCCCGGGAACCTGCGACGTCTTCAGCGTCATCTATCGCTGCCCCACCTGTGGCGGGCTGCTCGAAGTCAGCCACGATGACGGCGCGCTCGCTGCCGCCCACGACGGCGCAGGATGGCGCGACCTGTTCGAGACGCGCTTGCGGGGATCGGGCGTGTGGGCGAAGCGCGAGTGGGTGCTGCCGCAGCTTTCCCCGGAGAAGGTTGTCACGCTCGGCGAGGGGTGGACGCCGCTCGTCCCCGTCCCGCAACTGGGCGCGGACCTCGGCGCAGGGGACTTGTGGGTCAAGCAGTGCGGCATCAGCCACACCGGTTCGTTCAAGGACCTCGGCATGACCGTGCTCGTGAGCGCGGTCAAGGAGATCATGGGCCTGCCCGGTTCGCCCGTGCGCGCCGTCGCGTGCGCGTCCACGGGTGACACGTCCGCCGCCCTCGCCGCTTATGGCGCAACCGCCGGCATCCCCACGATTGTCTTCCTGCCCGCCGGCAAAGTCACGACAGCCCAACTCATCCAGCCGATCAGCCACGGCGCGGCCGTCCTCGCGCTCGACACCGATTTCGACGGCTGCATGACCATCGTGCAGGACGTGACGCGCGACGATTCGATTTATCTCGCCAACTCGATGAATTCGCTGCGGGTGGAGGGGCAAAAGACCGTCGGCATCGAGATTTGCCAGCAACTGGACTGGCAGCCGCCCGACTGGATCGTCCTCCCCTCCGGCAACCTCGGCAACATCTCGGCGCTGGCGAAGGGGTTGACGCTGGCAAAGCAACTCGGCCTGATCGACCGCCTGCCCCGCCTGGTGGCCGCGCAGGCGCAAAAGGCTAACCCGCTCTATCTCGCCTATCAGCGGGGCTTCGACCGGCTCGAACCGGTCACGGCGGGCGCGACGGCGGCCTCCGCCATCCGCATCGGCAACCCGGTCAGCTACGAGAAGGCCGTGCTGGCCTTGCGCGATTTCGGCGGCATCGTGG
>CAZPTI010000460.1:0-2726 GCA_964588925.1 uncultured Anaerolineales bacterium | reverse complement strand
CGAAAGGCGAAAGGGCGAAAGACTCGCCCCTGATTGTATGGGCGGCGCGGAGTCGAGAATGAGGAGTTTCGGTCTTTCGCCTTTCGAGTTTCGGCATTTTGCCAGCTTTCGCCTTTCTCCTTCCAAATGGTGGAGCGCAGACCAAAACAACCTGACCGCGAGATAAAGGAAGTACGCATGAAAGTTCTACTGGCGAGTCCGGAATCGGGCGTGTGGACGTCCCGCAAGCATATTCCGCTGGGGCTGGGGTATCTGGCGGCGGTGCTGCGCGAGGCGGGGCATCCGGTGGCGATTTATGATGCGGCGGTCGAGGATGAGCCGCTGGAGGAGGTCGTCCGCCGCGGGAAGTTCGAGCTGCTGGGGATCACCGCGCCGACGCCCCTGATCAAGGACGCCTGGAATATGGCGAAGGAAGGGAAGCGGCTGGGCATGATTACGGTGCTCGGCGGGCCGCACCTGACCCTGATGCCGGAGGAGTCGGTCGGGGAGGATCATCCGGAGGTCGATTACGTTGTGAAGGGCGAGGCCGAGGAGAGCATCATCGAACTGATGGATGCGCTCGAAGGCCGGCGGGCGATGGAGACGGTGCACGGGCTGTACTGGCGGAAAGATGGGCAGATCAAGATTAATCCGCCCGCGGGGCTGGTGATGAGCCTGGATTCGATCCCCTACCCGGCGCACGACCTGTTTAAGATCAATCGGTACACGAATTTGCAGCCGCTGACGGACGGGCTGGACAAGAACGCGCGGGCGTTCACGATTATGACAAGCCGCGGCTGCCCGTATAAGTGCACATACTGCTCGAAGCCGATTACGGGGGATTCGTGGCGGGCGCGGTCGGTGGAGAACGTCATCGGCGAGTGGCGCTGGCTGGTGCGCGACCTGAAGGCGACCGAGATCGGGATGACCGACGACATCTGGAACCTGAAGCTGGACCGGGCGAAGGAGTTGTGCCGCCGGATCGTCGCGGAAGGGCTGAACACGGTGCCGTGGGTGACGGTGCACGGGATGAAGGTCAACCACGCGGACGCGGAGCTGTTCCAACTGATGAAGGCGGCGGGGTGCAAGCGGGTGGGGTTCGGCGTGGAGAGCGGGGATCCGCTGATCCTGCGGAACGTGATCAAGAAGAGCCAGTCAATGGACATGGTGCGGAACGCGTTCAAGTGGTCGAAGGATGCGGGGCTGCAAACGATGGGCTTCTTCATCTTCGGGATGCCGCACGAGAACGAAGAGACGATGGAGAAGACGATCCAGTTTGCGCTGGAGCTGGACCCCGACCTGGCGAACTTCATGCTGGCGACGCCGTATCCGGGCACGGAGATGTACGACGTGATCCAGAAGTACGGCAATATCTTCGCGAACGAGTGGGAGGACTACGCGATCCATTCGGATCATGCGCGGTTCTCGATGCCGGACTATGACGCGGATATGGTGGTGAAGAAGTGGAAGGAGGCGTATCGCCGCTTCTACTTGTACCGGCCGAAGCGGGTGTGGCAGAAGGTGTCGCAGAAGAGCTTCTGGACGGAGCTGCCGAGCACGGTGGCGAACGCGAAGCGGTTTTTTGTGCCGGAGAAGGCGGCGCAGGTGACGGCGGGGGATATTCAGCATCCGGCGTAGTAGTGAGGTAGTGAGTTAGTGAGTTAGTGACGCCCCGGAGGGATTTGCCGGGGCGTTTTTTCTTAACAGGATTACAGGATTGACGGGATTTTCAGGATTGGGTGCGCTGGTTCAATCGTGACTATCCCGCAAATCCTGTAACCGTGTCATGATCTCATCAGAGTGTGCGCGTTGAGCTAGGTGAGTTGCTGGAGGCCGGGGACGAGTTTGTATTTGCGGTGGTGTTTGGCGAGGAGTTCGGCGCGGTAGGCGCGCCATTCGTCTGGGCGGGCAGCGGCAAGACAGGCGCCGCGGACGAACTCCAGCCAGTGGAGCGCATCGGGATAGTGCTTTGACTGCGCGGCGTCCATGATCGCTTCCGCCTGCTGGCGACAGCGTTTGATCACCCAACTGGGGCGGGTGGACATCGCCGCAGCAGCAACCTTGCTGAGATGCCGTGAGAACGAAGCGGAGGGGTCGTCCACCGCGCGAATCGCCGCGTCGATCATGCCTTCCGCCAGATAGATGTCGATTCGTTCGTCGCCGGCCGCGACCCGCTTTTGCAAATGGGCGAGCAGTTCCGGCCGAAGCGCGGGCCAGTCGTTGCCGGCCAGGCGCGCAACGGCCTGATAATCGGCGAGCCGGTGATCTTCCTCGAATGCGGCGCGGGCTGCTGCCAGCGCAAGCGCAGCGTCGCCGGCTGACTCCGCCACCTCGCGCAGCCATCGTCCGAGCTCGCCCCCGCGTCCGCGCGCCCAGTAGTTGTCAACGGGTAGACGCGCCAGCAACTCCAGCCCGCGCTTACCTATGCGCAGCGCCAAATGCGTCTCGCGGCGCTGATGCAGGTCCTGGGCGAGCGAGAGGGCCTGTTCGGGCAGAACGAAGTGGCGTTCGCCGTGCGCGAGGGCTTCATCAAACCGGCCTAACTCGCTAAGCTTGATCGCATATCGAATGTCCTCGCCCTCGGCGAGAGCCAGGTTCAGAAACTCCTCGATGCGCCCCTGTCGCTCCAGCACGTTCAGACGCGCGGCGGTGAGCTCCCTGTCCCAGAATTCATCCTTATAGCCGTCGTCCTCGGCGTCTTCGTCGTCCTCAAGCGCCTCGTCGAGGTCTTCGTCCGGCGCAGTCCA
>CAZPTI010000459.1:0-2757 GCA_964588925.1 uncultured Anaerolineales bacterium | reverse complement strand
GGTTCGCGCGTTTCGCTTTTCGTATTTCGCCTCTTTCCCCATCTTTCGCCTTTCCCCTTCCAGACTACCATCGAACGGAAGAACTGAATCCTTGACCAGCGCCTCCACCCTCACCCTCCGCGTCGCCACGGTGACGCTCACCCTCTCCGCGCGCCCCGACTGGCTCGCGCCCCTTGCCGCGCGCTACGCGGACTTCCTTGCCGACGAGGCCGACGGCTGGCGCGTTGAGTTGCGCGAGGACGCGCGCGCCGCGCTCGAAGAGCCGGGCTGGGCGCGGCATGAGGAGGCGGTGACGCGCTTTCACGTGCTGCGCTACCGCGGGGAGATTGATCTGGCTGCGCGGGCCGCGTGGGTGAGCGCGCCTTCCCTCAAACATGCGGCGTCCGCAGTCGAACGCTGCCTCACCTACATCTTAATGCAGGCCCTCCCGCGCGAGGCGGACGGGCTGCTGCTGCACGCGGCCGGCGCGGCGCTCGGCGGGCGGGGATACGTGTTCTGCGGGCCGTCGGGCGCGGGAAAGACGACCGTAGCGCGGCTGGTGCGCGATGCGGGGGAGTTGTTCGGCGACGAGAACATGGCGCTGCGGGTGGCGGACGAGGGCCCCACGCTCCACAGCACGCCGTTCTGGGGCGCGAGCGCGCCGCCGGAGCTGATCCGCCGCGTGAACCGCGTCGCGCCCCTTGCCGCGATCTTCGTCCTCGAAAAAGCGCCGGAGTTCTCGCTGCGAAGATTGTCGCAGGGCGAAGCGGTGGCCGCCCTGCTGACGACGGAGAAGGTCGCGACCGAGCGCGTGGAATCCGCCGCCGCGTGGCTGGATGTGGCCGGGCGGCTGGTGGCGCGCGTCCCGGCCTGCGCGCTGCGGTTCAAGCCGGAGCCGGAACTGGTGGCGTTCCTCTCACGTCACGAGGGCGGAATGCTGATATAATTTGCGCAGCACGGGGCGCTTCAGCGCCTACTACAAACCGTTCGTAGTGGGCGCTTTAGCGCCGTCTGAGGAGGAGCCTCCCATGTCCCACCGCGCCGCACCTTGGCGATCTCTGCTTTTTGCGCTTGTCGCGCTGACCCTCTTTAGCGGCGCGCTGGTGGCCTGCGCCGCGCGGCCGCCCGTATTCACCGACCCGGAGGTTGACTTGCCATCCGTCCGCGCAGCCGCCTCACCCACGCCCGTTCCCGGCTTGCAGTTCACGCTGTCCGCGGGCAGCGAGCAGGGCGGCGCGGCGGAAGTCCTTCCGCCCGCGCCCTCGCAGCCGCTCTCGGAGGCGGACACGCAGCGGCTGATTAACCGCCTGCCGCCGCTGGAGGGACAGGCCGGCGACGTGTTGGAACTCAACCTGCCGAAGGAGACGCTCCCCGCGCCGCGGCCGGGGCAGACCATCAAGCAGACCTTTCCGCCTCCGCCCGCGCCCGTGGCCGCGCCCGAAGTGACGACCGGGCCGCTCGAAGTGGTGCGCTATGCCCCCGAAGGGGACGTGCCGGTTGCCCCCAACCTCAACGTCACGTTCAATCAGCCGATGGTCGCGCTGACGAGCATCGGCGACCTCGCGCAAGGCCCCGTGCCGGTTAAGCTGTCGCCGCAGGTCGAGGGGCAGTGGCGGTGGGTCGGCACGAAGACGCTGGTGTTTGAACCCGCCGCGAAGAAAGGTTTTGCCGCGGGACGTTTCCCCGCGGCCACGAAGTACACGGTTGAAATCCCCGCGGGCACGAAATCCGCGTCGGGGAACGCGCTGGCGAAGGCCGTCACGTTCACCTTCACCACGCCCACGGCGCAGGTCGAGCAGTTCAGCCCGACCATCGACTCGCAGCCGACGGACGTCCCGATGTTCGCGCAGTTCAACCAGCGCATCAACCCCGCGGACGTCATCAAAGCGATCACGGTCAAGGCTGCGGGCAAGACGTATCCCATCACGCTGATTTCAGAGGCCGCCGCGAAGGACAATGCCATCCTTAGCCCGCTCGTGGCGAACGCGCAGGAGGGGCGGTGGATGGCGTTTCGGACGACCGAGCGCCTGCCGAACGCGACGCAGGTCGAGGTGACGTTCGGTTTTGGCATCCCGTCTGCCGAGGGGCCGTTGCCGGGCAACACGCGACGCGCGTTCACGTTCACCACCTTTGGCCCGCTCAAGATCGAGCGCGCCGAGTGCGGCTGGGGCGGCGAGTGCCAGCCGTTCATGCCGTGGCAGATCATCTTCAGCAACCCGCTGAACCGCGGCACGGTCACGACCGACACAGTGAAGGTCGAGCCGCCCCTGCCCGCGATGGCGATCGACGTGTACGGCAACACGGTCCAGATTCGCGGCGCGAGCGCGGGGCGCACGACGTACAAAATCACGTTTAACGCCGCAATCACGGACGTGTTCGGGCAGACGCTCGGCAAGAACGAGACGGCGACCATCGTGGTGGGCTCCGCGCAGCCCGCGTTCACCATCCCCGGCGGCAACTTCGTCGTGCTGGACCCCTTCGCGAAGCCGGGCCTTGCCGCGTACACGATCAACTTCGCGCGGCTCAACGTGCGGGCGTATGCGGTGACGCCGGAGGACTGGACCGCGTTCAAGACCTACCTGCGCGAGCGGTATCGCACCGACGCGCCGCCGCCCATCCCCGGCAAGCTGGTGTATCAGAAGACGCTCGGCGTAGAGTCCGCGGCGGACAGGCTGGCCGAGACGTTCATCGACCTCGCACCGGCGTACCGGCAGGCGCAGGGGCATCTCGTCGTGCTGGTCAAGCCGGAGCAGGGCGGATTGCCCTCCCTGTTCGGCC
>CAZPTI010000458.1:0-2848 GCA_964588925.1 uncultured Anaerolineales bacterium | reverse complement strand
TTCGTGATCCAGTACGACCAGGTGCAGCACTGGAAGAGCGGCGACCCCGAGACGTTCCAGATCATCCTTAACAACAACGACAAGAGCATCCTTGTCCAGTACAAGACGGTGAGCTGGCCGGACTTCTCCAATGCGGGCATCGAGAACATCGACGGCAGCCGCGGCATCCAGTATTCGTACGCGAACAATTTGCCGCTATTTGATGGCCTGACCGTCAAATACACGCCGTTCACGGGCAAGCCGCCCGTGTGCGCGCCGGCCGTCGCGCCGGTCGTCTCCATCGGAAAGAGCGCGACGACCGCGGTCCTGACCTGGCAACATCTTGATCCGAACTCGAAGTACGAGGTGTGGCGCGGGACAGCGCCTTACTTTGCGCCGCCGGACGAAGGGACGAAAGTCGACACCATCGCGGCGACGCCGGGAACCATGACGTTCAACGATCCGAACAGGATCGGCAATCCGGATGAGAATCACTTCTGGGTCACGCGCGGGTGGTTGAACGGCGGGACATCGGGGCCGTCGAACCGGGTGGGCGAGTTCGATTTTGCCCTTGTTCCGGGGAATTAAACTGCGGGGTGGATCTATGCGCTGCTCATGGAAAGCGGCGATTCCCATCGTGTCTTTGGTAGCGTGCCTGGTTCTTCCTCTGCGCGGGCAGGCCGACGCTCGCGCGGAGGAAGAACCAGGCAGCCTTCCCGGTTTGCGCATCGCGGTGATCGAACGCGGCATGCACCGGCTGACTTACGAGATGCTCAAGAGCGCGGGTGCGCCCTTAGATGGGCTTGATCCTGCGCTGCTGGCGCTGTGGCATCGCGAGAAGCCGGTCGCTATCGAGCTGGCCGGAACGGAGGACGGCGCGTTTGGCGCAGGCGACGCGCTGATCTTCTACGGCGAGTCGTACACTGGCCGCTACATGAAGAACAACATCTATCGGCTGACGTGGGCGGGCGGCGGCGAACGCATGTCTGCGCGCGACGCCGCGCCTGCAATGCGCGATCCGATGACGTCGAACACCATCCAACGGGCGCGCGTCGAGTTTAACCGTAGCTATTACAGCGCGTATGCGGATCTCCCGCGTGACGCGGATCATCTTTTCGACAACCCGCTCTATCCAAACAGCGTCGTGCCGACCGCGGTCACGACCTACACGCTCGACCTGCCCAACCTTGCTGAAGGAACCGCGACTCTGACAGTCGTCGCGCACGGTGGCCGCGATGTCGCGGAACGCAGCCCCGATCAGTCGCTCCGGCTGCGGCTTAACGGCGGCAACCTGGGGCAGACAACCTGGGACGGCAGCGTCCGCCGCGTCATCTCGCAGACCGTGTCGTCCGGGTTACTGCTCCCATACGGCAATAAGCTGGTGCTGGAAGCCTCGCTCGACCAGTTGCCCGGCATCGAATACTACTGGGTGTCGCCCGATTGGGCCGAGATCGCTTACCCGGCGAAGGCGCGCGCGGTCAATGACCGGCTCTTTGCCGAAGCGGTAGTGGCTCTGCGGACCGTCGCGCAGATCTATCTGCCTCTCGTCATGCAAAACGGGGTGGCCGCGGCTGTTGCGGGTGCGGGCGCCAGCGGCGCGTTCGACTTCGTGGCCGGCGGATTCACAACGGGCGGCATCCGCGCTTACGAGGTGACGAATGTCTATCAGCCCGTTCGGCTGACGGGCGTTGTGGAGCTCGAGCCACCCGGCTCGCGCACGGCGGTGTTCGCCGCGCAGCCAGCGACCGCTTATGCTCTGGCGAGCGAAGCCGGTTTTCTCGCCCCCGCAAGCATCGAGTACGACGCCGGATCAGACTTACGCGCCGCAAACCGCCACGCAGACTACATCGCCATCGTTCACCGCTCCCTCTGGGAGGCGATCCAACCCCTGCTCGACCACCGCGCGGCCGAGGGGTTCGCCGTCGCAAAGGTGGACGTTCAGGACATCTACGACGAGTTCAGTGGCGGTATGGTCGACCCGGAGGCCATCCGCGCGTTCCTCTCCCACGCGTATCATCAGTGGAATGCCGGCAGTTCGCCGCCCCAGTACGTCCTGCTCGTGGGCGACGGGCACTACGACTTCAAGGGCGAGCTTCGGCCCGGCATTCCGAACCTGATCCCGCCGTACTTGCTCAGCGTCGATCCGTATATCGGCGAGACCGCAGCCGATAACCGATACGCCAGCGTCGACGGGAACGCGGACTTCCTGCCGGATATGGCGCTCGGCCGCATCCCCGCGCGCACCGCCGCAGAGGTCACGGCAGTGGTCGACAAGATTCTCGCCTACGAGAAGAACGCGCCCGCCGGCGACTGGCAGCGCCGCGCCGTCTTTGTGGCCGATCCGCAGGATGACTCCGCCGGCAATTTTCACGCGTTGAGCGACCAGGTGCGAGCGCTTGTGCCGCCCCTTTACGCGACGCAGCCGATCTATTACAAGTCAAGCGCCGCGCTCGACACAGCGGCCGAGATGAAGACCGCTATTCGGAACGCATATGACAGCGGCGCGTTGTACGTCCAGTGGTTCGGCCACGCGGCGCGCGCAAGCTGGAGCAAGGATCGCGTCTGGGAGCTGAATGACCCGCCTAAGCTGGCGGCGAACAACGTCTGGCCGCTGACTGCGCACTATAGCTGTTGGTCGGGCTACTTCATCAACATCACGCCGAGCGGTCAGTACGGCAACAGCGACCAAACCCTGGCGGAGGCGCTGCTGCTCACGCCGAAGCGCGGTTCGCTGGCCGACTTCGCGCCCAGCGGGCTGCACGTGGGCGCGGCGCTGGAGGGGCTGAACAAGGCGCTCGTGAAGGCGATTTTCGTAGACCGGATCGACCGCGTCGGGAAGGCGACAGATGCGGCGCGCAAGGCCTATTTC
>CAZPTI010000457.1:0-2850 GCA_964588925.1 uncultured Anaerolineales bacterium | reverse complement strand
ACTCGCCGCTGAACCGCTGGCCGACATCGGCCCGCGCCGGCGTCCCGGCCGCATCCCCGCCCTGTGGCCGCTGGATGAGGCACAGGGCGCCCAGGTCGAAGAGCGCTACGCCCCGCGTGACTGGCGCAACAACATCCACCGCGGCACCGAGCGCCATGCCGTGGGCTTCCTGGAGGTGACGGCATGAGTCCCCTGCATCTCGTGCGCATCCCCGTTCATGCCCCGCGCCTGCTGCGCTTTGCCCACGAGCATGGCATCGCCCAGGAAGACGAGACCATGGGCTACACCCTGCACGCCTGCTTCGCAGCGCTATTCGGTGAGCAAGCGCCGAAGCCCTTCCGTTATCTCGAGCGGCGCAGCGAAGTGCTGGGCTATGCCCGCTGCGCGGGCAGCGCGCTGCTGGAACATGCCCAAACCTTTGCTGAGCCGCTGGCGTGGCAGGCCTTAGACGCGGCGGGTGTCGCCAGCAAACCCATGCCGACCACCTGGCGCGAGGGCCAGCGCCTACACCTGGAGGTTCTGGCCTGTCCGACCTCGCGCATGGAGGACGACGAAAAGGATGTCTACCTGCGCACACTCGATCGCCTGGGCGATGGCGCGCCGCCGCGCGCCGAGGTCTACCGCCAATGGTTCATCGCGCAATGTGGCGACTGCCTGCAGTTCGACTCGCTGGAGCTACTCGGCATGCAATCCCGCGTCCGCATGCTGCGGCGCGACCGCAGCGGCGGCAACCGTCTGCGTGGCGTTGAACGTCCGCAGGCGCTCTTCGGCGGCAACGCCGTCATCCGCGACGGCGAACGCTTCGCCGCGCTGCTCGCGCGCGGCATCGGCCGCCACCGCGCCTTTGGTTCCGGCATGGTGTTGCTCAGCCCGCCGCGATGAGCCCCACACCCGGCCTGATGCAGGGCAGGCTTGGCCTGGCCGCTTCGCGCATTCCGCATGCCGACCGTCACGGCTTGCTGTGGTTGGAGTACGGCAAGCTTTCGGTGGAGGATGGCACGCTGCGCTTCGTCGCCGCAAAAAGCGAAACGCTCGACGCAGGCGACTACGCCATCCCTTACCAGGTGGTGTCGATGATCCTGCTCGGCCCCGGCACCAGCCTCACCCAGGACGTGCTGCGCCTGTGCGCCCGTCACGGCACGCTGATCGCCGCCGTCGGCGAAGGCGGGGTCAAGAGCTACACTGCGCCGCCGATGGGGCAGGGCCGCTCCGACGTCGCCCGCCGCCACGCCGAGCGCTGGGCCGACCCCAAGCAGCGCCTGGACACCGCGCGCCGCCTGTACGCCTGGCGCTTCGGCCGCGTGCTGCCGCACCGCGACATCGAGACCCTGCGCGGCATCGAAGGCGCCCGCATGAAGGAGAGCTACAAACTCGTGGCGCAGCGGTTCGGTCTTCGGTGGGAGGGGCGGCGCTACGACCGTGAGAGCCCCAACTCCGCCGATCTACCGAACCAGGCCATCAACCACGCCGCAACCTTTGTCGAGGCCGCTGCCGACCTGGCTGTCGCCGCGGTGGGTGCCTTGCCGCCGCTTGGCTTCATTCATGAAGATTCCAGCAACGCCTTTACGCTGGATATCGCAGACCTGTGGCGGGTCGATGTGATTTTGCCGCTTGCATTCGGAGCGGTGCTGGCCATCGAGCAAAAGCAGACTGAACTGACCCTGGAGCGGGAGGTTCGCCGCCGTGCGGCCAAGTTGTTTCGACAACAGAAGCTTATCCCGCGCATGATCGATCGCATCAAGGAATTGTTCGATGTCGATGACCGTCGTGGTGACACGTAATGTGTCGATGCGGGTGAGGGGGTTCCTGGCGTCAACGATGCTTGAGGTCGTCGCTGGCGTGTACAGCGCTCCGCGAATCTCGCCCGCGGTACGCGAGCGAATCTGGCAAGTGTTGGCCGGATGGTTTGTGCATGAGCGAGACGCATCGATCGTGATGCTATGGCAGGAACGCGAAGTACCTGGAGGGCAGGCTATGCGCGTCCTAGGCAGTCCACCGGTGGATCTCGTCGAGATTGACGGGCTACTGTTGACTCGCCGGTCATCGGTTTGAGCCGATACCTGTCGTTGCTCGTTAAAAATCCAAAAATTTAGTGCTGATAAAGGGTTATGCTTGAGGGGCTCCCCCGCGCATGCGGGGATCGACCCGTCAGCATGCCGGCCTCACTCCGCCGCACCCGGGCTCCCCCGCGCATGCGGGGATCGACCCTCGTCATACGCCGCCAGCCAGTCCATCTGTCCGGCTCCCCCGCGCATGCGGGGATCGACCCGTCACTTCAATGCTGCCGTCCGCCGCTTCGCGGGCTCCCCCGCGCATGCGGGGATCGACCCGTGCTCAAGACCTGCCTGGTGGACGGCTTCGGGGCTCCCCCGCGCATGCGGGGATCGACCCGTGACCACGCCGGCCCAGCGCGACAAGCTGCAGGCTCCCCCGCGCATGCGGGGATCGACCTGCCGGAGGTGTGCCGCAGCCTTCCGTCTGGAAGGCTCCCCCGCGCATGCGGGGATCGACCTGTGGAGCCGAACCCCACCGTCGGCCGGTCGCCGGCTCCCCCGCGCATGCGGGGATCGACCCGGCACAAGCCTGCTGGGCAGCGGCGATGTGGCGGCTCCCCCGCGCATGCGGGGATCGACCCGGGGGTTGACATGGCAAAGATGACGGGCTGGTGGCTCCCCCGCGCATGCGGGGATCGACCCGCGCTGTGCGCGCCGGTGAACCCCATCAGCGGGGCTCCCCCGCGCATGCGGGGATCGACCCGCGCGCGGCAATGGCGATATGGCCAGATGGAGGGCTCCCCCGCGCATGCGGGGATCGACCCCAGGCCGACCAGACGAACATCAGTACCGTGCC
>CAZPTI010000456.1:0-2852 GCA_964588925.1 uncultured Anaerolineales bacterium | reverse complement strand
CGCCCCGGTACGTGTGCGCCTCGTCGATGATGACATAACGCAGATGCCGGAAGAACTCGCTCCACAGCGGATGGTTCGGCAGGATGCCCCCGTGCAGCATGTCGGGGTTGGTCAGCAAGACACGCGCCTGCTTGCGAATCCTCGCCCTCGCGCCCTGTGGCGTGTCCCCGTCGTACGTCGCCGCCAGCGGATTGACGATCCCCGGCCCGGCCGCCTTGACCAGCGCCTGCCACTTGCCAAGCTGATCCTGCGCCAGCGCCTTGGTGGGATACAGATAGAGCGCCCTTGCCAGCGGATCGCGCGCCAGCGCCTCCAGCACGGGGATATTAAAGGTAATCGTCTTGCCCGATGCGGTCGATGTCGCCACGACGACGTTATGCCCGGCCAGCGCCAGGTTGATCGCCTCCGCCTGGTGCGCGTACAGCCGCTCGGCCCCGGTTGCGCGCAACGCCTGCTGCACCGGCGGACTCAGCCGCTCCCGCACCGCCCCATAACGCGCCGCGCGCGAGGGCAGGGTCTGCGCGTGGACAATCTGCCCGGCGTAGCCCTTGCTATGACGAATCGCATCGAGAAACTGAATCGGATCGAAAGTTGTCGTCATTCGATAATCAGTTCTATTTTACCATAACTGTCGGTTGTCGAACGTCTCTTGACAACCCATCGGCTGGTAGTAAAATGAGTTCTGTTAGCGTGCGACCTTTGACCGGGGCGCAGCTACCTGTCCCGAGCCGGGGTCGTCAGTCGGCCCCCACCCCTCACCGCCTCCCACCGACTCAACTCCAGCCCGGAACGCGATCGTTGTCGCCCACCAGTCACCCAACAGAGTGAGGTGAACATGATGCGCGCGCGTTCTCTCCTCCAGCTTGCGGTCCGGCTTGCGGCTGCTGCCATCGCCGCCTCCCTCGTTCTGGCCGGCCTCGCCCTCCTGCCCGCTGCCCCGCTGTGGGCCGCAAGTTCTATCACACCTGCTGCGCCCGCCGTCGCCGAGCAGGGCATCATCGCCTACGTGAATCGCTCCACCCACGACATCCGCCTTATCTCGCCCGACGGATCGGGGGATCGCCGGTTGTGGTCAGCCCCCCGCCCGCTCGGCCCACTCCCTGCGCACGACCTGGCGTGGCGGCCCGACGGACGCGAGCTTGCCTTCTCCAGCGAACACGAGGAGACATGCTCCTGGTACCAGAGCGACGTTTACGCCGTCGATTTCAAGGGTGGAGGCTATCGTCGCGTCACCAACGCGCCCGCCTGCGCCGCCCTCGCTGCGCTGCCAAAGGGTTCGGTCACGGTGAACGTCGCCAACTACACCAGCGCGCAGGTGCAGGTGTACGTGCAGGGCGCGCCCGGCATTCGATCCGTCTTCGCCAGCGGCCCCGTCACGTTCGACAACGTCGCCGACCTCGGCCCCGGTATCGCGCAACCCGCCGTCGGCATCTACGGCGAGCTGCGCGTCCTCGCTTCTCCCCCGCTGGCCGACGTGCAGCCGGGCGCTACTGTTGCGGGAGGCAACCTCGTCATCTCGCCCGGTTCCGGCATCGACGCGCTCGGTCCGGGCAAGGTCTCATGGACGGCGGACGGTTCAGCCCTCGCCTACGGGATGCGGACCGCCACGGCCATCCGGCGCCTCCCTGCCGTCCCGCCGAACGGTTCAATCGGCGAGTCGCTGCCCGTCGTCGCGCACGCATGGCCCCGCCTCGTGGCCTGGGGACCAACCCCCGCCACGCAGAACCAGTACCTCTACTACTCGCGCGACGACCTGATCTACTACGATGTGGCCGGGATCTACCTGAACACGCTGGGTGACGCATCCGGCGGCGAGCTGCTCGCGCCCATCAACGTCCTCTACGGCGGCGAGACGGTGCACGACATCGAGTGGCTGCCCGACGGGTCCGGCTTCCTCTTCACAAAGCGCTATGTCAATCTCGAAATCTACGCCGACATCTTTGAATACAACTTCGCAAGCCGAAAAACCACCCGGTTGACCTCCCTCCCGAAGGAGGACTACGCGCGCGGCATCAGCATCTCGCCCGACGGCCGGCAGGTCGTCTTCGAGCGTTCGCCGGGCGAGCTCGATCTGACCAGCAGCCTGTGGATTCTCGACCGGGCCAGCCGGGCCGTGCGCAAACTGATCGACGACGCAGGTCGTCCGGCCTGGGGCAAGGTTCTGGTCATGCCGCCCCTCACGCATCGCGTCTACCTGCCCCTGATGCTGCGGTAGGCGAGCGCGTATAACGATTAGTCAGCGCGCTCTGCGCGAAGGTTGGTCCGCCACGGCCCACAAGGCCACCAGATGCAGCGAGGCGAATGGTATGGCAACAGGTTCTTTCCTTCGCACCGTGCTTCGGCTTGCCGGGATCGCCCTCTTCGTCAGCGCAGTGGCCGTCAGCCCTGCGACCCTCCCGGCTGTCTCGCTCCATGCGTCCGGTTCTGCCGCCGACGCAGCCCCTGCGGTCGACGCAGGGCCGATCGCCTACGTGAAACGCTCGACACAAGATATTCGCCTGATTAACCCTGATGGGACGAACGACCGCCTGCTCTGGACCTCCCCCGACGTCCTCTACATCGCCCGCGACCTCGCCTGGCGCCCTGACGGCGGCGAGCTTGCCTTCACCATCGAACACGAGTACACCAGCTCCTACTACCAGACCGACATCTACCGCCGGGCCGACTTCGAGATGCCGACCAAGGTCCTGCTCGTGGACGATGAACGCGAATTCGTGCAGACCCTGTCCGAGCGGCTGTCCATGCGCGAAGTGGGCTCCCACGTGGTCTACGACGGCGAATCGGCCCTGGACATGATGGCCGAGGACGAACCGGAAGTGATGGTCCTCGACCTCAAGATGCCCGGCATCGAC
>CAZPTI010000455.1:0-2870 GCA_964588925.1 uncultured Anaerolineales bacterium | reverse complement strand
CGAAACGCCGACCAAAACGCTTTTGAAACGCTCCCTGCGCTATCGTTCCGTTCAGCCCGCGCCGCCCCCCGGCGCCGATCCCACATACGCAAGGAGGAACCTGTGGCGCAACTCCCAGAGAACCGCCATGCCGACGAGCCGGACGCGCCCGTGCCGCTCGGCCAACGCTATTTCGACCGCATCTTCCTGCTGCTCGCCGTCTCGATCCTCATCAGCGCGCTCGTCTACAACGCATGGGGGATCATCGAGCTGCTGGTCCTCCCCATGCTGCCCTAGGAGAAGTGAGATGCTCGCGCCCGAACGCATCTGGTGGAAGCCCCTCCACCGCTACGAAAAAAGCTGGCTGATCGTCGCCTTCGTCTTCTGCGTCTTCCTCACGGTCATGATGCCCCTCTGGTACATCACCGGCCGCCAGAACGTGCCCACTGAGACCTACCGAGTTACGCCCGAACAGTTCATGCAGCGGACGGAGGCCTTCACGCAGCAGTACAAGGTCAGCGACATCAACGGTATCCCGGTCGTCGCGCCGCCGCCCGGCTCCGACGTCTTCATGATCGGCCGGCGCTGGCAGTGGTATCCGATCATTCAACTGGAGAAGGGGCAACGCTATCGCCTGCACCTCTCCTCGCTGGACCTTCAACACGGCTTCTCGCTCCAGCCCAACAACCTCAACCTGCAAGTCATGCCCGGGTACGACTACGTCTCAACCATTGTCCCGACTCAGGTGGGCGAATACTCGGTGATCTGCAACGAGTTCTGTCAGATCGGCCATCACCTGATGACCGGCCGCATCATCGTCACGGAGTAAGGACGTATGACCACCGCAACATTGCCCCAAACGCTGGGTAAGGCCACCTTCCGCACCTGCCCGGTGACTGCGCTCAAAGTCGATGTCGCCGCGGAACGGCTTATCATCGCCAACGCCGTCGCGGCCGTCGTCTTTCTCGCCATCGGCGGGCTGGGCGCGCTGCTCATCTCGCTCACCCGCTGGCAGGCCATCCACCTGCTGCCCGCCGACTGGTTCTACCGCCTCATCACCGCGCACGGCTTCGACATGCTCGTCGCCTGGATCGTCTTCTTCGAGATCGCTGGGCTCTACTTCGGCAGCACGATTCTGCTCAACGCGCGGCAAGTGCTCCCCGCGGTCGCGTGGGCCGCGTTCGCGCTCATGGCCGCGGGCGCCGTGCTCACCAACGTCGTCGTGCTCATGGGGCTCGCCGACGTCATGTTCACGGCCTACGTCCCGCTTAAGGCGCACCCCCTCTTCTACCTCGGCATCATCCTCTTTGCGGTCGGCGCGCTCGTCGCGGTGGGCCTCTTCTTCGCCAACCTCGTCACAGCCAAGCGCGAGGGCCGTTACACCGGTTCCATGCCGCTGATGACCTACGGCCTGATGACCGCCGGCATCCTCGCCGTATACACGCTCGTCTCCGGCGCGCTGGCCTACGTCCCCGCGTTCCTCTGGTCGCTCGGCCTGATCCCCGAAGTCGACCCGGGCATCTACCGCAACCTCTTCTGGAGCTTCGGCCACCCCGCGCAGCAGATCAACCTCGCGGCGATGGTCTCCGTGTGGTATGCGCTGGCCGCCATGACCGTCGGCGCGACCCCCCTCAACGAGAAGTTCTCGCGGCTCGCGTTCGTCCTCTACATCCTGTTCATCAACCTCGGCTCCGCGCACCACCTGCTCACCGACCCCGGCCCCAGCTTCGCCTGGAAGGCGACGAACACCTCCTACGCGATGTATCTCGCAGTGCTCGGCAGCCTGATCCATGCGTTCTCCATCCCCGGCGCGATCGAGGTCGCGCAACGGCGCAAAGGGTTCACGCGCGGCGCGTTCGAATGGCTGCGCAAGGGGCCGTGGCGCGAGCCCGGCTTCAGCTCGCTCGTGCTCTCGATGATCCTCTTCGGCTGGGTCGGCGGCGTCACCGGCGTGGTCATCGGCACCGAGCAGATCAACATGCTGGCGCACAACACGCTGCGCATCCCCGGCCACTTCCACGCCACCGTCGTCTCAGGCACCACGCTCGCCTTCATGGGCCTGACCTACTACCTGATCCCCCTCATCTTCCGCCGCGAGCTCAAGCTGAAGTCGTGGGCCTCCTGGCAGCCGTACGTCTTCGGCATCGGCATGTTGCTCGTCTCCATCGGCATGATCGCCAGCGGACTGCAGGGCGCGCCCCGGCGCCACTGGGACATCACCTTCACCAACTCGCCCCTGGCCGCCAGTCTCCCCGGCGCGACGCAGATCACGCTCGCAATCATGGGCGTGGGCGCGGTCATCGCCATCGTCGGCGGCATCATGTACGTGGCCGTCGTGCTCGTCTCGATCCTCACCGGCAAGCGCACCGAGCCGAGCCGCCTCACGCTCGTCATGGCGCAGGCCAACCCGCTCGTCGAGGACGCCATCCCGAACCAGCACAAGGAGGTCCACGGCAAGCTGACTCCGCGCGGCACGATCATCCTGACGTTCAGCTTCCTGGGGTTCCTGATGGCCTACTACCTGTTCAACTGGTGGCTGCTCGGCCGCGCGTGGTTCATCCGGTAGGCCGGCCGTGATCGCTGCGTTGTTGCTGGGCCTCGCCGGCAGCCTCACCCACTGCGCCGGCATGTGCTCAGGCGTGATGCTGCTGCTGGGCCGCGGCCAGGGCGTGCGAGGGTGGGGCCTCCTGGCGCTGCACGCGGGCCGCCTCACCACCTATGCGGCGCTCGGCGCGCTGGCCGGCGGGCTGGGCGCAGGAGCGGCGGCAGTCGCGGGACACGCGCATCATGGCGCGGGACACGCGCCCCTCGCCGCCCGCGACGGCCTGCCCGACCTCTCGCCCCTGGCCGGCGCGCTTGCGCTGCTGGCCGCGGTTGCGGCCGTCTACATG
>CAZPTI010000454.1:0-2890 GCA_964588925.1 uncultured Anaerolineales bacterium | reverse complement strand
GCTTGTCGTCGACGAGGTGGCGCGGCTGGTCGACAACGACGGCGTGAGCCTGCTCGTCCTGGAAGGCGAGACCCTGCGGATGGCCGCGCACAAGGGGCCGCTGCCTGTGACCACCGCGGAGCAGGTGCGCGTGCTGGTCAATGACCCCGGCATCCGCAACCTGCTGTTGAACGACCCGGCGCCGATTGTGCTGCCCGATATTAACGCGGAGAGCCAGCACGCGGAAGCGATCCGCCGCGTGAGCGCGGATGCCCTATCGCTGGCAGCGCCCCTGGGCGAGCCGCTGCGCAGCATCATGTGGGTGCCGCTGGTGGTTAAGGGGCGGCTGATCGGCGGGCTCGGCATCGGCCACCGCCAGCCGGACCAGTACAGCGACCGCGACGCGGGCCTGGCCCAGTCGATGGCGAGTCAGGCGGCCGTCGCCATTGAAAATGCCCGGCTGTATCAGCAGGCGAACGAGCTGGCCGTCATGCAGGAGCGCCAGCGCCTCGCGCGCGAGCTGCACGATTCGGTGACGCAGTCGCTCTACAGCCTCTCGCTCATGGCCGAGGCCGCGCGGCGGCTGGTCAGCGCGGGCAACATGGACCGCGGCATGGGCTACCTGGTGCGCATCGGCGAATCCGCGCAGCAGGTGCTCAAGGAGATGCGCCTGCTGGTCTACGAGCTGCGCCCGCTGATGCTTGAAAAGGACGGCCTGGCGAGCGCGCTCAAGCAGCGGCTGGAAACCGTGGAGGGCCGCGCGGGCGTGGAAACCAAGCTGGTGGTCGAGGGGAGCGGGCTGCTGCCCGAGCGCATCGAGACCGAGCTGTACCGCATCGCGCAGGAGGCGCTGAACAACTCGCTGAAACACTCCAACGCGTCCGCGGTGGCCGTGTACCTTGACACGCGTTCGGACGTTATTCATCTCAAGGTGCAGGACAACGGCCGCGGGTTTGCCGCGGAAGAGATCGCGGAAAAGGGCGGGCTGGGGCTGGTCAGCATCCGGGAGCGCACCCAGCGGCTGGGCGGCACGGCCGAGATCCAGTCGGCTCCCGGACAAGGTGTTGCGATTTCCGTTATGATTCCCCTGAGCGGCAGTACGCAGAAGTGAGAAGATTATGTCAGACGGCGAAACCATCCGAATCCTGATCGCGGACGACCACGCCATTGTGCGCGAAGGGCTGCGCGCGCTGCTGGAGACCGAGCCCGGCATGGAGTTAGTCGGTGAGGCGGCCGACGGGATCGAGGCCGTGCGCAAGCAACAGGCGCTCCACCCCGACGTGACCCTGCTCGACCTGGTGATGCCCCGGCAAGACGGCCTCGCGGCCCTGACCGAAATCCGGCAGAAGGACCCGTCAGCCCGCATCCTCGTCCTGACCAGCTTCGCGGAGGACGAACGCGTTTTCCCGGCGATTATGGCGGGCGCGCTCGGCTATCTGCTGAAGGATGCGACGCCCCAGGAGTTGCTCAAAGCGATTCGCGACGTGGCGCGCGGGGAGGCCTCGCTGCACCCGGCCATTGCGCGCCGCGTCATCAAGGAGCTGCACCGGCCGCAGGAAACTGGCCCCACGGTGGAGCCGCTGACCGAGCGCGAGACGCAGGTGCTCAGCCTCGTCGCGCAAGGGCTGTCCAACCAGGAAATCGCAACCAGGCTCGTCATCAGCGAGCGGACCGTCCGCACGCACGTCAGCAACATCCTCGGCAAGCTGCACCTCGCCAACCGGACGCAGGCCGCGCGATACGCCTTGCGCGAGGGGCTGGCGAAGCTGGACGGGGATTAAAGTTCGTAGTGCGGGGCTTTAGCCCGCCGCGCGTGCGCGGCCATCTCGAATAAGCGAATGCGCGCCTGCGGGCGCGCCTGCGGGCGGGATCGAATAAGCGAATGCGCCTGCGTTCAGGTGGGCGACTTGCGCTGCGGCGCAATTCGCTTATTCGATCATCATTCGCTTATTCGATCATCATTCGCTTATTCGATCATCATTCGCTTATTCGAGATGGCCGCGCCCCACCTCTCACCCTTATAATCTATGCGCCTCCACCACACCCGCATCATCCTCACCGGCGCCGCTTCCGGCATCGGCGCGGCGCTGCTGGCTCGTCTCGCGACCTTCCCCTGCTCGATCATTGCGGCCGACCGCGACGCGCCGCGCCTGGCGGAGACCGTCGCGCGCCTGCCCCAACATCCCGCCACAATCACGACTTTCGCCGGCGACATGGGCTGCCCGGAAGACGTCGATGCGCTGTTCGACGCGGGCGCGGCGCGGATGGGCGGCGTCGATCTCTTTATCGCAAACGCGGGCTTCGCCTACTACGAGCGCATCGACCGGCCCGACTGGGCGCACATCGAGGCGCTGCTGCGGGTGAACGTCGTCTCGCCGATCTATGCCGCGGAGAAGATGGCCGCGCTGAACGCGGGGCGCGGCCGGGGGGAGTATCGCACGGTGATCGTCGCGTCCGCAATGGGCGAGCTGGCGATCCCCGGCTATGCGCTCTACAGCGGCTCCAAGGCCGCGCTGCACCGCTTCGCCGAGGCGTACTGGCTGGAGCTCGCCGACCCCTCCACGCTGGCGCTCGTCTACCCCATCGGCACGCGCACGCGCTTCTTCGAGCAGGGGAACAGCCGCGCGCCGCACCCCTGGCCCACGCAAACGCCTGAACAGGTGGCCGACGCGATCCTCCGCGGCATCGAACGCGACGCCCGCGCCATCCACCCGTCCGTCCTCTTCCGGCTCACGCTCGCCGTCGACCGCGTGCTCCCCTTCACGCGGCGGATCGAGCAATATATAGAAGGAAGACGATTCAGGCGGTGGCTGGCGCGGTAGGTTGGTAGTAACCGGCGCGTGCGCCGGTTACTACCAACCTACCCTTAAGTTTGGCCCTTTTGGGCTGGGGCTTGAAAACAGAGTGCCGA
>CAZPTI010000453.1:0-2894 GCA_964588925.1 uncultured Anaerolineales bacterium | reverse complement strand
GCCAGCCGTTGATGGATCATATCCTGCACCACGTTGCGCACCTGGTCGGTTAGCTGCGATACAAGCACGAGGTTATTGGCCGCGGTCGGGCCATAGCCCGCCGTCTCGATTGGCGTGCCGAAGTCGATGTACCACTTGGTTGGCAGCGGGACGAAGCCGATGGGACCGAGCCAGGGGAAGGTCGGCGAGATCGGGAAGTACGGGAAGCCGATCAGCCGCGCCGCGGTTTGCGACTTGTAGAGCGAGATGTACGTTTCCTCCGCGCCCACAATGGACACGGGGATGATCGGCGCGCCGGTGCGCAGCGCCATCTTGACGAAGCCGCCGCGGCCGAAGCGCGCGAGCCGGTAGCGGTCGCGGAACAATTTGCCGACGCCCTTGTACCCTTCGGGAAAGACCGCGACGAGATGCCCTTCCTGCAGCAGGCGCGTGCCATTGTCCACGGTCGCCAGCGCCTGCCCCATCTTCGTCAGTGTGGACGAAATGAAGGGCAGGGTGGGGAACCAGGTCGCGTAGAGCGCGCGGACGATGCGCTGCGCCGGGTGGTCGAGGTAGACGGCTGTGCCCACCATCGCGCCGTCCCACGGCAACTGGCCGGAGTGGTTGCACGTGAGCAACGCCGGCCCTTCGCCCGGCACGTTGTCGAGACCGGACGTTTGGACGCGCCAGTAGGTGCGGTACATGAAGGTGAAGAAGGGCTGAAGCGCGCCGATGAACTCGGGGTCGAGGCCCCAGTCGTCCGTTTCGTACTCGCCCTGCGCGCGTCGCTTCACCGTGTCGGCCTGCGCCTGCAACTGGTAGTTGACGATGTACCAGATGCCCTTCCACGTGTCCACGTCGAGCAGGTCGGAGTTGACGTTCTCGCGCAGCTTCATCAGGACGGACTTGAGGAACTCCGGCTGGAAGCGCGACGCGTTCTCTTCGAGAAGCTTGATCAGCGCCTGCGGAGAGTAGGGCGGCGCGTGATAATCGCCACTGTTTTCCACGCGCGCAATCAGCGCGTCGAGTTCCTCGCGCAGTTGCGCCTGCATTTCCTCATGCGATGGTTCCGCAGGTGAAGGCTCCGCTTGCGCGCTGGCGCCGGAGAGCGGTTCGTCGGGTGTTGAGCCGTTCATGCGACCTCCTCCCCGATGTCGTCCGTAATCACTTCCGGCTCCGCGGCCGACGGCAGCGGGTCCGGTTCGCGCAGGCGGCGGCGGCGCTCGATGGTGTCGCGCAGCCGCTCCTCGTCGTAGGCCAGCGCGGGCGCCTCGCGGCCGATCTGCTCGACCTTCTTGCGCCCCGCAAACTCGCGCAGCGCCTCCTGCGCAGTGTAGCGCGGGATGAATCCGAAGCTGTGCCGCATGCGGGTTAGGTCCGCAACCCAGGGGTAGCGCATATAATCCAGCGGGATCGGCCAGACGCGGTTCACCGGGAAGCGCATGGCGCCAAGCAGCGGGTTGCCCCAGTACGCGGCGAGGTGGAAGACGGGCGGCGAGTGTTTGCCGGCCAGACGGCGCAGCTTGCTCAAGGGCAACGCGCCCTCGGCCGCGACGTTGAACACACCGGGCGCGTCATGAATGGCCGCGTGGACAATCGCTTCGACGACGTCGTCCTCATGGATCACCTGCATCATCGGGTCGAAGCCCATGAGCACGGGGGTGATCGGCGAGGCGAGCCAGCGCGTCATGCGCGAGTCGACGCGGGGGCCGACGATGCTCGGAAAGCGCAGCACGGTGAGCGAGATTTCGGGGTTTTGCCCGCGGAAGCCGTTGCAAAACGCTTCGATCTCGACGAGGTCGCGGATGTAGCCGGTGTCGGCATTTGCGGTCAGGCCGCGTTCTTCCGGCAGAAAGGCGGAGTTGTCCGGCCGCGCGCCGTAGACCATCGTGCTGCTCTTCCAGACCAGCTTCGGGACGCCCGCCGCAGCCGCCGCGCCAAACACCTTCATGGTGCCCATGACGTTGAGGTCAAACGACGCCTCGCTCGGCCGGTCGCTTTCCACAAACGCGAGGTGGACGATGCAGTCGACGCCCTCCTCGCGCAGCAGGTCCGTAAGCAGGGGATTGCGGATGTCGGCCTGGATGAAATCCAGCCCTTTGACCGGCTCGGCCGGCGGCGCGGTGTCAAGTCCCATGACGTGCAGGTCGGGCAGGGTCAGGAGCCGCGCGGCGACGCGCGCGCCCCAGTAATTGCCAACGCCTGTCACGAGGACGGTATTGCTTTCAAGCATGGGGGGAGTCCTTTCGCCGCCGGGCTTGCGTCGGCGTTACTTCATCACCATGTCGCCGTAGCCCTTTTCCTTCAGCAGCACCGGGTACACCTTGTAGAGCGGCTCGACCGCAGGCAGCAGCTTGAGGATCTTCGCCAGCGGGCCTTGCAGCACGATGTCCTTCTTGGCGAGCGCAGTCATCAGGTTGACCTTGCCGTGCCAGAAGGCGTGCGCCACGTCCGCCTTCATGCTGAGCAGCGCGTCGGGCTTAAGATCGGTTGGGCCGTGGGTCACGTCCGCAAACGCGCCGGGCTGCGTGGGTTTGTCCTTCGCGTTGACGGTGGTCACCGCGTCGGGGTCGGTGTAGCGGAACTGGATGACGATGCCGGAGGATGCGATCTTCGGGCCGATCTGGGGGTCTTTCTTCGCGCGGTCCATCAGTTCGCCGACGGTCTCGTAAAAGTGCGCGGAGTCGCGAAACACGCTCATGATGTTCTCCTTGCTGGGCCGGGACCAACTATCGCCTGCGATTATAGCAATGCGACGTAAGTCGCGTCAAATGATTTGTTTCGCGTGGGTGCGGTTCACGATTTCGCGCGAAATTCGGTTTTGCCCCGGTCGCTCGTTAACCGTAACAAAACCGAAACAGACCGCGAAAAACGGAAAGTGTTGCGGAACAGCGCAAAATGTTTCGGTTGAGCGC
>CAZPTI010000452.1:0-2901 GCA_964588925.1 uncultured Anaerolineales bacterium | reverse complement strand
GTGTTTTGGAAATCCTCTTGACTTCCGCCTAGAACGTATGTTATACTGAGAGTAGTGGGACAAAAACGCTATCGCTCCTTAACATGCCCGGCGCATCGCCTCCGCGCACCGCGCCCGTGGCCGCGCGTTTGACAGTTGCGTATGCTGTAACTGTAATGGTGCAGCATTCCGTTTCGCCACAGGCGTCAGGCGCCTGTGGCAAACATTCTCGTGTTCCATTTAGTTTAGGCGCTGCGTCCGGTCGCTCGTCAACCGAAACACAATCGAATCAAACCGCTAAAAATCAAAATTGTTGCGGAACATCGCAAAATGTTCCGGTTGCGCGCCGGGGCCAGGCATCGTGCATCAGCCCGCCCCTGCCCCCTGCGCGGCGGGCTCTGTGGCTCCGTTTGGAATTGCTTGGGGCAAAATCAGGCGCTTGCGCAGGCCGCAAAGTGAGCCTATGATGGATACGCATCAGCCGCCCGTCTTGCGGCTGAGGGAGGCGCAATGGACCCGTTTCTCGCCGACATCCTCCGGCTGCTCGAAGAGAAGCACGCCGATTTCGCCGCAGCCCTCGCGGGGCTGCCCCCCGAAGCGGTCAACTGGCAGCCCGGCGAGGGCATGAACACGCTTGCCGTGCTCGCCGTCCACTCCGCCGGCGCGGAGCGTTTCTGGATCGGCGACATCGCCATGCAGGAGCCGCTCAAGCGCGACCGCCCCGGCGAGTTCGCCACGCAGAACTTCACCGCGGAGCAGGCCATCGCCCGCCTCGACTGGTCGCTCGACTACGCGCGCGGCGCGCTCGCTCGTCTCACCTTGGCCGACCTCACGACCGCGCGCGCCAACCCGCGCAACGGAAGCGAGACGACCGTCGGCTGGGCCATCCTCCACGCGCTCGAACACACCGCCATGCACGCCGGGCACGCGCAGCTCACCCGGCAGTTATGGGAGGCCACCGCCTCCCGGTAGTTGCGGGAGGCGCCCCTGACGGTGCCCCCTGTCTCCCGCCCCGGCGCCAAAGCGGAAGCCGATCCTGGCGAGACAGGACGAGTACGGGTGGATTTCCACATACGCGCCCCGTAATCGCATGGTAGATATAAGCGTGGCCTCGCATGAGGGGGCTGAGCGACGTAACGAGCAAACTGGAAGAGGGCGCGGCGGCGGACGCAGCCACGCTACGGCTTAAACCCGCAGTGGCGGAAAAGTGGCTGCGAGCGTGGGAGGCGGGCGCCGGCAAGGCATAGCGTAGCGGAGAGTTGAGATGACCGAGAAAGTTCGACCGCAGAGCGAGACGGGCAAGGTTCCCATCCTGCAGAGCGCGCAGGATGTCGAGAAGGCGTTTTTATCCGGGAAGCGCGACCGCGGCAAGGACCTCGAAAGCGCGGTGCGCATCTTCCTTGAGTTCCTGCAGGGGTTCGAGTTCTTCGACGTGCAGATGCCATGCGTAACCGTCTTCGGCTCCGCGCGGTTCCATGAGGACCACCCCTATTACCGGATGGCGCGCGAGCTGGGGCAGGCGCTGGCAAAGGCGGGCTATACGGTGATGACCGGCGGCGGGCCGGGCATCATGGAGGCGGCCAACCGCGGCGCAAAGGAGGCCGGCGGCCTCAGCGTCGGCGCGAACATCGTCCTGCCGCACGAGCAGGCGGCCAACCCCTACATGGACCGCTTCATGGAGTTCGACCACTTCTTCGTGCGCAAGGTGATGCTGGTCAAGTACTCCTGCGCGTTCGTGGTCATGCCCGGCGGCTTCGGCACGCTCGACGAGGTGTTCGAGACGATCACGCTGATGCAGACCGACAAGATTTACGACTTCCCGGTCATCCTCATGGGCAGCGAGTACTGGGGGCCGCTGACCGACTTCCTGCAAAAGACGCTGATCACCAACTCGACCATCGGCGAAGCCGACCTGCATCTCGTCCGCGTCACCGACTCCGTGGAAGAGGCGGTCGCCTGGATCACCGCGTCCGAGTGCGTCAAGCAGAAAGAAGCGGCGTAGTTGCCACAGAGGACGCCGAGAGCGCAGAGAGGAATATTTCTCTGCGCTCTCTGTGGCCTCTGTGGCTAAAAGGTCTAGCGCACTGACTTATAGTAGTTGATCAGCCCATTCGTCGATGCGTCGTGGCTGGTTACTGGCGCGTCCCCCGCCAGCTCCGGGTAGATCGCCTTCGCCAGCACCTTCCCCAGCTCCACGCCCATCTGGTCGAACGAGTTGATGTCCCAGATCACGCCCTGCGTGAAGATCTTGTGCTCGTACAGGGCGATCAGGCTGCCGAGCGTCTGCGGCGTCAGGCGGGGATAAAGGAAGGAGTTCGTCGGCCGGTTGCCGGGGAACGTCTTCGCCGCGGCCAGCCGCTCCAGCCGTTCGCCCGCCACGCCCTGCGCCGCCAGCTCCGCGCGCGCTTCCTCCGTCGTGCGCCCGCGCATCAGCGCCTCGGTCTGCGCCAGGTAGTTCGAGATCAGCAAGGGGTGATGGTCGTCGAGCGGGTTCTGGCTCTGCGCGGCGGCGAGGAAGTCGCACGGGATGAGCTTCGTGCCCTGGTGGATGAGCTGGTAGAAGGCGTGCTGGCCGTTCGTCCCCGGCTGCCCCCAGATGATGGGGCCGGTCTGGTAGTCGACCACCTCGCCCGCGTGCGTCACGCGCTTGCCGTTCGACTCCATGTCGCCCTGCTGGAAGTACGACGCGAAGTGGGCGAGATACTGGTCGTAGGGCAGGATGGCGTGCGACTCCGCGCCCCAGAAGTTGTTGTACCAGACGCCGAGCAGGCCCATGATGACCGGGATGTTCTCCGCGAAGGGCGCGGTGCGGAAGTGCTCGTCCACGCGGTGCGCGCCGGTCAGCAGCCCAGTGAAGCGGTCGAAGCCCAGGTAGATGGCGATGGACAGGCCGATGGCCGACCACAGCGAGTAGCGCCCGCC
>CAZPTI010000451.1:0-2929 GCA_964588925.1 uncultured Anaerolineales bacterium | reverse complement strand
GGACGGGTAACAGGCGCGACGAACCGAGCGCGCATCAGGCGGCGCTCGCCGTCAGAGGGATGTGGGGCGCAGTCGGAACCGAATCAGGACGGAACAGCCGCCTGTTTCGGGGTCAACTCGAAGCCGAGCCTGGCAGCCTTGCGCTGGAGGTAGGTCAACTCTTGCTCGCGCTGCTGCGTCTCGTAGCCCTGGGCGCCGATGTCGTGATAGGCCACCCGGTGCTTGAGCATATAGTAGACCGTCCGCGCGATCTTGTGGGCGGTGGCGACGAGGGCCTGCATGGGGCCGATCTGGGCCCGCTTGCGACGATAGAACGCGCCAAAGGCCGAATCCGAGCGGGTCACGGCGGCGGCGGCCTGCCGGAAGGCCTGCCCGGCGCGATTGTCGGTCTTGAGGGTGCGCGAGCGCAGCACCTTGCCGCCGGAGATGTCGTTGTGGGGAGCGAGGCCGAGCCAGGAGCAGAAATGCTTGGCGGTGGGGAAGCGGGACATATCGGTGCCAATCTCGCTGATGATGGTCTGGGCCAGGCTGGCGCTGATACCCTCCACGGCGACCAGGTCGACGCCGGTGATGCGGAAGAGCTCCTGGCGGGTGGCGTCGGCGGGCTTGTTCTTCGACTTGGAGCCGGGTTTGACGGACGGCAGCGTGGGCAGGTCATCGGGCGCGTCCCAGCGCGGGGGGATGGCGGCGTACTGTTGCTCGATCTCGGCGTTGCAGACTTCGATCTGAGCGGTGTAGAAGTCGTACAATTCGAGCGACTGGCGCAGGACGAAGAGCTGTTCCTCCTGCCAACTGCCGGTCAGGGCCTTGACGATGGTCTCCTCGGAGGATTTGCAGGAAGGATGACGCAGATGGGCCAGGACAAGCGGATCGCGCTCGCCGGCGACGATGGCGCGCAGGATCAGCAGGCCGGTCTGACCGGTGACGTCGGAGAGGACGTGGTGGAGTTGGAGGTTCATTTGTTGAAGCGCTTTCTGCATATGGAGGATGTGGGGGGCGCGGTGCTGGACGAGTTGGGCGCGATGGCGGAGGAGCGTGCGCAAGGCGCGCATCTCGGCGTCGGGGCGGAAGGAGGCGGAAAGCAGCCCCAGGGAGTGGAGCTTTTGCAGCCACTGGCAGTCCTGCACATCCGACTTGCGACCGGGCACGTGCTTGACGTGGCGGGCGTTGACCAGGTAGCATTGGATGCCGCGCGCTTCGAGCAGCTCGAAGATGGGAATCCAATAGACGCTGGTCGATTCCAGCGCCACGGTGTCGACGCCGCCAGCGAGCAGCCAGTCGGCGAGGGCCTCCAGGTCGGGAGTGAAGGTGGCGAAACAGCGCACCGTCTTGCCGTCGAGGTCGGGACGGACGGCGGCCCAGATCTCGCGGGAGCCGATGTCGAGACCGGCCGCGTTGGGGTGGACGAGGGTCAGGGATTTGAGGGAGAGGGACTTGTTCATCATAACCTCCAATGGTAGCATGTCGCTCGCACCCATGACTCCCCAACACGAAAGGTAGGATCCTGATCGGGGTCGCACCGGAGTGCGCCGCCAGGGGTGAAATCACACGGGAGTCGGACCAAGTTGCACCGCGGGCTCGAAGCACCAGCGAGAGTTCCGGTCTCGTTAGGTGCGAGCGCAACGACATGATACCACCCGCGGCGGCGCGCGCCAGGCGGGTTTCTCCGGTGGGGGAATGCCCGCCGGGTATGGGGAGTTGCACCTGACGCGGCTGAGCTGCGTCGCCGACTTCACTACTTCGTCCGCGACGGTCTCGGCAGGGAGCGGTCACACTCCGCACCCGCCGCGCAGGTGAGCTTCTCCGTTGGGCGGCACAAACGTCCCAACCGATCAAAATCAAGGTGGGCAGTGATGAGCAAGACACACAAGGCTTCGATCATATTGGCACTGGTCGTGCTGACGGCGTTGGGGGTGAGCCTGATTCGTGGTTGGCCTCCATTGGCCATCGCCGCCGGGCAAGCGCAACCTCCAGAAAGCGACATGCTTTTCTTCGTCAGCGGCCCGCAGGCGAGCATCCAGCAAGTGGCAGCAGGCGAACCGAGACGGTTAGCGGAGCAAACTGCATCCGCAGCTACCGAAAGCATCCCGCTCAATACCGCGATGTGCGACATCGCCGGTCTGTACGCCTCGCCTAACGGTCACTGGGTAGCCGTGGAAGTGGGGTGCGAGGCGAGTGTCCATACGTTGGTTATGGCGGCGACGACGGGCGAAGTGCGCCCGGCCTGGCCAGAGGCCTGGCAATCCAGTTTCTTCCTCAGTTGGACGCCTGACGGCGATGCACTACTGGTGCGGGTTGGTCATCTGGGTGAAAGCGCGGTATTCCTGGTCAACGTGCAGAACATGCGGGTAGAGCGGATGGATACACCGCCATTCACCTATGATGCGGCCTTCTCGCTGGATGGCAAGCGTTTGCTGTATGCCACAACGCGAGGGTTGGGCTTCGGCAGTGAGGTATGGCTGATGGAGCGAAATGGCCGCAACCAGGAGCAAATCATCAGCGATCCGACCCACATCGTTGCTTACCCGCGCTGGTCGCCCAATGGGGAAGCCATTGCTTACATTCGGATGGCCGACAGCAACATCCCCTTCACGGTGGGCGAGTTAGTGTTAGCCGATGGGAATGGGCGCAACGCGCGGGTCATTGCTGCGGCGGATGCCGGGCGTGGCTACCCGCCGGTCTGGTCGCCGGACGGGCGGCAGGTAGCTTTCGTGATGCGGGAGAACTTGGAAAATCAGCAGGCGGATGTGATGGACTCCGCCCTGGAAAGCAACATTTATGTTGCAGATATGCGCTCGGGTGCAGTGTGGGCAGTGACACGGTTTGAGGGGGCGCTGACCGAAGCGCCGACCTGGTCGCCGGACGGGGCGTGGCTGGCCTTTAGCACCAACGCTGATGGTGTGCCCGATATCTGGCTGGCAGAGGTGGC
>CAZPTI010000450.1:0-2931 GCA_964588925.1 uncultured Anaerolineales bacterium | reverse complement strand
TAGAACCGCGGGACCAGGGCCGTCACAATTCGCTCGGCCGCGGCTTTTGATCGCGCATACTGGCTGATCGGGTTAAGGGCATCCCACTCGCGGTAGGGATCGCGGCGCGCGCCGTCGAATACCTCGTTGGTGCTAACGTGGAGTATGGCCGCGCCGGATTTCTGCGCGGCGAGCGCCACGTTCTGCGTGCCGAGCGCGTTAACCTTGTGGGCCAGCTCCGGGTCCTTCTCCGCGCCGTCGACATCGGTGTAGGCGGCGGAGTGGACGACCAGATCGGGCGAAAATTGCGTAATGCAGTCCACGACGGCGGGGGTTGTAATGTCGTCGCAAGGCAGGTCGAGGGGCAGCACGTCGTGCGCCGCAAAGGATTGCATAAGCTGGCGACCTAGTTGGCCGTTGTGACCGGTAATGACAACCCGCATGTAGGCTCCGTTAGGATCGTTCGTGGCGCCGCTTAAGCGCGTCGGGCGCTAAAGCGCCTACTACGAACCTAAAAGTCGATCGAGTTCAGCGTTGATAGCGATAAGGTCGGCATCGTCTTCGCGCAGTTCGCTGCGACTGATGAGCGGGACGAAGCGCACTTCGCCGAGACGTTTTGCGCTGAGATGGCCCGCCGCGTCCTTGCGGATGAGCCACAGCCATTGATCCCACTGATTCGCGCCGACCGGGATGACGAGGCGGCCACCGGGCGCAAGCTGCTGGACGAGCGCAGGCGGGACGCGGGGCGGCGCAGCCGTGACGATGATCGCGTCGTAGGGAGCGTGTTCGGGCCAGCCGAGCCGCCCGTCTCCCGTCTTGACCTCTACGTTGTAGCCCAGGCTGGTGAGCCGTTCGCGGGCCGATTCGGCCAGGATAGGCAGCGACTCGACGCTCCAGACATGCGGCGTGATGGTCGCCAAAACCGCAGACTGATAGCCGGAGCCTGTGCCGATTTCGAGCACGCGGCTGTCCTTCGTCAGTTCGAGCGCCTGCGTCATGAGCGCGACAATGAACGGCTGCGAAATGGTCTGGTTCAGTCCGATGGGCAGGGGCGCGTCATCATATGCCTGATCCGCGTACTCCCGCGGGACGAAGAGATGCCGCGGGACGGCGGCCATAGCATGGCGAACGAGTGGGTCGGTGATTTCAGGCCAAACGGGCGGCCAGCCGGGATGCGCGCTGTTCATCGTGAACCGGAGGGCATTGTAGCATTGAGGATGCAGCGCGGCAAGCAGTAACGGCGCAGGCGCTGACGCCGGTAGCGGCGAATTAGACGAATACCTGCGCTTACCCGACGGATTCTGAGTTTTGGCGATCAACTTCTGCCCAGAACGCGTCGTGGCCCAACTTGTGCCCGGCGCGTGCGCGCGCCGCCGCTTCGTCCAGCAGTCGACGCAGGCGGGGCGAATATGACAGTAGCATGCGCTCCAAATCATCCTCATCCGAAACGCACACGAGCATGGCCGCAGGTCGCCCGTTCCGGGTGATGACGATGGGGCCGTCCTGACACTGCTCGACGAACTTGCTCAAATTAGCTTTGACATCAGCCAGCGGCGCAATCCGCATGGTCAATACTCCTCTCCGGCAATCAACAACCGGTCCCGCTCCTTCACGCCGATCGCCAAGACGATCACTTCGCCCGTCCCCTGCTCCTCATCCAGATCAACTCGATACAGAACCCGTATGCTGTTGTTCGGTCCGCAGCGCAACTCCCAGTCGGCGTCATACACGTCGGGCGGATCACGGCGCTTACGGTTGCGCGTTTCGATCAGCGGCTCATAGGCGAGCTGCGTCTCGATGGCGTCTCTGATAGCGCGATGATGCTTTCGCTCAATGTAGCGAAGGTGAACAACCACATTCTCTTCATAGAAAATGCGATATTGAGTAAGCGTCATTAGCCTTATTCTAGTCCGAAATATGGTCTGCGTCAAGCATGGTGTTTGCAGTGAACACGCCTTATTCTTCCAGCGTCGTCACGTCCCCTTCCGGTAGCCCTAATGCGCGCGCCCGTAGCACGCGGCGCATGATCTTGCCGCTGCGCGTCTTAGGGAGCTGCGGAACGACCGTGATCTTCTCCGGCTTGGCGATGGGGCCCAGCTCGTGGCCGACGTGGGCCTTGAGTTCTTCGATGAGCTGCTCGCTCGCCTCGTAGCCCGCCTTGAGAATAATCCAGGTGTGAATGGCGTTGCCCTTGACCTCGTGCGGAAGGCCGATGGCCGCGGCTTCGGCTACGGCCGGGTGGCTGACCAGCGCGCTCTCGATTTCCGCGGTGCCGAGCCGGTAGCCAGACACCTTGATCACGTCGTCCACGCGGCCGATGATCCAGAAGTAGCCGTCCTCGTCCTTCCGCGCCGAGTCGCCGGTGAAGTAGAGGCCGGGGTACTTGCTCCAGTACTGCTGGACGTAGCGGTCGGGGTCCTTGTAGAGGGTGCGGAGCATGGCCGGCCACGGCTTCTTCAGCACAAGGTAGCCTTCCTCGCCTGGCGCAACGGGGTTGCCCGTCTCATCGACGACGTCCGCCTCGATGCCGGGGAAGGGGCGCGTTGCGCTGCCCGGCTTAAGCTCGGTCACGGGGAGCGGCGTGATCATAAACATGCCGGTTTCGGTCTGCCACCAGGTGTCCATGATGGGGCAGCGCTCCTTGCCGATGACGCGGTGATACCAGCGCCACGCCTCCGGGTTGATCGGCTCGCCCACGCTGCCGAGCAGGCGCAGGGAGGAGAGGTCGTGGCGGTTGGGCCACGCCTCGCCAAAGCGCATCAGCCCGCGGATCGCGGTAGGCGCCATGTAGAGCACGTTGACGCCGTACTTCTCGACCATGCTCCACCAGCGGTTCGGATAGGGGAAGGTGGGCGCGCCCTCGTACATGAAGCTCGTCGCGCCGAGCAGCAGCGGGCCGTAGACGATGTAGGAATGGCCGGTGATCCAGCCGGGGTCGGCGGCGCACCAGTA
>CAZPTI010000449.1:0-2933 GCA_964588925.1 uncultured Anaerolineales bacterium | reverse complement strand
GCGCGTGCTGCGGCTCCACCCCCGATCACATCCGCGCTATGCGCGAGGCGCTCGGACTCTAGCCGCCGCACTCGCTTCGTTCATCTTGGAGCAGGGGGCACCACCGGGGCGTCCCCTGCTTAATGCTATCGTTCACCCCGGCCAGAGAGTTGCAGCCCGGCTCGCATTCAAACCCCTTCGACAGAAGGCCCCTTCGACAGAAGGCCCCTTCGACAGAAGGCCCCTTCGACAGAAGGGTGGTCGTATTCAAAGTAGCCGTAGCGCAAACGTCATCTCGCTTCTCTTACCGCGTCTCGGTCACTTTACGCAGCGCGCGCGGCTGATCCGGGTCGTAACCGCGCGTCGCCGCAAGGCGCATCGCCAACAACTGGCCCGGCACAATCGCGCAGATGGGCGACAGCCATTCCGGCACGCCCGGCGGCAACGCCAGCGCCACCCGTCCCATCGCCCGCGCCCCCGAATCGTCGCTCACGACGACCAGCTCCGCGCCGCGCGCCTTCGCGGTGCTCATAAATTCTACCATCTCGGGCAGCATCCTGCCCGACGGAGCGATCGTGATCACAGGGAACCCGTTCGCGATGAGCGCAAGCGGGCCGTGAAGGAAGTCCGCGCTCGAATACGGCTCCACAACGGTGTAGGTCATCTCTTTGAGCTTAAGCGACATCTCGAACGCGGTGCAGTAGTTGTAGCCGCGGCCGATGGTCACGCACGATTCCGCATACCGGTACCGTTCGGCGATGCGCTCAATGTCACGGTTCAGCTCGAGCGTTTGCGCGGCCCAGCCCGGCGTCTGCTGGAGCATAGAAAAGCGCTCCGCATCACCGGCCAGCGCCGCGCTGAGGAGCGCAATCGCGGCCAGCTCGGCCGTGTAGGTCTTGGTCGCCGCGACCGCCTTTTCTTCGCCTGCGCGCAGGCCGATCACGAACTCGGCGGCCTGCCCCAGGTCCGAATCGGGCGCATTCGTGATGGCCGCGGTGAGCGCGCCCTGCCGCCGGGCCTCGGCAATCACCGCAACGATGTCCGGGCTTTTGCCGCTCTGGCTGATGCCCAGCACCAGCGCGTCGCCGAACCGGGGCGGCGCGTTGTAGATGGTGAACAGGCTCGGTGTCGCCAGGCCGACATACAGCCTGTTGACCGCGCCCAGCAAGTACTGCGCATACCGTCCGGCATTGTCGCTTGTGCCGCGCCCGGCGATGACGACGTACTGAATCCCGCGGCGCTTGATCTCGCCGGCCAGGACTTCGGCCGCCGCGCGTTCTTCCCTCAGCAGCCGCGCCAGCGCCTCCGGCTGTTCGTGAATCTCCCGGTAGACGCGCGTTGACTCCAGATCGACCATCACAACCTTCCCGGGCTCTCAGTCGGCCCGATAAACAACTTCGCCTTCGGCAATGGTGGCATGAACGCGCAAATCCGCTGTGAGCAGCGCCAGGTCCGCAACGTAGCCCGGCTCAATCCGGCCTCGTTCATGGCCCAGTCCGAGGGCGCGCGCGGGGGTTGTGGTGACGGTGGGCAGCGCATCCGCGAGCGCGCAGTCGGTCGCGTCGATCACGTTGCGCACCGCCTGATCCAGCGACAGGATGCTGCCCGCCAGCGTGCCGTCCGCCAGCCGCGCGCTCGTCTCATCGACGATCACCTCGTAATCGCCCAGAACATGCTTGCCCGCGGGCATGCGGAGCGCGGCCATCGCATCCGTCACCAGGCACAGGCGATCCGCCCCGAGCGCTTGCCACACCAGCTTGATAACAGACGGATGCGTATGGACGCCGTCCGCAATGAATCCGACGGTAACCCGGTCATCCGTCAGCAGCGCGCCCGCCAGGCCCGGTTCGCGGTGGTCAAACGCCGGCATGGCGTTGAACAGATGGGTGCCATAACGCGCGCCCGCGGCGAAACCCGCCTCAGCCTGCTGGTACGACGCCATCGAATGCCCCGCGCTCACCAGCACGCCGCGCGCTGAGAGCGCCGCGATGACGTCCAGCGCGCCGGGCAGTTCGGGCGCCAGCGTCACCAGCCGGACGCCGGTTTCGGGCGACCACCCCGCCACTGCGTCTAAGCTCGGCTGCCGCAGGTAGTTCGGATTGTGCGCACCCTTCTTCCGGGGGTTGAGGAATGGCCCCTCGACGTGCAGCCCCAGCGGGCGCGCGCCGCGAAAACCGGCCGGCTCTCCTTCTGTAACGACCTTCTGCCCCTGGCTGATCCTCTCCAGTGGGGAGGTGATGATCGTCGGCAGAAACGCAGTGACGCCCCAGCGCGGCAGGCGTTCGGCCGCGCGCCAGATCGTGGTCGGGTCCGCGGTGAAATCATGGCCGAACGCGCCGTTCAGTTGCAACTCGATAAAGCCGGGGACGAGGAGCAATCCCCTCGCGTCGATTTGCTCCGCGCGCGTGGCCCGGCCCCCGTCCATTGCCTGCCCGACTGAGACAATCCGGCCGTTCTCAATCACCACCGCGCCGTTCTCGATAACCTCGCGCGGTGCGCAAATGGTTGCGTTTCTGATCTCTAACACACCCGTTCCTTCCCGCGTCCGCCCGGCTCTGCCACACGAGACACGCCACGCCCCGCGTGATGCGGATGGAGCGTGAAAGGTTAGAATAAAGTCCCCTGTTGCGGCTCGTCCGGCCCCGCCCACCCGAACCGTTTTAGATCAACCCGTCCCTTCGCGTCGAACTGCACCCCTTCCGCCTCCAACAGCCGCCGCTGCGCATCTCCCTTCAGGCTGATCTCCCCCTTCGCGTTCAGCACGCGCTGCCAGGGCACATCAGCCGGACACGCGCTCATGGCGGTCCCCACCCACCGCGCGCCGAAGGCGCGGTAGGTGTCGGCGTCTACGCCCTCCGGCAGCCCGACGAGCTTTGCGATTTGGCCGTAGGATGCCACGCGCCCGCGCGGAATGCCGCGCACGATGTCCCAGACGGCCGCGTTAAAGCGGGCGG
>CAZPTI010000448.1:0-2935 GCA_964588925.1 uncultured Anaerolineales bacterium | reverse complement strand
CGCGCGCATCATCCTTGCCAAAAATCGACGCGTTCGCGCGAAAATCGTTGCGCCATGTGTATGATCATCGAAAAGAGGGCCATCTGAGCCGTATCGCGATCAGCGAAACAGGGCCACCTGACACCCGCTCCGGTACGATAGTACCGGAGGGAAGGATGATCACGGTGGAGCAAAAGGAAGTACTTCGACGCCAGGTGCTCGTGGACGGCATGAGCGTCCGCGAGGTGGCCCGCCTGAATCACTGCTCGCGGGAGACGGTCAAGCAAGCCCTGGTCGCCCCGTCACCCTCGGTGTACCGGTTGAAAGAAGCGCGGAAGTGTCCGGTCATGGACCCATTCCGCGAGATCATTGACGAGTGGCTGCTGGCCGACCAGAACGAGCCGCCCAAGCAACGCCATACCGCGCACCGGATTTACACGCGGCTGTGCGCTGCGCCGCACCACTTCAGCGGCGGCGAGCCAACCGTGCGGCGGTTTGTGCGGGAGCGCAAAGCGGCCTTGGGCCTCGACCAGCCCGCGGCCTTCATCCCCTTGGCCTACGGTCCTGGGCAGGATGCGCAGTTCGACTTCGGCGAGGCGCAGGTCAGCATCGCCGGGCAGCGCGTGACGGCCCAATATATGGTGCTCACGCTGTGCTACTCGACGCTGCCGTTCGTGATGGCTTTTCCGCATCAACGGCAGGAAGCCTTGTTCGAAGGCCACGTCGCGGCGTTCGAATTCCTGGGCGGTGTCCCGCACCGGATCTGGTACGACAATCTGACACAGGCGGTGCAGCGCATCCTCAGCGGGCATAACCGCCTGGAGCAGCAAGCCTTCGTCGCCTTGCGCTCGCATCACCTGTTCGAGGCGCGCTTCTGCAACCCGCGCCAGGGCCACGAGAAGGGCCTGGTCGAAGCCCTTGTTGGGCACACCCGGCGCAATTATCTGGTGCCGGTGCCCGACGTGGGCAGTTGGCCCGAACTGAACGCCTACCTGCGGGCCTGCTGCGAGCAGGAGAAGGAACACCGTCGCCGCGGCGAAAGCCAGACCATCGGCGAACGCTGGGCCGCGGAACGGCCGGCGCTGCTGCCCCTGCCAGGCGCCCGCTTCGAGCCCTGCGTGGCCGTGGTCGGTCACGTCAACAAAGAGCGCTTGGTCGCCTTTGACGGCAACTTCTACTCGGTGCCGCTCAATCCGGTGCATCCGCGCCTGAACGTGGTGGTCAAGGCATTCGTGCAGCGGGTCGTCATTAGCTCGCAGGGCCACGACGTGGCCGAGCACTCGCGCTGCTACGGCAAGGGCCAGGAGGTGCTGGACCCGCTGCACTACCTGGACTTGCTCGCCCAACGGCCGCGGGCCTTCGAGCACGCCAAGCCGATCCGCCAATGGCGCGACCGCTGGCCGGCGACCTACGAGCGGTACCTGGCGCAGCTGCGCCAACGGTTCGAAGAAGCGCAGGCGGTGCGCCGCTTCGTGCAGGTCTTGCAGTTGCATCGCGAGTTTCCGGCCGCCGACATCGAGCGGGCCGTGCAGCGGGCGTTGGACGCCGAATGCTTCCACGTCGACGGCGTGCGGCACCTGCTGCTGGCTCCCAGCGAACCGCCGCAGCCGCCCGAACCGCTCGATCTGACGGACCGGCCCGAACTACACCAACTGCCGGTACAAGCGCCCGACCTGGCATGCTACAACCGGCTCATGGCGCAGGCGGCCTAAGATGGAAACCGATTTGCTTCTGCGCCAGTACTGCAAACAACTGCATCTGCCGGCGGTGGCCGCCCATTACCGGCGCTTTGCGGACGATGCGGCCCGCGAAAACTTGACCTACGACCGGTTCTTGGTGGCGCTCTTCGAGCGGGAGGTCGAACAGCGGGCCGCCAACCAGGAGAAACGTCGCCTCCGGGTGGCGCGTTTCCCGGTCGTGTATGGCCTCGACACCTTCGACTTCGGCGTCCTGCCGCAGTTGAACAAGACGCGCATCTTGGAACTGGCCCAGGGCCGCTGGATTGCCGAGCATCACAACGTGATCCTGGTCGGGGATATCGGCACAGGCAAGACGCACGTGGGCACCGCGTTGGCCGTCGCCGCCTGTCGCCAGGGTCACGCAGTCCGCTTCTTCACGGCGGCCGGGCTGGTGAACGAACTGCTGGCCGCCCAGGAGCAGCACCGGCTCGACAAGCTGCTGGCCGCGTTGTTGCGCGTCGACCTGATCATGCTGGACGAACTGGGCTTCCTGCCGCTGAACCCGCGCAGCGCCCAGTTACTGTTCCAGTTTTGCAGCGAGCGGTATCTGCGCGGCAGCCTGTTAATCACGACGAACCTGACCTTTGAACGCTGGGGGGAGCTGCTAGGCGATGCCTTGCTCGGCGGCGCGTTGGTCGACCGTCTCACCCATCACTGTCAGATCGTCGAGTTCCGCGGCCCATCCTATCGCTTTCGCCACAGCCTCGGCCGCCTACCCGCGCCCAGCGAGCCCCGAAAGGAGTCCTAACCGAGAGAGCCGAGTGAGTTCTCGCCGCATAGGCCAGTTGTCGCTCAGCGGACTCACCCCCAAGAGGAAGGCGAGAGGAATCGGTCCAACCGATCCAGCTGTCTTTCATGAGGGTGGTCCGGTTTGACGCCCGCACGCCCCTCGCCCTATACTTGGCTCACCCCAAGAGGAAGGCGAGAGGGATCCGGTCCGCCGAATCCAGCTCGTCTTTCATTTCCGGCCCCGGCCGTCGCGCCGCACGACAAGTGGCCCTCTTTTCGATGATCGCGCTGGCCCTGTTTTCGCTGATCGCGATCATCGCGCCGACACCCAGGTGGCCCTGTTTTCGGTGATCGCGTGGCCCTGATTTGGATGATCGTAGACACGCCAAGTAGCGCAAAGTCCTGTACTGGCTGTGTCTGTGGGAAAATCCTGGCGTGAAATCGCGCAAATCTCTTGCATCCGCCGCGTCTGCCCGTTCATACCGCCC
>CAZPTI010000447.1:0-2940 GCA_964588925.1 uncultured Anaerolineales bacterium | reverse complement strand
AGGCGGGGGGATTCTCCCCGCCTTTTTTGTTTTGCTGCACGCGGAACTGTGGTAAGGTGGAGGCGCAGGGCGGCGCCGGACGGCGCTGAAGCGCCCACTACGAACCACCCTGGCGGAGGCAGATGCCGTGCGCGTCAGCGAGATCGAGGCGAAGACGATCCTGTCGTCGTCAAAGACGCCGGATTCATGGTTCGGCGTCAAGCACACGATGAACCTGTACCGGGGCTGCCAGCATCACTGCATCTATTGCGATAGTCGCAGCGAGTGCTACCAGATCGCGGACTTTGACGGCGAGATCCTGGTCAAGACGAACGCGCTGGAGCGGCTGCGCGACGAACTGGCGCGCAAGCGGGCGAAGGGGTATGTGAGCACGGGGTCGATGAACGATCCCTATATGCCCCTCGAACGGCAGCGACGGTTGACGCGCGGCGCGCTGGAGATCGTCGCGGCGCTCCGGTTCCCGGTCCACATCATCACCAAGAGCGACCTTGTCACGCGCGATGCCGACCTGCTGCGGGCCATCCGGGATGCGACCGGCCCGCGCGGCGCGGTGGTGAGTTTCACGATCACCACCCCGGATGACGACTTGTCTCGCAAGATCGAGCCGGGGGCGCCGCCGTCGTCCGCGCGCTTTGCGGCGCTGGAGGGGCTGGCCGCGCAGGGAGTGTGGACCGGCGTGACGCTGATGCCTGTGCTGCCCGCGATTACGGACGACGAGGCGGGCGTGCGCCGGTTGGTGGAGCGCGCGGCCGGCTGCGGCGCAAAATACGTCATTCCGGCGTGGGGCATGACGTTGCGTGACCGGCAGCGCATCCATTACTATGAGCAACTGGACCGGCTGTTTCCCGGCTTGCGCGAGAAATATGAGCGGGCGTATGGCGAACGGTATTCGGCGGGGACGCCGAATGCGCAGCGGTTGGAGCGCGTGTTCGCGGAACTGGCGGCGAGGTATGGGCTGGAGCGGACCGTGCCACCGTGGGAGGCGGGCGCGTCGAAACAGTTGAGCTTGTTTTAACTGTGATTCTTCCTCAATTAGGTCTCGCACTCGGATTTGCGCGATAATGTCCGCATCTCAATGTTGAGGTGCGGACATGACCGCCAAAATCTTCCTCTTCGCAGTTTGGTCGGTAATCGCCGCCTTGCTTGCTCCACCGCAATCCGGCCTCGTTTCTTCCCTCGCTGCGCCCGACCTGCCTTCCGGCGCAGGCATCATTCAACCGCAATGGACCGTCTGGGGCGCGGAACAGTATGCGCTTGCCGATGATGGCGCGTCGATCTGGATCGGCGGCGTGGGGGGCGTTGTCCAGTGGGATAAAGCGACCGGAACGTATCGCCGCTTCTCCCGCGTGGACGGCCTCCCGCAGACGCAAGTGCTCGCTATCGCCGTCGACACGGCGGGCAACCGCTGGTTCGGCGGCATCGGCGGGCTGAGCCGACTGGACGCCGCGGGCGACTGGACCCACCTCACCGCGGCAAACAGCGGGCTGTGGAGCGACGAGATCGCTGCGCTGGACGTCACCACGGATGGCGCACTCTACGTCGCGCATGCGTTGCCCGACGGCGTGGTCAGCCGCCTCTCGGCCGCGGGGGAGTGGCACTGGTTCCCCAACCGCTACACCGCGGTCCAGGCCGATTATGCCGCCATTGCATCCAGCCCGGCGCGTCCCACTGACCTTTGGACAGTGGCCGGCGCGGAGGTGTGGGCCGGACACTGGGTTTACGACGGCAGCGTGTGGCGCGAGCGGCCCCTACCGTACCATTTCGAGATCGCTGGCTCCATCGTCGACCGCGAAGGCGACCTATGGGTGAGGGCCGACGGCTACCCGGAAGTGTGGGAGTGGCTTGATGGCGCCTGGAAACCCCGGATGTGGAACTCGTGGATTACCTTCTCCCCAACTGTGCTGGCGGTCGACAACGAGGGCCGAGTCTGGGCCGGAGGCTCCGGCAGCGTTCATCCATACGCCCCGCCCAGCGTTATCATTCGCGACCTGACCCAGAAGGATGAGCGCCATCTTGGTCAGCTTGACTACCTGTCCACGCTCATGTCGACGGCAGAAGGGCTGTGGGGGACTGGCCCCGGTTGGCTCATGCAACCAGGCTTCGGGGTGACCGTTCTGCCGGATATCCCTCGATACCAGATCGTGTGGGACGCGCTTGTCGACGGAAGCGGGCCGCTGTGGGTCACAAGCCGGCCGGCTGCGGAACAGTTCGACGGCGGGCTGCAGATGTTAGATGACCGCGGCACGACTGCGCGGGCCGATGACGCGTGGCGCAACGAAGCGCTTGCCTGCCCGCGCGTCACCGCAATGGATCGCCTCGATGGCGATGTCTGGTATGCGGTCCATTGTTATAACCGTCTCGGGAGTCCGCCGGAAGCGCGCCGCCGTCACGCGGGTGTCGACATTGGATACAAGCTCCCGATTACTTCAGATTCCAGGGTGACGGACATTTTTGCGCAGGACGAGCACCGCGTTTGGTTTGCTATTACCGAAGAGTGGTATAGCGGCAAAGCTTACGTGGTTGGTCTTGACGACGCCGGTACACCCTCAAAGCTCGATGACGACATCTGGCAGACGTTGGACGTCGGGGTGGCGGACGGCCCGGTCAGCGTGGCCGTGGATGCGCAGGGACAGCTGTGGCGCGGCCAGGGCGACGGGCTGTACCGGTATGACGGCGCGGCGTGGCAGCAGGTGTCCGGCGGGTTCGCGGTCTGCGATCTCACACCCGCGCGAGACGGCACACTGTACGCCCAGCTTGAGCGCGAGCGCGACGCAGGCTGCGAGGTCTACTCTGACAATGTGCTGGTGGTGAGCCCGGAGGGCATGCCGGAGCAGTACGCCCGGACGGTGAAAACGCTCGTAACCGACGATCCAGTGTCCGTTCGCAGCGCAACGCGGCGCAACAGGATGTGGACCGTGGCTGCGGATGGGGCGATCTTGT
>CAZPTI010000446.1:0-2970 GCA_964588925.1 uncultured Anaerolineales bacterium | reverse complement strand
GTCCATGCAGGGAGCCAGCGCGACTCATCCGTCCCGCGGAAAGCCTCACGCGTGGCCCAGTATACGGCGGGCACGGTGAGCGCGCCGGCGAGCGCGCTGACCAGACGCAACGCGAACGGCGACGGGCCGAGCAGGGCCACCGAGATAGATTGCAGGTAGATAAAGAGCGGCTCGCGGCCGAGGTTGCGTTCGAGGAAGATCGGCCGCGCGCCGCGCAGGATGTCGAGCGCATCGACCCCGTTGAACGCCTCGTCGTGGATCAGGCCATAGGGATAGAGCTTGAGCTGGTATAGCCGCGCAGCCAGCGCCAGGCCAAACAACGCGAGGACGATCAGCCATTCGAGGTTCAACCGGCGTCGCGCAGGATTGCCCACCACAGCGCTCACTCCGTCACCGTGATTTCGGCCACCGCAACGCGGTCGCCCGGAAGGATTTCCGCCGATCCAGCCGCGCGCAGGTTCTGCACCGGATCCTGGCGGTATACGCCCACGAGCAGCCGGTATGTCCCTGGCGGCGCACCGGGCGGCAGTTGGATCTGCTGTTCGTCGATCACGATTTCGCCCGGCTCCCACCGCGTCGTCGGGCTGTAGTTCTGAATCGGCACGCTGTCGTGCTGCGCGACCTTGTCTCCGTCCGGCGGCCGGACAACGTGCGCAAATACTTTCAGATCCTCGGCCGGGCCGCGCTGCGCCTGCCAGTAGAGGCGCAAGGGGATCGTGTCACCCGCGCGGTAGCTCTGCCTGGGCAGGTGGTAGCCCAGCAGGGTCACCTTGTCCTCGAAGCCCACGCTTAGCGCGACCGGCGCAATGCGGCGCTCCGTGAAGCTTCCGTTGCGCCAGGCCAGCAGCGCCACGAGCAGCAGTGCTGCGCCGACAAATGCCAGCGCGGGCCGCGTCCGCCGGTTGAATGTCAGCAGGCCCACCAGGGCGACGAGGGCGAGCGCGGACACGATGTCGAGCGCCATCCGCAGCGGGGTTTCGCCGAAGCGCGCGGTTGCCGTATACGCGCCGGCGGGCATGTCTGCGGTTACAAGTCCCAACTCGCCGGTTGGACGCACCGGAACCGGCCGTCCATTCGCAGTGATCTGCCAGCCGGGGTAGTAAAACCGGTGCAGCCGCAGCGTGAACGGCGCGGCTGCGTCGACCTGCAACGTGAGCCGCGCAAGGCGTTCTTCAGTGACTTGCAGTCGCGGGGCAGGGCCGGCGAGCGCAGGCTCCGAGCTGCCGCCAGGCCGTGGCGCGGTCAGTTGCTCGGCGCGGACGGTTACGCCCGCGGGAAGGTAGTCCGTGAACAGCGCATAGCCCCACTGCGCCCGCTCGTTCAGCCGCGCATCAGTGATCTCCTGGCTGCTCACCATCTCCCAGAGGCTGGAGCGCGCCGGGTCCAGATTGCGCAGGCTGCCGAAGCCGACGAGCGCGAGGGCGCCGGCGAGCAAGACCCAGCCGAGCCTGCCCCGCGCAAGCGTAAGCGCCGCGCCCGCAAACAGCGCCACGCTCAGCGAGACGATGCCCAGCAGCCGCCACGGGAACTGGACAAAACGGACGAGCGGCGCGCGGTCCCAGAAGGGGAGCGCGGCCTGGAGCTGCAACGCCAGGAGTGCCAGCGTCACGACAGCGAGGAGCGCGAGGCCGGATGACTTACCGCTGCGGGGCCGACGCATGGCCGCATAAGCGGCCAGCGCCAGCAGCGCCGCAGCCCCGATGAGTGCCTGCCACAGGGAGAGGTGAAACCGTTGGTCGCCCCAGTAATCGAAAGCGAGCTGCCGCTGTACAAGCGTAGTCGGCGCGACAAGCTGCGAGGCCAGCAACTCGCGCGAGGTCATGCGGGTTTCAATCTGCGTTGCGCCGCGTTCAAAAAGCGCAGGGACCCAGAAGAACGCGCTTAGCGCGAGGCCAAGCGCAAAGGCTCCAGCCAAGCGCCGGAGCCCTGACGCATCCCGCTGGCGCCACGCGATAGAGAGCAGGTAGAGCGCCAGGAGAGGCAGGGCCACGAAGGCCGTGATGTTGTGCGTGAGCATCAACAGGGTGACCAGCGCGGCCGATGCGGCCAGCCAACCCCGCCCGCCTTCGCGCAGCAGACGGTGCGCGACGAAGAAGAGCCACGGCAGGAGCGCCAGGCCGAGCGATTCGGCCGCGGCCCCGCGCTCGTACAGGTTGATCAACAGGTAGGGTGAAAGGGCGTAGACAATCGCGGCCAGCAGCCCGGCGCGACGGTCCGCAAACAGCCAGCGCGCATAGACGTACATGCCCAGGCCGGCCAGCAGCAGCGCAGCGGTAAAAACGGCCTTGCTCGCCTCGACCCAGCCCAAACCGACAAACCGGAAGAAGAGGCCAAGGTAGCTGGCCGCGGGCGCGTAGAATTCGAACAGGGGCGCGCCGTATGTGTAGTTCCACGGCGGGAACAGCCGCGGATAGAGGATGCCCGCTTGCCACGCCTGCTCAAGCGCAAGGCCGCGGTAGATGCCCCTGAGCATGTCCCACTGGCTGGCGACGCCTGGCTGCCAGCAGGCGCGCGCGGCCAGCCCACCCGCGACGACGATGGCCAGCGCGGCCAGCAGGTCGGCGCGCGTCCAGGGGAAGTGGCCGCAATTTTCTTGATCTTGGACGATAGGGGTCATGTTTTTGGTCCGAGCGCTGCGGGGAATCGCAGGGAGCGTTCATTATAGCGCGAACCGCGCGGACTACAAAGGCGCAGTTGACCTGTGCGAAGCGGTCTTCGATCTCTGGTATGACTAACGCTCTTCTTCCAGCATCTCGGCTAAGGTGCGCGTCTCTGTTCCCAGCCGAGCGGCTGTAGATAAGTTCACCCCACCCGCCAGTAGCAACGCGGCCAGAATTGCCGTCATTGCGACGCGCCCCGCGCCAGCGTCCGACTTGCTCTTGCCCAGCAGCGCGGCGGAACTCACGCTTGCTGCCGCGGCCACAAGCCCCGCGCGGCGGCGCTGTCTGCGAATGCCCTCGATGCCCTGCC
>CAZPTI010000445.1:0-3012 GCA_964588925.1 uncultured Anaerolineales bacterium | reverse complement strand
TCTCTGAGTTCTCTGTGTCCTCTGTGGCAAGAAGGGCAATCAGCGCCTCGCGATACCCGCGCTCCGTCCCTTCCACCGTCAAATCAATCGGGTTCTTCAGCGCGGCGTGCGGCGGCAGGAACGCGGCCAGCTTCTCACGCACGCCTGGCCCCGGCTCCGCCACTTCCAGCCCGACCGCCTCCGCGCGGTCCGCGGCGAGGATGCTCGGCCCGCCGGAGTTGGTCACGATGGCGACGCGCTTCCCCTGCGGCTGCTTTACGCTGTCGAACGCGCGGCACAGGTCGAACATCTCCTCCGCGGTCTCCGCGCGGATCGCGCCGCACTGCCGGAAGGCCGCGTCGTACACTGCGTCGCTGCCAGCCAACGAGCCGGTGTGCGACAGCGTCGCGCGCTGCCCAGACTCCCCGCGGCCCGCCTTGATCACGACGACCGGCTTGCGCTCCGAACACCGCGCGGCTGCGCGCATGAACGCGCGTCCGTCGCTCACGGTCTCCACGTACACCGCCACCACGCCCGTATCGGGGTCTTCCGCCAGGTACTCCAGCAAGTCGACCTCGTTGACGTCCGCGCGGTTGCCGTAGGAGACGAACTTCGACACGCCCAGCCCATCCCGCTTCGCCCAGCCAAGCAGCACTCCCGCCAGCGCACCGCTCTGCGAGATGATCGCCACGCGCCCGCGCGGCGGCAGCGTCTCCAGCGTGGGGGAGAGTCCGTTCGCCGTGTTGATGATGCCCGCGCAGTTCGGCCCGACGATGCGGATGCCGCACCGCGCGGCAACGGCCTTGAGTTCCGATTCGCCCGCCTTGTTGCCCATTTCGCCGAAACCTGACGAAATGATGACCGCGGCCTTCACCCCGGCCTGCCCGCACTCTTCCAGCACGCCCGCGACGGTGCTCGCCGGGGACGCCACCACCACCGTATCTACTGGCAGCCCCGTATCGGCAATGGAGGGGCAGCCGGGGAAGCCGAGTGCGCCCTGCCCCTTGGGGTTGATCGCCACGACGTTCCGGTAGCCGCCCGCCAGCATCTGCCGCAGCAGTTCGTAACCAAGCTTGCCCTCGCCCACCGAGCCGACCAGCGCGACCGCACGCGGGGTGAAGAGTGGTTCCAGCGAGTGCGTCATACGCGCGCCACGGCCGCAGCCGCGTTGAAGGCGAACAGGTTGCGCTCCGCGCCGCGCTTCCACCGCGTGGCGATCACGTCGGCCATTGCTTGCGGCGAGATGATCTCGCCCAGGCGCGTCTGCGTCGCGGCCACGCCCAGCGTGTAAACGTTGTCGGGCACGGGCTGGCCGTCGTAAAGCGGCAACTGAGCCGGATCGATCACGATATGCTTTGCTCCGGCAAGGCGCGCCTGCTCGACCACGGCCTCAAGCTCCGGGTAGCTCGCCTTGCCCAGCATGACGGCGGTCGGCTCCCACTTGTAGGCGAACAGGACGAAATCGCCGCCGCGCTTGACGAACTTGACCGCCTTGAGCGCCTCGCTCACTTCGGTCGCGATGACCAGGTCCGCGCCGCCTTCGGGGATGGCCGGGCCGGGCGTCGACCGTCCGAGCCGCAACTGCGCCTTGACGAAGCCGCCGCGCTGCGCCATACCCTTCGTGGGGTAGAAGTTGACCGGCAACCCGAGGCGAAACGCGGTCTCCGTGATGATCTCGCCGATGCTCAGCACGCCCTGTCCGCCCACGCCGACAAAGTAGATGTCATATTGCGCCGTCATGCTGCCTCCGCCGCCGGGATAAACTCGATCGCGTCCCGGTTGCACGCCGCGCCGCACAGGTTGCACCCGTAACACAAGTCCGGGTCGATGAGCACGGTCCCGTCACCCAGCGTGATGGCCGGGCACCCCGTCTGGATGATGCACAGCTTGCACGTGTTGCAGTTCTCGGTGATCACGCGCACCTCGCCCGCGCTCTTGCCGCGCCGCCGCGCCGGCATCACGCACTCCTGCCGCGCGAGGATCACGCGCACGCCGTCCCGTTTGAGCGCGTTCAGGAGGGCCGCGGTCGTCTGCTTCAGGTCAAACGGGTCGACCTCCGCGAAGAAGTCCACGCCCATCGCCTCGACGATGCGCGCGATATCGACCGTCCGCGCGCCGGGCTGCCGGGCTGCGTCGGTGCCTGCGTTGACCTGCATGCCGGTCATGCTGGTCCAGCCGTTGTCGAGGATGACCAGCACGAGGGGCGTCTGATGCTGCACTGCGTTAACCAGCCCGGCCATGCCCGCATGGAAGAATGTTGAGTCGCCGATGGTGGCGATCACGGGCGTCTTCGTCCCCGCGCGGACGTAGCCCTGCGCCAGCGGGATGCTGGCGCCCATGCTGACCTCGTTCCACACGGTGTTGAACGGCGGGTTCATGCCGAGGATGGTGCAGCCGATGTCGCCCGTCACCATCACGTCGTCCTTCTTGTATCCCGCCTTGCGCACCGCCGTGTTGATCCCCATGAACACGCCCCGATGCGGACATCCCGCGCAGACGGTGATCGGCCGCGCGGCGGCGAGCCTGTCCGCGCCCGCGTGCCCGCTCACGAGGTCGGCGGGCAGCGCGAGGTCGGGCAGCGCGGCACTTAGCCCGGCGAAGATATGCCGCAGCCCGTACTCCCCGACGCGCTCATACAGGCCGGATTCTTTGCCCAGAATGCGCCCCTGCCACCCCATCTTCTGCGCCTCAACGTAGAAGCCGCGCTCGACGATTGGTTCAAGCTCTTCAAGGACGAGCACCGTGGAGCAGTGCGCCAGCAACTCGCGCGCCTCGACCGCGGGGAAGGGATGGACCGCGGTCAGGGTGAGCAGCGAGACGTCCTCGCGGCGGAAGCCGTGTTTCGCAGCCAGCTCGAACGCCTCATCCAGATACGCAGCCACCACGCCGCATGCCACCACGCCCACACCGGGCTTGTCCGACAGCGTCAACTTGTTCAGCCCCATCTCGCGCGCGGCGACGCCGGCCAGGCCGAGCCGTTTGATTACGTCGCGGTGCTGCGCCATGCAGATGAGCGAACCGGCCTTCGTGAAG
>CAZPTI010000444.1:0-3021 GCA_964588925.1 uncultured Anaerolineales bacterium | reverse complement strand
GGTTGGTCTGCGCGACGACGGCGGAATCGGGCTGCCAGACGAAATCGGCTGCGAATGCGGAATCGGACATGGCTCTCCCCCATTTGAACGGTGTCAACACCGCGCCAATGTACAGCAGACTACGAAGCGGGGTCTAGCATTGGCCGTACCATTCTGCGGCGAAGCCCGGCACGCGGGTGCGCACGGGCAGCCGTTCTGGACAAACGGAGGGGCGCATGAATGAGTTGTGGGCCGAAGTCGACCAGTGGATTGTCGACCGAGTCGTGAGGCCGGATGCCGCGCTGCAAGCGGCAAGGGAGGCGAGCGCAGCGGCGGGCCTGCCGACGATCGAGGTGTCGCCGCCGCAGGGCGCGCTGCTGACGGTTCTCGCGCTGGCGCGGGGCGCGCGACGCATCCTGGAGATCGGCACGCTGGGCGGGTACAGCACGATCTGGCTGGCGCGGGCGCTGCCGCCCGACGGCTGCCTGATTACGATTGAGGCGAATCCGAAGCACGCAGCCGTGGCGCAGGAAAACATCGCTCGCGCGGGGCTGGCAGGACGCGTTGAGTTGCGCGAGGGGCGCGGGGTCGACGCGCTGGCGCGCATGGTTGAGGCGGGCGAAGAACCGTTCGACCTGATCTTCATCGACGCCGATAAGCCGAGTTATGTCGAGTATTTCGAGTGGGCGCTGAAGCTGTCAAAGGCTGGGACACTGATCATTGCGGACAATGTCGTTCGCAAGGGCGGGATTGCCGACCCTAACAACGAGGATGAAAATGTCCGGGCCGCGCGCCGGTTCAACGAGCGCCTTGGCGCTGAGCCGCGCGTAACAGCCACGATCCTTCAGACAGTTGGCGGCAAGGGGCACGACGGGTTCGCGCTGGCCGTGGTGACAGGCTAACGGGGCTCCTTGCGCGACCACTGGTTGGCGCGAACGTTCTCGCCCGCCAGTCGCGCAGTTTCCTCGATGCGCTTGTTTCGCGTGACGGGCGTCTTCGCCTGGACGATCCATTCGAGGATGCCGCGCTTGACCGAGCGGGGGAACGCATCGAAGTGGGCTGCTGCGCCGGGGACAGCCGCCAGCGCGGCGGCGAGGTCGGGCGGGATTTCGAGCGCCTCCACCCCGTCGAGCTTGCTCCACGAGCCGTCTGCCTTCGCCGCTTCGACCTTGGCGAGCCCTGCGGGCATCATGCGTCCGTCCGCAATCAGTCGCTCGACGCGCTCCTTGTTCGGCCGCGACCAGCCGGTGCGGGGCTTGCGGGGCGCGAACCAGAGCATGGAACGTTCGTCGTCCAGCGCGCCGGCCTTGCTGTCGACCCAGCCGAAGCACAGCGCTTCCTCCACCGACGAGTTGTAGTCGAAGGTGGGCTTGCCGCTCGCCTTCTTGTAGGTGATGAGCCAGACGCCTTTGCGCGTGTGGTTCTCGGCGAGCCACGCGCGCCATTCGCCGAGGGTAAACGGATGGACGGAGTTGGGCGGGGGTTCGGGCATGTATTCCTCCGTAGCTTTTGTAGCATTCAGAGGCGCGCAAGGCTGTAGGAATGGGCACGAACCGGCCCCTTTTGCCATTCCGCAGCGTAGGGCTATACTTTCTCCATGACTGACACATCCCCCACTGAGACCGCCCTCGCCCACTTCCGCGCGGGCTACAACTGCTCGCAATCGACCCTCTCCGCCTTCACCGAACAGCTCGGGCTCCCGCTTGACGTCGCGCTGCGCCTGGCCGCGCCGTTTGGCGGCGGGATCGGGCGGCAGGGCGAGGTGTGCGGCGCAGCATCCGGCGCGCTGATGGCGCTGGGGCTGCGCTATGGCGAGGCGAGCGCTGACAAGGCCGCGAAGGAGCGCGCTTACGCCGTGGCCGCTGAGTTCATGCGGCGGTTCGAGGAGGAGTGCGGCGCGCTGCGCTGTCGGGACCTGATTCATGCTGATATGACGACGCCGGAGGGGCTGGCGGATGCGCGCGAGCGTAACGTATTCTCGACCGAGTGCCCCCGGTTCGTTGCCGCGGCAGTCGAGATCGCGGCGTCCATCCTGCAAGCCGAAACCCGTGACGCGCAGCCCTGACGCGCCCATCCACCCCGTCTACTTGCCGTTCGCGCCCGCCGACCTTGCCCAACACTTCGTTGCGGACGCCGGGCGCCACGTGGAGGAGTTTGCGCGCTCGGCGGACGCATATGACGCGTTCCTGCGTGAACACCCGGCGCGAGACGGCATCGCCGAGCACCGCGCGCGGCAGGCATGCCAGATCGAGAAGGATGAGACGTGCTGGACCGCGACGGCGGTGAAGCGCGTTTTCGATGCGGAGAACCGGGGAGACGTGTTGGCCGCGCTGCTGACACGCGCCTTTGGGCCGCAGCCGCCGTTACCCCACTTCGCGAGTTGGGACGAGTGTCTCACAGGCGAGCTGCGACTGGTTTTTGAAGCCGCGATGCCCGCGCCCGCCAGTTACTGCGCCTGGTTGCGTGAACATCGCGCGGAACGCCACTTCATTCCCTACGCGCTTCATGCCGGCGCGCGGCGACCGGGACGGCCCCTTGAAGGCGCGACGCGCGTTGATGCGCTGATCGCGAACCTGGACAACGGTTTTGCGCTGCTCATCGAGGCCAAAGTGCTGTCCGACGTGTCGCTCGATGTGACCTTTGACGCGCAACGCAACCAGCTTGCCCGCAACCTGGACGTGATGCTGGAGGCGGGAACAGGTCATTCGTGGCTGGCTGCGCGGCGCGCGGAGCGTTCGCTCCTCGCGCTGTTGACCCCGCGCCGGTTCCGGCAACACCCGCACAGCCGCCTGTATGGATTTCTCTACGAAGAATACACGAGCGACCCGGCTTCGCTCGCGCGTGACCTGCCGCACCGCGTGGGCTGCGACTGGGCGGCGCTGTCGCGGCGCATCGGCTGGCTGACATTTGAGGACGTGCATGACGCGCTGCCGGGCGCGTGCCCGTGGTTGGCGTGAGGGTGACGACCCGCAACTGGCGTTAGCCTCACTCCGCCCGCGCGTCCACCACCTCCACCCCCGCAATCCCCCGCACCGCCGCCTC
>CAZPTI010000443.1:0-3027 GCA_964588925.1 uncultured Anaerolineales bacterium | reverse complement strand
CTGCTTGCGGGTGTGCTTGCGGAGAGCGCCGGGGGGCCGGGGTTGGGTCTAAAAGTGGCGGCTGGTGTGGGGCTGGTGGCAGGGGTGTTGATGGCGTTAAGGCGGACCCAGCCGCGCGAATGAAGGAGCTAAACCGATGAGTTCTGAAGCGCAATGGTTTGCTGCCCGCGTCTTGCTCGAGGGCGCAAGCGAGCAGGAGCACGGACAGGCGGTTGAAGCGATTAGAAGAGATCTGGAACAACGCGGATACCGGAGTCCGACGGTTAATTGGCAGTCTGAGGCAGAAGGGCCGGTGTTTCACCTGGAAGTCGAGGCGGACGAATCCGGGAACGTCGCCCTGTTTGTCGAGGACGACATTGTCGAAGCGGGAAGCTCCTTTCTCGTTGACTTCGACAAGTTCACCGTAACGCTACTGGATATCGAACCTGCAGAAGGGGAAGTAGAGGATTGGCCCGCAGAGTATGTCGTCACGGTAAGTCACTGGCCGGCGCATGCACTGGCATTCGTCGTCGGGGCTGTCTTCGCCTTCTTCACCGTCCTGGGCGTACTGATCAAGTCGCCACTCGTGATCGCGCTTTTCCTGGTGGCGTTTCTGGGCGCCGTTTGGTTGCTCCTGGCCTTCGGAGAGACTAAGCTTACAGAGAAGGGCGTCACGCACTCCGCACTGCTTGGCAGATTCGCGATCGGTTGGGATGAGATCACCGGGGTCGTGGTGGACAGCGGAGGGAATACGGTCGTGCTGAGAAGCAGCGGAAAACAACTCGTCCTACCGGGGTTCTCATTCTGGGCCGGACGCGAGAAACGGGACGCGCGAGATATCTTTCTCGACGAGTTAGAGTGGCGCAATATCCCGCTGAAGCGAGGCTTTGCGGCGTTTGCAGTGTCTCGGCACACGCGTGTTCACTGACACGCGTTACCTCATGGGGAGGCAGCCGGAACCGTAAACGAAAACGCGCTCCCCTTCCCCACCTCGCTCTCCACGCTCACCGCGCCGCCGTGCGCCTGGACTAACTGCCGAACGATTGCCAGCCCTAACCCGTACCCGCCCGTCTGCCGCGCGCGGGAGCGATCCGCGCGGTAGAAGCGGTCGAACACGTGCGGCAAATCCTCCGCGCTGATCCCCTCGCCGGTGTCGCTAACAGTCACCTTAATCATGCCGTTCAGCCGCCCGGCTTCCACCGTGATCGAGCCGCCAGCAGGCGTATGCGCCAGCGCGTTGTTAAGCAAATTGCGCAACACCTGGCCGATGCGCTCGCGATCGATGTCAGCATCCGGCAAGTCAGGCGCAAGCACAACTAACAGCGTGACGCCCTTGTTCTCGGCTTGCGGGCGGAGGATTTCGACGGCCTTCTCGACGACCTCGCGGATAGGTGTAGGTGTGCGCACGAGCGTCAATTGCCCCGCCTCCGCCTGCGCCAACTCATGCAGGTCGGTCACGAGGCGCGTGAGCAGCATCGTCTCTTCGTACAAATTGTCGACGAGCGCCGCGTCCGGCGCAACAAGGCCGTCGCGCGTCGCTTCCAGATACCCGCGCAGGTTGGTCAGCGGCGTGCGCAGCTCGTGCGCCACGTCGCCCACCATGTTCCGCCGCAACTCCTCCTGCCGGCCGATGTTCTCCGCCATTCCATTGAATGCCGTCGCAAGCTGCCCAAGCTCGTCGTCTGACTCTACCGGCACGCGCGCGGAGAGGTCGCCGTGCGACATCTTTTGCGCGGCGACGGTCAAATTCTCGACCGGGCGCAGGATGCGCCCCGAGATGAACAGCGTGACGATCAGGGCCGCAATGCCCGCGGCGAGCGCGCCGAACAGGACGGAGCGATTGACTGCGGAGATAAACGCCGCGTCGGGGCTGGGGGGGCCTTCCAGCGGGTCCAGGTAGACAGAGGCGATTGGCCGCCCCCCCTGTTTCACCCACGCTCGCGGTGGCGGCCACCGGTCGCCCACCGTCTGCCCCACAAGCTGATTCTCACTGTCGGCCAACACTGTTCCCGCGCTATCAGCCAGCACGACCCGTTGGCCCGCGATGCGGCCTAACTCCGCGATTTCGGGCTGGATGCCGTCCCAGCCGCGGTTGTTCTCATAGTACCGCGACAACAGGTAACCCAGCCGTCGTTCGTCGATGGGCGAACGCTTCTCCACATAGCGCGCAAACTCCCCTGCGGTGCGCCGCGTCGCAACGAACGCGGTCACGCCGACCGCGATAATCACGACGAGGATCGTCGCCAGCAGCAAGCGCACGCGCAGGCTATGAAGCATGCCACGCCTCGAAACGGTATCCGACGCCCGGAACGGTTGCGATATAGCGCCACTTGCTGCCGTGCTCGATTTTGCGCCGCAGGTTCATGATGTGCACGTCGACGGTCCGCTCCACGCCTTCATAGTCGTATCCGAATGCGCGGTCGAGCAGGTCGGAGCGCGAGAACGCGCGGCCCGGCTCGCGCGAGAGCGTTTCGAGCAGGCGAAACTCGGTCGGCGTCAGGTTTGCGGTCTTGCCGCTGACTGTCACCTCGTGGCGCAGGAAGCTGATAACCAACTCACCGAAGCGCAAGTCGTCGCTCGGCGCTTCCTCCGGATACGCCCGGCGCAGCACGGAGCGCACGCGGGCGACCAGCTCGCGCGGATTGAACGGTTTGGTGACATAGTCATCCGCGCCGAGGTCCAGCCCGCGCAGCTTGTCCTCGTCGGCCGCGCGCGCGGTGAGCATGATGATCGGCACGCGCGACTCGGCGCGCAGCAGCTTGCACACGTCGAGGCCGGAGAGCGAGGGCAGCATCAGGTCGAGCACCACCAGGTCCGGCCGCTTCCGCCGCGCCACGTCGAGCGCCTCCTGCCCGTCATATGCCGGCAGTACGCCATACCCGTCCCGGCGCAGGTACATCGTCACCAGGTCCACAATCTTCTTGTCGTCGTCAACTACCAGCACAGTCCTGTTCATGGCTCAATCTTAGCCCGCCTGTCTCGCTTCCGCAAGACGAACTTTGCCACAGAGGGCGCAGAGGACTCAGAGCAACGAAGGTGAGCGCCCCC
>CAZPTI010000442.1:0-3056 GCA_964588925.1 uncultured Anaerolineales bacterium | reverse complement strand
GCTCCATTCGCTTATTCGATTCGTGACGCAGTCACGCATTCGCTTATTCGAGATGGCCGCGCACCCTATAAGACCACCGCATTTGTCCCCACTTGCGACTTTCTTCGCAGCACTCCGCTTCGCCTTCTGCTATCCTCCCCACATACAATCCACTTCAAGGACATTCCTCCCATGAGCGAACTGATCGACAACCGGCGCCAGCGCGTCGAAATCATGAAGACCCTCATCCGCCGCCTGCACAACGGCGAGGCCGAGGCGCGCGTCAAGGCGCAGCTTGAAACGCTGCTCGACGAGGCGGACTACAGCGATGTCTTCCTGATGGAAGTGCAACTGATCCAGGAGGGCATTCCCGCCGAGAGCATCCAGAGCCTGTGCGACACCCACACGCGCGTCCTGAAGAAGCACCTCGACCTGCAGGAGACGCCCGACACCATCCCCGGCCATCCCGTCCACACCTTCCTGATGGAGAACCGCGAGCTGACCCGCACGACCGGCCGCGCGCGGCTGCTCATCAAGCAGATCGACGCGCTGCCCGACGAGACGGACGCGACCGAGCCGGTGCGCGCGTTGCAGGAATTGCTCAATAACCTGATGGACGTGGACAAGCACTACCGGCGCAAGGAATACCTGCTCTTCCCGTACTTCGAGAAGAACAACCTGCCCGGCCCGCCCACCGTGATGTGGGGCAAGCATGACGAGGCGCGCGAGATTCTGCGCGGCGCAATCGCCGGGTTGCAACAGGTCGACTCGCTCACCGCGGCCGAGGCGAAGGCGTACAACACGTTCGCAGTTGCGCCTGCGCTGGAAGCGGTCGACGACATGATCTACAAGGAGGAGCGCATCCTCTTCCCGACCGCGCTCAACCTGCTGACCGAGCAGGAGTGGTACGAGATTTACGTGCAGAGCGACGAGTACGGCTACTGCCTCTTTGCGCCGCAGTTCGAGTGGACGCCGGAGGGCGGCATTCACCAGGAGATTCGCAAGCCATTGGCCGCGGGCGGACGCGTGCAGATGCCCACGGGCAGCTTCTCGGTGGACGAGCTCATCGCAACGTTCACCGCGCTGCCGTTCGACCTGACCTTCGTCGACAAGGATGACACCGTGCGCTACTTTAGCCCCGGCAAGGAGCGCATCTTCGACCGCTCGCGCGCTATCCTTGGCCGCAAGGTGCAGTACTGCCACCCCCCGAAGAGCGTCCACATCGTCAACCAGATCGTGCGCGACTTCAAGGCCGGCAAGGAAGACCGCGCTCGTTTCTGGATCAACATGAAGGGGCGCATGATCTACATCTGCTACTATGCGGTGCGGAGCAAGGAGGGCGAGTATCTGGGGACGCTGGAAGTGACCCAGGACTTAACGGAGGTGCGGAGCCTGGAAGGGGAGCGCCGCCTGCTCACTTATGATACGGCTGAGCCGGTGCAGGGGTGAGCCAGATGGAAATCACGAGCCGCAGCAAGCTTTTCGCCGTCCTCCAAGTTTATCCGCAACTTGAGGACATCATTGTCGACATCGCGCCGCCGTTCAAGAACCTGCGCAATCCCGTCCTCCGCCGCACGGTCGGGCAACTGGCGACCATCGAAAAGGTCGCGCAGATCGGCAACGTGGACGCGGATGAGCTGGTCAACACGCTGCGCCGCGCAGCGGGGCTGCCCGAATTGACGGCATCTGCGCCGGTTGAGATAGCCGTGCCGGCCGCGTCGGCAGGCGACCCGGACTGGATCACGGGCGAGCCGCAATTCGTCCTCGACGGCACGGCCATGCTGCAAGCGGGCGAAGTCCCCGTGCAGAGGGTCAATGAACTGCTGCCGCAACTGAACGGCCGCGGCTACATCCTGCTAGTCACCGACTTCGAGCCAAGCCCGATCATCGAGACGATGATCAAGGCAAAGCGCCGCGTGCATCACAAGACGCACCCGAACGACGCGAAGCAGCACCTGACGTATATCGCAGGTTAGCAGGTTCGTAGTAGGCGCTTTAGCGCCCCCCGCGCGGGCGCTGAAGCGCCTACTACGAACCTGACTTCTCACCCCGCGTGCGCGGTTCCCACCGCGGCCTTCAGATTCTCCCACCGCGTCTCGCCCGGCACCGTGCAATCTGCCCCCAGGACGAATAACTCCGGCTTCTCGGCCAGCACGCGCTCGGCCTCGCGCTTCACTTCCTCCGGCGTCCCCGTCGACAGGACGCCCAGCCGTTCCAGCCCGCCCATGAACGGCCGGCCGAACAGTTCTGCCGCCTCCTTCGCGGTCATCACGCGGTCTTGCAGGTGGAGGGGGCAGTTCACGAGGTGGCCGGGATAGTCGAGGAAGGGGGTCAGGACGGCGTAGGGCGCCTCAAAGTCGCAGACGTGCAGGATGTTGAAGCGGCAATCCGCCATTTCCGCCCACACGCGCAGGTCGCTCGGCTTGATGAGCCGCTCGAAGATGTCCGTCCCCGCGAAGCGCGTCGCCTCGCCGCCCTGCGTCGATGCGTAGAACCCATCCACTCCTGCCTTCTTCGCCGCCCTAACCAGCGTCAACACATTCTCCGCGCTGACCTCCAGCGCCTTCGCCGCCGCATCGGGATAGTCGCGCAAATGTTGCTCCAGCAGCGCGTCGCCCGCGAGGTGCCGCGCCCACATGAACGGCGAGTAGAGCGTCAGGACGACGAGCGCCTCTTTGCCCGCCGCCTCGACCAGCCCACGCGCCACCTCCACCGTTGGCGCAAAGTCCGCCTCAGTCAACCGCCGCGCGTGCGCCCAGTCCGCCGGCGATGTCACCGTCCACTCCGGCAGCCCCTGCTCGAACTGGATTTTGACAAAGTCCATCCCCGTGTAGCGGAAGAACTCAAGGTGCCGCTCAATCGCCGCGCGGCCCTCGGTGTACTGCGGCCCGAAGTGCAGGAAGAACGCCGCGGGGGTGTAACCGCGCGGCGGGTTGCCGTTGATCAGCTCCAACATCATCTCGCGCTTGTTCATCGTGGTCGCTCCTTCTGAACCGTTGCGCCATTATACCGCTTTCGTCCGGTTCGTAGTAGGCGCTTCAGCGCCCCGTTCTGCGACGGGCGCTAAAGCGCCTACT
>CAZPTI010000441.1:0-3062 GCA_964588925.1 uncultured Anaerolineales bacterium | reverse complement strand
CCCCCGACGTCAGCCCCCGCATCGCGCGCTGGGTCAGCCTCCCCATGCGTGGCAAGGCCGAATCGCTCAACGTCGGCGTCGCCGGCGGCGTCCTCATGTACCTCTGGCTGCGCCTGAACGAAACACCCTGATCCGGTCTCCTTGCGCTCGTCCGGTCAGGCTCACGATCGCAACCAGTTTTGACTGATACGCGGCAAAGATGCCGTAGAAAAACAAGTTACTACGTTCATCACAATAGCAAGGAGGCGCGCATGACACCGAAATCCCACCCTCGACCGTCCGCTCTGTCCCTCGTTCTCACCCTGTTCGCCCTGATGTTGCTGGCGGCAGCCTGCGGGGGCACAGCGGAAACCGACGTCACCCTCTACTCCGGCGACCGCTGGGACGCCACCGTCCGCATTGAATTCCCCACTTCGGCCATCGCCCTGGCTGGCGGCCCGGCCGGCATCGAGCAGCAGTTGGAGCAGGTCAAGGCCGAACAGGAAACGCGCGGCGTCAAGTTCAGCTACAAAAAAGACAGGGCCAGCAGCCCCGATGCGACCGCCTATCGCGTCGACATGAAGGGCGACAACTATGCCTCGCTCGAAGCAGTTGACATCGTCGTCGAGCCCACTCAGTTTGACGGCAAGGACGCGCTGTCGATCCGTTACGTGTCCAATAGCGGCCTGAGCGGCATCGAAGAGATCATCCGCATTCACGTCGGCAGCATCCTCGACGCCGGCAGCTCGCCCACCGACAGCAACACTCTGATCGGTGGCAGCAGCCAGCCGATCTATGCCACCGTCACCCCGAAGAGCAGCTTCAACCCCTGGCTCGTCATCGGCCCGCTTCTCGCCGTGGCCGCCGTGGGCGCAGTTGTCGTCGCCGGCCGCCGCAAGAGCGCGCCGCGCCCGCAGGTCGTTTCGCCCCCTTTCGTCGTTGAGGCGCCGGATCGTTCTGCCGCCACGCTCCCCGATGACACCTCGCCCGCCCTTGCGGAAGAGGAAACCGTCGACTGTCCCGCCTGTGGCAAAGCCACCCTTGCCTGGAGCAAATTCTGCATGAACTGCGGCGCGCGGCTGCCCCAGGTCCAGGCGCCACAGGCCTGACCTTTTGCCCTTATCTGAGGAGTGAATCCATGCCAGCCTGTCCCAATTGCGGCTCCACCGACCCCGGACCCGGCCCGTTCTGCATCGTCTGCGGCGCCCGCCTGGCGCCGCCCACGGCCACAGCCGCCGCTGCCACGCCCGCACTCGATCGGGAGCTGCCCACTGCCGGCCCGCTCAACGCCACCGACCCGACGCATGTAGCGTCGTCATCGCCCACGCCGTTCACGCCTGCGTCCACCTCGTTCGATCGCCCGGTTGCCGAAGGCGAAGCGCGCGTGCCCATGAACATCTGGGGCCCCTTTGCAGGCTACGGCCAGCGCGGCCGCCACGTCTCCTGGCTCATCAACAACCAGGGCGATGCGGCCGAGAAGCTGCGCGACGTTGTCGCTGAGCGCATCCGCCGACGCGAGGTGCCAGGGTCGCTCGTTCAGCCGGCCGTCCTCATTCGCCAGGGCCTGCTCGCCGACATCCGTAACTACTTCCTCATCCGCCGGGGCCTGACCACTGCTGGCCTCTACATCAACCGGTTCGGCAAGGACCTGTACGTCTCGCAAGTCACCTACTTCAAAGGGCCGCTCTCGACCCTCCGCATGATCATCCTGGGCGTCAGCGTCGCTTTTGCGCTGTTTTACCCGCTCTTCCTGCAAAGCGCCAGCGACAACGTCAGCATGAACCTGCTCGGCGGCAGTGTCGGCGGGCTGGAATCGCTCGCCTTCGGCCTGTGCTGCGTCGGCCCCGTCTACTTCATCAACTGGATCGCGCTGGGCGTCTTCAGCGTGTACAGCCTCTACAAATGGGTGACGGATAAGGACATCCTGGCCGGTCTGCGCGTCGCGCCAAACGAGTTTGACATCGACGACACGGTCGCGCTGGAAAAGTCTGTCGAGCAAAGCGTGCGCGAGTCGCTCGATAGCGTTGGCATCGAAGAGCGCCTCATGCCGCAGGCCACCGAGCGCAGCTTCCAACGCACCCGGCTGATCTGAAATGTTTGCCGTCGAGCGGTTCCCCGAAACCTGCCTCCCGGCGGCCGAAAACGCGTGGGTGGCAAGCGAAGGTCTTGCCACCCCGACCGCTGGTCACCCGATCCGGGCTCAGCGCGGCATCATCGGCCTGCGCCTGCCGTACCTGCCCGACTTCCTGACGGAGCCGACGCTGGTTGCCGAGCGCGATAGCGAACGCCTGGCCGAGGTGCTCGCGCGCCACAGCCAGTTTATCGGCAACCTGTGGAAGTGGCAGAACGCGGGCTTCAGCCTGCGCTACACCTACCATCCCGACCGGGGTGGCGTGGAGATGCGCCTCCTTGCGCGCGCGCTCAGCCCGGCCGAGCAGGCCGACGCCGTCGCGCAGCAGCTCGGCGCCGACCTCATCCGCCTCGCGCGCTCATTCGGCCTGCCGGCCCATGAGATCACCGACCCTCGCGAACTGTTGCAGGCCCGCGCGCCCTTCGACGACCTGTTCATTGCGGAAGTGCGCCAGCGCGAGGACGTCGTCCTCTTCCCGTGGGCGCACGCCGAAGCCTACGTCGTCTATCCCTTCTGGCAGGCCGGCGGCCCGTTCCTCCAGCCGTTCGAGGCGCTGCTGCGCGAGGGCGCGCCGTGCGTCATCAACCTGCACATTGAGCCAACCCGGCTCAGCCCGGCCGAATACGAGGCGCTCGCGAACGCTGCCGCCGCCGCGCAGACGGCCGCCGACTGGACGCGCAACAACGCCTACAGCATCGAGCAGAGCGGCCGCTGGGTTGACCCGCAGGCCGCCGTCGTCGCAAAGATCTACGGCACACTGTTGCGCCGCCTGCTCCAACCATTCGTCATGGTCGCGCAGGTCGCCTCCCCCGATCGGTTCGCCGCCATGAGCATCGCGCAATCGCTCGCCGCCGCCTGCGTGGCCCGGCCAGGCGAACGCACCGACGACGAGCCGGTGAGCGCGGCCGAAGTGCGCTATCCCGAATCCGCCGGGCAACTCGGCGCGGCCCAG
>CAZPTI010000440.1:0-3069 GCA_964588925.1 uncultured Anaerolineales bacterium | reverse complement strand
AAAATTCCCGTCGCTCCCGTTGGGCGCAAGCCCGCAACCTCACCCTTTTGGTGAGGTTTTTTGTTTTGCTCGTCCAGCGTATAATTCAAACGAGGGATCTACATGACCGCCTTGTTTCGCGACACTTCCCCTGAGGCAGAACAAGTCCTCATTGACCTGCTGCGACGCGCCTCCGTCGAGCGCAAGCTTGAAATGCTCGACCAGATGAACCGCTCGGCGCAGGAACTCGCGCGGATGGGGTTGCGCGCGCGGCACGCTGGCGCAACAGACGCGCAGTTGAGGCGCTATCTGGCCGATTTGCTGCTCGGACCCGAACTCGCGGCGCGCGCCTATGGACATCTACCCCCGGACCAGCCTGATGCCGAGGTAGGTGACTTGCTCGAGCGAGCCATTGGAGAAGCGAGCCTGAAGTAGCGGTTGCCGGGTCTCCGCTGCCGGCGCCCTTGGGGCGCGGCCGATCTGGGGATGCGCGCCGATCTTTGCGTTCGGTTGCGCAAACAGGGTGATCCCAATATAATGACTTCCGTTGCGGTCCCTGCACCCCGGGAGCGCATTCTTCCAGTTGCCGTTTATCCGCTCTTCCGCGTTCTTCCAGGAAGCGCCCAATCGATGTTACGTTACCGTCGCACCCTGGCCTGCGCAAGGCGCAGAGGTAACAAAGATCCGTCCAGGGCCTCTGCGTCCTCTGTGGCAATTCACTCTCATGCTGCGATCAGTTGACGCGCGGGCAGAGGGTGTCCTTCTTTGACCGGCGGCGCCGCGCAACAACTGGCTGAGGAGCGCAAGCGTGAGTTTCGAGGCATACCAGAGCGGGCTACGGGAACTGCTGCGCCGCGTGGATCGCGGACGCGACGATTACACCGACGCCCTGACCCTCCAGACGCGCCTGACAGACAACCTGAGCGACGCGCAGCGCTACGGCGACACCGAGACGCGCCGCGCGGAGCGCGCGCAAGTCCTCGACGCGCTCAACGGCCTTGCGCTGCGCGCGCTCGGAGTGAGCTTTAGCGAGTTGTGCGCGGGGCCAACGCCGGACGCCGCGCGGGCCGCGAGCGAGGACGCTCGCGGGTTGTTGGAGGCGATGGGCTATCGCGTCACCGATGGCCGCGTCGTGGGAGACGACAGCTACTTCCTGTGCGAGGTCAAGTGGGGCGCGGATATTGCGCAGGAGGTCGTTCACTTTGTCGGCAAGACGCCCAGAGCGGCTGACATCGCCGCGCTCAATGACGCGGTGGGCAGTTATGATGCGGCGCGCGGCATTCTGCTGACGAAGGAGCCGCTGCCCGAAGACTTGCGCGAGTTCGCCGGTCAGCGTAAGCGCATCCGCCGCTACACAATCAACGAGTTCACCGACCGGCTGGCGGACTTCAAGCCGTATCTGGAACAGCTGATCGCGGACTACGACGCCAGCGAGCTGCCCCGATACTACGTCCCGCTGTCGGTCGAGGCGCTGACGGGCGACGACCTCGGGCCGGAGGTTTTCAAGCCGGTCGAATCCTTCGTCGATGCCTGGCTGGCGGAGCCGGACCGCAATCACCTCTCCATCCTCGGCGATTTCGGCAGCGGCAAGACCTGGTTCTGCCAGACCTATGCGCACCTGACCGCCAAACGCTATCTGGCCGATCCCACGGCGAACCGAATTCCGATCATCATCACCCTGCGCGACTACTCGCGCGCCTACGACGTGGAGCAGCTCATTACCGACGCGGTTGCCAACCGCTACAAGGTGAGCCTCGCGGCCGGCTACAAGACGTTTGCGCGGCTCAACGAGGCCGGGCGTCTGCTCCTCATCTTCGACGGGTTCGACGAGATGGAGCGCCGCGTGAGCGACTACCGCACGACGGTGGACAACTTCTGGGAGCTGGCGAAGGTGGTTTCTCCGGCCAGCAAGGTGCTCCTCACGTGCCGGACCGCGTATTTCCGCCACCAGCAGGAAGAAGAGGAAACGCTGATGCGCCAGCGTCGCAAGATGACGCTGGTGGCTGGCGAACGCGTGATTGACCTGCGGAACCGCCAGGGGTTTGAGGTGGCGCACCTGCTGGCCTTTACCGACGAGGATGTGCGGTTGGCCCTGCAGAAGCGGCTGCCCGACGGCTGGGAGGCGGTCTACCGGAAGATCCAGGAGCTTGCCAACCTGCGCGACCTGGCGAGCCGACCTGTGCTGCTGGATATGATCGCGCAAACCCTGCCGCAGATCAAGGACGCGCGTGAAATTAACCAGGCCACGTTGTACGAAGCGTATGTCGACAACCTGTTGAAGCGGCGCTGGAGCGAGGGGGCCGACACCATGCCGCCGGCTGATCGCCTGTTCCTGTCGCAGGAGCTGGCCTGGGAGATGCAGCGCAGCCAGCGCCTCACGATCCCCTTCTCCGACTTCCCCGGACGCGTGACCGACTATTTCGGATTGAAGGATGATCCTGAAAGGGCGGCCTTCCTTGAACGCGATCTGCGCACGCAGTCGTACCTGGTGCGCGACCAGGCGGGCAACTACCGATTCGCGCACAAGTCGTTTATGGAATACTTCGTGGCGCGGAAGATGGCGGAGGCGCTGGCGCGGGTCGACAGCGGCGCGGCCACTGCGCCGGAATGCTGGCGGGAACAACCGTTGTCGCCGGAGGTGCGCGAGTTCCTGGCGAAGATGGTCCCGGATGATCGCGGCCTCTGGCAGTTGGTCGAGTCGACGCGGAAGCAGGGACGGACGGGCGCGGGCTATGCGGGCGGCAATGCGCTGACTCTGCTGCGCATGAGGGGCGCGAAGCTGACCGCCGCGGCGCTGGCAAACACTATCCTGGCCGGGGCCAGCCTGGTGAACGCGGACCTGTCGGGGGCCGATCTGCGCGACGCGTGCCTGCAGGACGCGGACCTGACCGGGGTTGCGCTGGAGAAAACGGACCTGCGCGGCGCGGACCTGACCGGCGCGGCCCTGTCGGAAGTGGTTGAAGTGCGCGCGGTCGACTTGAGCCCCGATGGCCGCGACATCGCCTTTGCGTGCGACGACGGCAGCGTGCGGATCTGGCATAACCGCAATCCGCAGCGCATCACTGTGCTGCGCGGGCATTTAGGCTATGT
>CAZPTI010000439.1:0-3127 GCA_964588925.1 uncultured Anaerolineales bacterium | reverse complement strand
AGTCGCCGTGGCCCGCGGAGCGGGTCATCTGGAAGTAGTCGGACTGGCTCGGCTGGATGTTGCCCAGCCCGGGGCCGCCGCGCATGATGTCGACCAGCACGGCCGGCACTTCCGACGCGGCGATGTAGGACAGACCCTCTTGCATCAGGCTGATGCCCGGGCTGGAGGAAGAGGTCATGGCGCGCGCGCCGCCGCAGGCCGCGCCGTAAACCATGTTGATGGACGCGACCTCGCTCTCAGCCTGCAGGAACGCGCGGCCAAGCTCGGGCATGCGCCACGACATGTATTCGAGCAACTCGGTCTGGGGCGTGATGGGGTAGCCGAAGAACGCCTCGACGCCGGAGCGCACCGCGGCCTCAGCAATGGCCTGGTTGCCTTCCCAGAGCTCCTTTGCCATGAGAAAAGCCTCCGTCTATGCCGCAGCAGCCGTCATACTGGCGGCGGTGGGTGTCTTGCGTGAGTCATACCGGTAAACCGTCAGCACGACATCGGGGCACATCAAAGCGCACAACGCGCACCCCGTGCACTTGCCTTCCGGGTCCACCAGCACGACGGGCCGGTAGCCGCGAGCGTTAAACGACTCGCGGCTCATCTTAAGGACGTCCTGCGGACATACGCGGGCGCAAAGCTCGCACCCTTTGCAGCGGTCCGTCTCGATTGCGACTGTTCCTCGGACCATGCCTGTCACCTCCTTGGGACAGAGTTACCGGCAGTTATTCGGACTCGGCGGGCGCCGCGGCTGGCGCGGGCCGTCGGAACGGCGCGGCAAGCGCGCGGGTCAACGTCTGCGCCGCGTCCTGGAATATCATATGCGCGACTTGCCCATAGTTCAACTTTGGCCCGGTCACATCCAGATTGAGCTCACGCTTGTCGCACACGGTGCTCATGTTCGCGCGCTCGATCTCGGGCCGCAGCCGCGCCATCTCGCGCTCGAACTCTTCGTGCGTCGTCGTCACCATCAGGTGGTCGATTTCCTTGATCAGGCTAACGGCCCAGTTGATGCGTTGATCCGTCGCCGCGGCCTGTTCCTGCGGCACCAGGCCGTGCTCGGCCTTGATCTGGTTCAGCCGCTTGCCCGCCGCGTAGGTCGCGTCCACCAACTGGTGCCGGTCCATCCACTTTGTCTCGTAGTTGAGCACGTACTTCCAGCTGGGCGCGACGAGCAGCCGGCGGTGCTCCTCAAGCGTCCGCGCAAACAGCTTGTAGCCGTGCGCGTCCGGCTCCTCATACCCGCGGCTGCCTGGATCGAGGAACGGCGCCAGCGGCGAGATAAACGGCGCCAGCCGGCCGTCCTTGCCGAATCGCTTGACCAGTTCCTCGCAGTACTCCACGGTCTGGAGCACCGACTGCGGCGTCTGCTGCGGCAGACCCGACATAAAGAACACGTCCAGCCGCTTCGCGCCCACGTCGAGCGCGTCCTGCAGCGTGCGCTCCATCGGCTCGTTGCCGTAGTGCTTGCCGAACGCGTGGCGGACAACTGGATCGTGGCTCTCCAGAGACACTTCCAGCGTGAAGTTGGGCAGCGCCCGCGCCATGTCTTCGAGGAACTCGCGCGATGCGGGCGAGAACAGCTCGGTGATGACGGGCCCACTGAATCCCTTCATCGCGGCGAAGAACCGCCTGGCGTAATCCTTGCCCGGCTGGCGCAGGTCGCCCAGGATGAACACAGGCCCCGCGCTCATCTTGCTGATGCGGCGAACATCCGCAGCCAGCAACTCCGGGTCGCGGAACGCAGGCTTGTCGCGGCCGTGCATCTTCTTGAACGCCGCACCCGAACCCCCGCAGATTACGCACGACTGCGTGCAGCCGCGGCACGACAAGGCCGCCATGATCGGGTAGTCGGTCCAGTCCTTAAACGGGACGTAGTTGCTCATGTCCATGTCGCGTACGGCCGCGCGCACGACATAGCGGTAGTCGAGCATCACGTTGTCGAGCGTGTCAGGCCGGTAGGTGTGCGGGTTGACCGTGACCTCGCCGGCCTTGTTCTTCCACGTCAGGTTCGGGATGTCCGTAATGGCCGGGGCCTTCGCCACACCGGTAAGATAGTCCATCAACTGCCGGATCGGCTCTTCCGCCGAGTCACCGCGGATGACGTAATCGACGAAGGGATAGCGGATGAGTTCCTCATGGAAATACGTGGAGGAGAAGCCGCCGAAGATGATAGGCGTGTCGGGATGGTGCTTCTTCACCATCTCGGCCACGGCCAGCGCGCCGTGCGCGTGGGGCATCCAGTGCAGGTCGATCCCGAACGCGACGGGATTGAGCCGCCTAATCAGCGCCTCGGGATCGAACGTCTCGTCGTTCAACATACGCACGGCCAGGTTTGCGATGCGCACACGATGCCCGTGCCGTTCGAGGTACTCGGCCATCGTGGTAAAACCGATGGGGTACATCTCAAACACGGGAGTCGACGGCACCAGGTCGCTGACAGGGCCGTACAGGATCGAATGCTTGCGAAAATCGTACACGCTCGGCGCGTGCAAGAAAACCAGATCAGCTCGACTAAACATAGGTGTGGGTGTTCCTAAACATGAAACAGGCGCCTGCGTCTAGTGGCGCAGGCGCTCCGTGGGGGATGATGCTCATGGCCCGTACCGGCGCCACGAAACTCAGGCGGGCACCGCGTCGGCTGCGAGCATCTCGATCAGAAAATCGAGCAAATCCGTCTCGGTGACGATGCCAACGAGTTGTCCATCAGATACGACCGGCAGGCCGCCGATCTTGTGTGTGCGCATCAGCCGCGCGGCATCCGATATCGTCGCGGTCGGGCTGATGGTCAGGGGATTGGGCGTCATACAAGAACCCACTTCAATGTGGTCCAGGATGAAGTTGTCGTACCATTGTTCGCGCACCACGAACGGCGAATTTGCCGCCCGGCGCAAATCCCGGTCCGTGATGATCCCGACGAGCTTGCCGCGGTCGACCACGGGCAAGCGGCGATAGCCGCCCTCGCGCATCAAGTTGATGGCGGTGCGGATCGCATTCCGGGGCGTCACTGACACCGGATTCGCAGTCATTATATCAGCCACCAGGCGCTTGGCAGGCATGGCGAGCACTCCGTAAGGCAAGGCTGGCAACTGCGCCAACCGAAAAGATAGTTCTGGCAACGGGAATACTATAGCACCCG
>CAZPTI010000438.1:0-3127 GCA_964588925.1 uncultured Anaerolineales bacterium | reverse complement strand
CACGGCGGACAGCAGGAACGCGGCCCCGGTCGGCCAGACCGCCTCGCGCCGCCTCGCCAGCGCAAGCCCCGCGCCAATGAGGCAACCAACCATGAGAAACCCGCCGAGCATGTTCGGGTGCTGCGTCAGCCCGTAAGGCCGCAGGACGCGCTCGCCGGCCACGGTGATCACCGCCGCGCCCGCCCATGCAGGCGGCATTGCCGCCTCGCCCAGTTCGCGCAACCCCAGCGGCCCTTGCGCGGCGAACTGCGCCAGCCCCAGCGCCGCCTGGAGCGCGGCCGAAATCAGCAGGCCCCACGTCAGCGCCCGTCGCGCCTCGCGCGCGGTCGCAATTGCCAGGAACAGCGCAAAGAGCAGCCACAGCCGCGCCGCGTGATACAGCGCCAGCCACGGCAGGCTCGCCCACGCAGCGGAAACCGTCGCGAGTGCAGCGAACGCGGCCAGCAGTATGACGAGCCACCGCGGCAACTCTCCGACGCGCTTTCGCGTCGGAGAAAGCAGCCACACCCCGACGACCAGCAGGACGAGCAGGTCGCTCGCGTAAATGATAATGTCGTGCAGCTCGAAATACACCGCTTCGAGTTGCAGGTGCCACAGGATGCGGTAGCGCCACAGCGGTAGTAGGAGCGCCAGCGCCATGAGCGCGCCGGGAAGCATTGCCCCAAACCCGACGGGTCTCAAAGACCTGTCGGGTTTCGCGCGCGCGTTCATTCCCGCCACACTGGCTCCGGCGCGAGATAGCGCTCGCGGCGTCGCGCGTACTCCTGGCGAATCTTCCGCCCGTGGCTGTCCATATGCCCCTTGCACACCTCCGGCTCCAGCACCACCTCGCGGCTGCCTGTCGACGCGGCCTGCTGTTCGAGATCGCGCATCTTCCGCAGCCGCAGCCGCTCCTCAAGCGCGCTTCCCAACCGCCCGCGCAACGGCCATTCGGTCACGCGCTGCATCCAACGCGCGCCGCGCCCCAGGTCGCGCAGCTCGCTCGCGCGCGGCTCCGCGTTGGGGAGGGTCGCGCACAGCCACTCGTTCGCGTCCAGCAACTCGCGGTAGACGCCGCTGCCCCACAGCGGCCGCATCTGCGCCAGCTCGCGCGCAGTGAACAAGTCCTGCGTCTCCATGCCGAGCTTCTGTTCGCTGACGATATAGTTGGGGCAGAGGTCGATCTTGCCGAGCCGCGCAACGCGCACCAGGAGGATGACAAAAGCGCGCGTCAGCCACACGCGGCCGGGCGCAGTCACGATAAAGAGGTCGATGTCATCCCCGCGCGAGCGGACGTTGTCCATCGTAAGCGAGCCGATGATGGCAACCATGCGCGCAAAGGGGAGTTGCGCAATCACGCGGCCGAAGAAGCGCGCTCGCCGCCATAGCCACGCAGAATCGCCCGCGCGGCCTGCGCGCACCGCGAAGGTTGCCGAGCGCCCCACGAGGCAGTACTGCTCGCCGTCCTGCTCGATGCGGTCGACCAGCCACGGATCGGAGGCAAGCGCGTCAGAGACCTGGGCGGGCGAAGCCGGCGTGCGCACAAGGTAACGCCGAATCTGGCCGCCGGTCATGGGGTAATCGAAGACGTCCGAGTAGGCGAGCGCGTCGATGATCGCCTGACCGATAGTTGCCCTGTCAGGCTCGGGTGCGGGCTCCAGCGACATGACGACACCTCTGGGGGAAGGCGAAAAACGCTGGGCTGGACCCGAAGAGTGTACACGTCTCCTGCGAAATTAGCAACTTGCTCCGCCAAATGATAGACTTGATGCGAATATAGCTTAAGCCACAGAGGTCGCAGAGGCAACAGAGGTGGGCGCGCGAGGCTTCGTCTTGCTGCTGCTGGTGCTGGCGCTGTCGGCCTGCGCGGCGCCATCAGGCGCGCTGGCCCCTGATCCCGCGCCGCCAACACCGCCCGCGCGCCCGCAGTTCTACGAGTTCTACTCTCCTTTGTGAAGCGCCTGCCGCGAGGCGCTCCCCATCGTGCGTGGGGTTCAGAAAGAGTACGTCGGGCGCATCGACGTCGTCCGCGTCAACATCCTCGACGAGGCCAGCGAACCGCTCATGGCGCAGTTCGGCTTCAACATCACCCCCGAATTCTACCTGCTCGACCGCAGCGGCAAGATCGTCGCGTTCTGGGACGGCCCGGTCGAACCCGACGAACTGCGCGCCGCGTTCGACAAAGTCCTCCGGTAGCGCGCCCTCCGCGTTCCGCTTCTCCGCGCTCCGCGCCTCTGCTACACTCCGCGTCTCCGTGTTCCAAACCCACCCTGCGCAGCAGTCGTCTAGCTCACTGACCCCGCGCCCGCAACCTGTCACCATGTTTCGCGCAAAGAAGGAGCAGTTTCATGTCAACAGAAGAAATCATCGCCGACGGCTTCGATTCCCTCGGCCTATCCGAACCCATCACCCGCGCGCTCAGCGAGCTTGGCTACGAGGCGCCCACACCCATCCAGCGGCAGACCATCCCGCTGTTGCTCGCCGGCCGCGATGTGGTCGGCCAGGCGCAGACCGGCACCGGCAAGACCGCGGCCTTCGCGCTGCCCCTCCTGCAGCAACTGGACCTGAACCTCAACGCGGTGCAGGCGCTCGTCCTGACGCCCACGCGCGAGCTGGCGTTGCAGGTGGCCGAAGCGTTCCACAACTACGCGCGCCACCTCGGCCGCGTCAAGGTGCTGCCCGTGTACGGCGGCCAGGCCATCCAGCAGCAGCTTGTCCGCCTGCGCACGGGGATGCAGATTATCGTCGGCACGCCCGGCCGCGTGATGGATCACCTGCGCCGCGGCACGCTGGAGTTCAGCCACCTGAAAACTGTCGTGCTCGACGAGGGCGACGAGATGCTCCGCATGGGCTTCATCGAGGACATCGAGTGGATTCTCGGCCAGGCGCCGGAGGACGCGCAGAAGGCGCTCTTCTCCGCAACCATGCCGGAGGAGATCCGCCGCATCGCGGATCGCTTCCTGCGCAACCCGGCCAGCGTGCAGACCGTCCAGCGCACGCTCACCGTGCCCACGGTCGATCAGCAGTACGTCCTCGTGCCGGAGCCGGCCAAGCTGGATGCGCTCGCGCAAATCCTCGAACTGGAGGCCGCGCCGGGCGAAGGGGTGCTCGTGTTCACGCGCACCAAGACCGCCGCGGCCGAACTGGC
>CAZPTI010000437.1:0-3139 GCA_964588925.1 uncultured Anaerolineales bacterium | reverse complement strand
AACCGGTGGTCGTCGACAACCAACACCCGAATCGTGTCGCTCATTGTTGCGCTCCCTTGTTGAGTGCGTCTGGTGCGGCCAGGCAACGCGCCCGCAAAATCACCGATGTTCCCTGCCCGCGCCCGCTGCGGACCAGAACGCTGCCGCCCAACCGCGCCGCGCGCTCCTGCATCCCCGCCAACCCCAGTCCCGCGCTGGCCGACATGGTCGTGTCGTCAAAACCGACTCCGTTGTCCGAGACCGTCAGTGTGAGCATGTCGCTATCGCCGCGTATTTCGACAAGCACTTCGGTCGCGCGCGCGTGCTTCAGCGAGTTGTTGAGCGCTTCAATCGCGATCCGGTATGCGTCCTCTTCGGCTTCGCCCGACAACTCGATTTCAGCGGGCGCGATGAGCCGGGGCTTGATGCCGGCGCGCGCTTCCACAGCATCGAGGCGGTAACGCAGCGCAGCGACAAGACCCTCATGCTCGAGCAGCGGCGAGCGCAACTGGTAGAGCAACAGCCGCAGATCCTTAAGCGCCTGTCGCGCCATGTCTTCAATTTCGGCGAGAGTTGCCGCAACGTTGCCGTCACCCGAATGGATGGCCTGGCGCGCGGCCTGCGTTGTGAAGATCATGCTGAAAATGGACTGTGTCACCGAGTCGTGGATGTCCTGCGCCAGCCGCCGGCGCTCCTCTTGCGCTGCCGCGCGTTCGGCCTGCGCGCGCTCGCGCGCTGCAATCTCTAGCCGCAGCGCCTCGTTGAGTTCGGTTAACTTAGCAGTGCGCTCCGCAACGCGCTGCTCCAGCTCGTTCTGGTGCGCCAGCAGCGCCAGCTCGTTCTCGCGCAGGCGCTGCTCCACTTTGTGCCGGTAAAGCGCGATCTCAATGGTGATGTTGAGCTCGCGATCCTCGAACGGTTTGACGACGTAGCCGAACGGTTCGGAGATGCGCGCGCGTTCCAGGGTGAGTTGATCCGTGTATGCGGTGAGGTAGATGACAGGGAGATCGCGGCGGGCGCGTAAATGTTCCGCAGTCTCGATGCCTGAGAGCGGTCCTTTGAGCCGAATATCCATCAACACCAGGTCGGGCACGGTGCGCTCGGCCAGTTCGAGGGCTTCCGGTCCTGTGAGCGCAAGGCCGACTACTTCATACCCCATTGCGCGCAGGCGGTGCTGAATATCCAGCGCGACAATGCTTTCGTCCTCGACCACGAGGACCCTTACAGGAGACATGTTTACCTCATCCCATCGACACACAACATTATCGGCAATGCAACCCTACCCCAGCTACCTTACATCCGTGATTACGTTTCCAACCGCGCGGAAGGAGATGACGAAGCGCGTGCCGCAGCCGTTGGTCAGGGTCATTGCGCCCTCCAGTTGGCGGACAAGGCCCCGTACGAGCTGCATGCCGAGGGTGGCCTGGCTCCGCGCGCCCGCGTCGTCGCTCGTTTCCGCGGTGACTGCGGCCACCGGCATCCCAACGCCGTCGTCCGCTACCTCGAGCGTGACCATGCCGCGCTCGTCCACCTGGATGGCGATGCGCAGCACACCCTCTGAACGCCCCACAAAGGCATGCTTCAATGCGTTGGAGATGAGTTCGCTGGCGATGAGCGCGCAGGGCAGCGCGACATCGAGCGGCAGCCGGATCGGCGCCGTGCTGACCACCAGATGAATGTTACGGTCGGACGTCGCGTAGGAGCGGTGCAGGTGCGCGGTGAGCGTGCGTAGATACTCGCCGAAATCGATGTCCGCCAGGTTGGCCGATTGATAGAGCTTTTCATGGATGAGGGCCATCGAGCGAATGCGGTTCTGGCTGTCGCGCAGCACCTCCAATGTTGTCTCGTCCGAGGCATACTGGCTTTGCAGGCTGAGCAGGCTGTAAATGACCTGCAGGTTGTTCTTCACGCGGTGGTGAATCTCGCGTAAGAGCACCTCCTTTTCGTGGAGCGACTCGAGCGTGCGCGCTTCGGCCCGCTGCCGTTCGGCGAGTTGATGCTGCGCTGCCGCGTAAAGGCGCGCGTTCTCAACTGCGATGGCAGTCTGATTCGCCAGCGTCATGAGCACGAGCCGGTCGTCATCCGCATAGTCCGCGCCGGAAAGACGTTGGCCCACGGCCAGCAGACCGACCAGCGCGCCTTTCGCAATCACTGGCACCAGCAGTTCCGCGCCGAGCTTCTCCCACAGCTCGCGCTCCTCGAGCCGAAACGCGCGGGCCAGCGGTAGCCGGTCCAGGTTTTGCGAGACGAACACCTGCGGCCGCGCCGCCAGGTAGGTGACGAGCGGATGATCCGGGCGCAGGCGCCACTCGGTGTCCAACACCACACCACGGCTCGCTGCGACCCTGAAGCCACCCGACTCGTCGCGCAGGAAGAAAGCGCTCCGCTCGATCCGCATGACGCTTCCGATTTCCGTCAGGATCATGTCGGTGAGTTGGTCGATGTCGAGCACCGAGGCGGACGTGCGGCTGACGTGTTGGAGCATCTGCGCGGCGTCGTATTTGTCGCGGAAGAACAGCTTATCCACGCGCGCCTGGAGCAGGTCGCGCAGCGGCTGAACCGCGACCGCTGCCACGGCGGCCAGCACGAGCGAGAGCATGAACACCTGGTAGCCGGCCACGAGGTGGAGCACCTGCACCGACACGGAGACCAGCAGGAAATAGATCATGCTGACGATCAGCGTTGTGACCGTGTAGCGCAGGCCTTTGCGAATGACGAGCGGGATGTCCAGCAGGCGATAGCGGACGATCGCAACTGCCGTTAGCGCGGCGTTCAGCACGTTCGCTATGGTGTCGATGGGGTAGCCGCGCAGCTGCGGGATGTAATTCGCTGCGGAGCCGAGGATCACGACGGGCACGCCGATGATCAGATAGGTGAGACGGTTGCGCTCGATGGAGGAGGCAGTTCGCGCGCGCGCCCGGACCAGGTGATACAGCGCGTAGAGCATGAATCCGTAGACCGCGACGCCGAGGATAAGGACGCCTGGTCCCAGGTTGGGCAGGAACATCTCCTGGCCCGGATCGAGATAGACGCCGGTAATCGCAACGTTGCCACCGAAGAACGCAACGAGCGGGCTGCCAAACACCAGCGTGTAGCCCAGCGGCACAAGCCACCGCCCTGTGCGCACGTCGACCAGCTCGCGCACGAACATCGCATAGAA
>CAZPTI010000436.1:0-3210 GCA_964588925.1 uncultured Anaerolineales bacterium | reverse complement strand
CCGGTTGTATCTGCCGATGCTGCGGAGGTAGCGCGGTGCGCGAGACTCGACGGGTGTCGGAACACCCGTCGGGTCTACTCTAAATAGACGCGCACGTTCTTCAACGAGTAGACCGGCACCCACGGGAAGAGGACGGGGACGGTGCGGACGTATTGCTGGTAGGCGGGCTGGTGGCCGTAGCGCGCGTCCTGGGTGCGCTCGAGGCGCTTGGTGGAGCCCATCATGATGAGGACGATGCAGATCCACCCGACGAGCGCGAGCGCGATGCGCAGGGGCGAGGTGAGGAAGGGGGCGGCGGCGATGAGGCTGCCGGTCCAGACGAGGATTTCGCCGAAGTAGTTGGGGCAGCGGACCCAGCGGTAGAGGCCGATGGAGGTGAAGCAGGAGGCGCACGCCTTTTTGAGCGCGTTCTTTTGCGCGTCGGCGACGCCTTCGATGACCACGCCCGCGGCCAGCGCGACGAGGCCGACGATCTGGACCGCGAGCGGGAAGCCGGTGAGCGCGGGGCCGTCGGCGGCGAAGAGCGCGGGCGCGAACATCGCCACGTAGAGCAGGGAGACGCTGAGCCAGATGGGAGCGCGCTTGAGCAGGGGGACGTCGCGGTCGTACGCCTGGTTGCCCTCAAGCTGCCGCTTGTACGCGGTCTGCCGCTCGCGACGGACGAGATATAGCCCGAGGCGCAGGCCCCAGACGGCGAGCAGCAGCAGGTGGAGCGCGGCGGGCAGGGTGAGCTCTTCGCGCAGGGCGAGCGCGGTGAGGGCGGCCAGCGCGACGATGGAGAACGCGTAGCCGATGCTGACGAAGTAGACGACGCGGATGAAGCCGAGCGCGGAGATGGTGAGGGCGAGCGCCAGCAGCCACGGCGTGAGGCCGGGGAGGGTGGCGAGTTGGGATGTGATGAGTTGCATGGGTGTGGCGCTCCTTGAATTACTTACCGGTCGGTAAGTGTAGCATGTGGGGCGCGGGTGTCCAAATTGGGGGAGGGGGCGCTAAGCGACGGGCGCTGAAGCGCCTACTACAAACCGGGGAGACGGGCGCTGAAGCGGCGGCGCACGCGCCGGTTACTACGAACCGACGGCTTTAGCGCCCGTGTCCTCCCACCCCTGCGCCGGGGTTCATGACTCCGTGGGGGTCGAAGTGGCGCTTGAGCGCGGCGAGGACGTCGAGTTCGGCGGGGGCGACGAAGCGCGCGAGCCAGGGCGACATCAGGCGGCCGACGCCGTGATGGTGCGAGGGGGAGCCGCCGGCGGAGACCATTGCGTCGATCAGGCCGTTACGGTAGGCGATGTAGTCGGCGAGCTGCCCTTTGACGGCGAAGATGAAGTAGAGGTTCGTGCCGTAGGGGTAGAAGTGCGACATGTGGCTCATGCAGAAGGCGCCGGGGGTGGCGGCGGCGCGGGCGAGGACGGCGTCGTGGATGCGGTGGAGGTTGTCCCACTTGACGGGGGTCTCGACGGTGTCCATGACGATGTCGTAATCGGTCACGGCTTCGGCGATGAGGTAGGAGGTGTAGCGGTCGCGCTCCCACTTTACCGCCTGGCGGCCGGTGACGGTCATGCCGCGGTGGGCCCGCGCGAGCGCGCCGACCCTGGCGCGCACGAGTTTTGTGAAGTCGCGCTCGCCCTCGGCCGTGCCCAGGCAGATGCAGCGCCGGCCGGGGAGATAGCCGCGCTGGCGCAGGACCCACTCCACCGCGCGGGGCTGGGGGTACATCTGGAACGCGTGCTCCGTTTCGACCGCGTCGGAGATGCGGAAGACGGCGGGGAGGCCGAACTGGCCCTGGCACACCTCGCGCGCGAAGTCGACCGCGGCGGCGAAATCGGGGAAGATGTAGCCGAAGTGGCGGCGGTTCCGGGGCATGTGGCGGAAAATCTTGATCGTTAGCTCGGTGACGACGCCGAACGCGCCCTCGCTGCCCTTGATTATGTCGAGCACGCGCGGGCCGGTGGCGGTGGCGGGGTAGTCGCTGGTGTTGATGGTTCCGGCGGGGCTGATCATCTCGACGGCGAGGACGAGGTGGGCCGCGTCGCCGTAGTAGGTGGACGCCTGGCCGCTGCCCATCGTGAGGAGCCAGCCGCCGACGGTGCTGATCTCGAACGACTGGGGGAAGTGGCCCTGGGTGAAGCGGTGCTGCGCGCCGAACAGCTCGGGCGCGCGGTTGAGCGCGTCTTCCAGCGCGGGGCCCATACAGCCCGCCTCGACGCGGCAGGTGTGGTTGCGTTCGTTGACTTCGAGGACGCGGTTCATGTGGGTGGACATGACGAGCGTGACGCCGGGCTGTTCGGGCAGGAAGCCTTTGTTGACGCTGGAGCCGCCGCCGTAGACGTAGAGGGGGACGCGGCGCGCGTCGCAGAGCGCGACGATCTGCCGCACGTCCGCTTTGTGGCGCGGGTGGACGGCGGCGCAGGTGACTTCGTGGAGCTGCCCGCGCTTCAGCGCGACGACTTCTTCCATGAGCTTGCCGTAGGCGTATTTGACGCGGCTGTAGGGGTCGGTCTGGACGTTCTCCGCGCCGACGATGGCGCGCAGGGCGTCGATGAAGCCGGGTTCGAGCGGGCAGGGGGGCGGCTCGGCGACGGGGATATTGCCGTCGCGTTTGGCGGCGAAGAAGTCGGGGGGGAGGTCGAGCTCGCGCTGGAGCTGGCGGAAGTAGCGGTCGGAGGGGAGGACGATCTGGTCGGGCGCGCCCATTTTGGCGATGGCGCGGTAGGTGTTGGGCGCGGGTGGGGTGGTGGTCCAGTGGGGGGTGAAGTTGTCGGGCATGGCGCGTGTCTCCTCGTTGATGGCGCATGACAGAGGTGAATTATAGCATTGTGGCGCAAGTCTTTCGACTTATGCTCTGACCCACTGCGCAACTCTAGTGGGAGACTTGCGCTACAGGTGTCTGCGGCCCTTGACTTTCGACATGGGACGTCTACAATACGCGTACGCAAGTCGTCTGGCACCCTGATCTTCGCTCCTGGAGGATTAGATGCGCGTTTTGTGGCGTCTCTGGTTAGCGGCGCTGCTTTTCGCCTCCCTTGCGCTGCTCCACTCGCCTACCTCGCGTGCCGCGGACAATGTCCCGGCGCTCACCGTCTCTGTCTTCCTGGAACAGGGCTACGTTCGCGATAACGAGCCCCTGCAAGCCACCATCTTTGTCGCCAACCCCACTGCGCAGCCCGTCAGCGCGAGCGCGCTGACGATTATAGGCCCCGATTTCATCAAGTG
>CAZPTI010000435.1:0-3211 GCA_964588925.1 uncultured Anaerolineales bacterium | reverse complement strand
CATGGCCTTGATGACCGGCTGGCCGGGGCGGGAGCTGAACGTGACGCGGTCGAAGCAGACCGCGCCGCGGATGGCGGGCTGCGCTTTGGGCGCGGCGTCCACTTCCGGCGGCGCGTCGAGGATCTCGAAGATGCGCTCAGCGCCGGCCAGCGCGGCCTGGATCGAGTTGTACATATTCGCGATCTGGCGCAGCGGGCTGATGAAGTTCTGGCCGTAGCTGATGAAGGTCGCGATGACGCCCACGCTCACCAGCCCGCGCAAGGCAAGGAACCCGCCAAGCCCCGCGATCACGATCACGAAGAAGTTGCCAAGCACGTTGGTGAGCGGCATCAGCAGCAACGCGTAGCTGTTGGCCGAGACGCCCGCCTTGAACACCGCCTCGTTGCGCTCCCGGAAGGCCGCAATTGCCGCGTCGTTCCTGCCAAACGCGGTAATCACCTTCTGCCCGCTGATCGACTCCTCCATCGTCGCGTTCAGGTCGCCCAGCTTGCCCTGCAACTCGCGGAAGCCGCGGCGGGTGTAGCGCGCGACGAACTGGGTGAACCAGAACATGATCGGCACGACGATCAGCGACGCCACGGCCAGCCACGCATCGAGGATGAACATCGCGACCACAATGCCGACCATCGACAGCACGCTCGCCAGCAGGCTCGTGACGTTCTGCGAGACGGCCTGGTTGATCGCGTCGATGTCGTTGGTGAGGCGGCTCATCAGGTCGCCCGCGGGGTTGCGGTCGAAGAAGGCGAGCGGCATGGTCTGGAGGTGGCCGAAGAGGTCGCGGCGCATGGCCTTGAGCGCGCGCTGCGAGACGTTCGCCATGATGTAGGCGGAGAGCGCGTTGAAGCCGTTGCCGAGCGCGTACGCGAGGAGCATGAAGAGCGCGATGCGCGGGAGGCCGGCTGCGTTCCCGGTCGAGATGAACCGGTCGATGGCGACGCCCATCAGGTACGGCCCGACGAGGCCGAGCAGGGTGTAGACGACGACCGCGGCCATGACGAAGAGCAGGTGCCGCTTGAAGGGGAGCAGGTAGCGCAGGAGGCCGCGGAACGCGCGGCGCGGGTCGCGGGCCTTTTCGATGCGCGCGTTCATGCCTGCGGGTCGGGCCGGGCCGAAGGCGCTGCGCGCGCTGCCGCCGGAGTGGGTCATCGCCCTGCCTCCTCGCCGTTCAGCAGCCCGCCGCCCAGCTGCGAGTCGTAAATCTCGCGGTAGATGGGGCTGCCTGCCAGCAGCTCGGCGTGCGTGCCTTCGGCGACGATGCGGCCGCGGTCGAGGACGATGATCTTGTCGGCCTTGAGCACCGTGCTGATGCGCTGCGCGACGACGAACGTGGTATGTTGTCCCATCTCACGCGCGAGCGCGTCTTGTATCTTCGTCTCCGTCTCCACATCCACCGCGCTGGTCGCGTCGTCAAGAATCAGGATTTTGGGCTTCGTTAGCAAGGCGCGGGCGATGGCAAGGCGCTGCTTCTGGCCGCCAGAGAGGTTGGCCCCGCGCGCGGCGACGAGGCTGTCGTACCCTTGCGGCATTTCGCTGATGAATCCGTGCGCTTGCGCGGCTTTGGCCGCGGCGATCACTTCGTCATCCGTCGCGTCCGGCCGGCCGTAGCGGATGTTGTCGCGTACGGCGCCGGAGAAGAGGATGCTTTCCTGTGGCGCAACGCCCACTGCGGCGTGCAGCGAGCGTTGTTGCAGGTCGCGCACATCGACGCGGTCGATCAGCACGCGGCCGGTTTCGGCGTCGTAGAAGCGCGGGATAAGGTTGACGAGGGTCGACTTGCCCGAACCGGTCGCGCCGAGGATGGCAACCGTCTGTCCCGGCTCAGCGAGCAGCGTGATGTCCTGCAACACCGGCTGGCTGCCCGCGCCGTAGCGGAAGCCGGCGCGCTCCAGACGCACCTGCGGCTCGGCTGTGGGGTGGAGCGGCCGCGCGTCGGGCGCGTCCTGCACCTCCGGCTCCGCGTCGAGCACCTCACGGATGCGGGCGGTGGACGCAAAACCCGCCGACCACGCCTGTGACAGCATGGTCATCATAATCAGCGGCGTCATAGTCGTCAGCAGGTAGTTGGTGAACGCGACGATCTGCCCGACGGTTAGCTCGCCCCGAATCGCGTCCAGCCCGCCGCTCCAGATGACGACGACCATGCCGATGTTGACGAAGATGGTCAGCGCGGGAGACATGGTCGACATAAAGCGCGTGACGCGCACCGAGTGATCGGTGTACTCCTCGTTGGCGCCTTCGAAGCGGCGCTCCTCATGCACTGCGCGGGCGAACGCCTTGACCACGCGCGCGCCCGCGATGTTCTCCTGCAGGACGGTGTTCAGCCGGTCGAGCTTCGCCTGCACCGAGCGAAACAGCGGCTCCATGCGGACGATGAAGAACGCGATGGCGAGCATGGTCACGAGCAGGACGGGCGTGAGGCGGAGGGCCAGTTGCGGGCTGGTTGTCACCATCAGGATGAACGAGCCGACCATGAGCAGGGGCGCGCGCGTGCCGATACGCAAGGAGACCTGCACGAGCCGCTGCACCGCAGAAGTGTCGCTCGTCAGCCGCACCATGAGCTGCCCGGTGCGTTGGCGGTCAAGGTTGCCGAACGAGAACTGCTGTATCTTGAGGAACTGCGCCTCACGCAGGTCGCGCGCGACGCTCTCACCCACGCGCACGGAGAGGTTGTTGTTGCCGATGGCAATAACCGCGCTGATGATCGAGATCGCGATCATGATGGCCGCGGTCTGGAGCACCACGGCTTGATTGCCCTGCTTGATCCCCTGGTCAATGATGCGTTGGATCAGGCGCGGGATCGAGAGGTCGAGGATGACGAGGGTGGTGAGCAGGAGCAGCGCAGCGACCGCGCGGCGCCAGTACGGGCGGATGTAGGGGAGGAGGTAACGAATCGTGTCCATTCAGTCGCTTTCAAGGCCAGCGCGCGCGTGTGCGGGCTGGCGTTTGGAACGCGGAGGCGCGGAGATCAGGCGGAGGCGCGGAGCACGGAGACGCAGAGCGCGGAGCACGCGGAGAACTCGCGCCGCGGCGAGACCCTCCGCGCTCCGTGTCTCGGCGCTCCGCGCCTCAGTTACGCTCCGCGCCTTCGCGTTCCAAACGTTCCTTTTCCGTCACCGACAGGAATCCACCGAAGAGCCGGTACTCATCCATGCGACATGAGTTGATGAACTTCCCGTCGTAAATGGTAATGTCCGGGCAGGAGTCGCACATG
>CAZPTI010000434.1:0-3245 GCA_964588925.1 uncultured Anaerolineales bacterium | reverse complement strand
GGAATAAACAGCAAATACAACCGCAAAAACGTCGCGGTCTGCGTGTGCAGCAGGTTGTCGAACCACCTTCTTGGCACGAACTGCGGCACCACCACGGTGATGATCTCGTTCGGCTTCTGCGTCAGCGCGAGCTGGCGGATGTAGCGCACCAGCGGCTCCAGCATCAGGCGGTAGGGCGACTCCAGCACGACCAGCCGCACCCCCTCGCCCCACATCTCCCACCGCTGCTCCACGCGCGCGGCGGCCTCCGGGTCGATGGAGACGTGCACTGCCGTGATGTCGTTCGATAGCAGCTGCGCGTATTGCAGCGCGGCCATCGTTCCCTGGTGCACCCCGCCGATGGGAATGATCACGCGATGCCGGCTGGGCGGGGGCGGGGGATCGAAGTTCTCCAGCGAGAGGCTCTGCGCCACCTGGCGATAGTGCCGGTGGATGCGGAAGAAGAGCAGCACCAGCGCGGGCATGAGGATCAGGACGATCCACGCGCCCTGCGCGAACTTCGTCACCGCAAAGATGATCATGACAACCGTGGTGGCTGAACCGCCGATCGCGTTCAGGATCATCTTGCTGCGCCAGCCGGGATCATACCGGAGGGCCGCGCCATGACCCGGCTGCGCCTCGCCCGATGCCTCGCGCCCCCTCAACTGCCCGGCCCGCCACCACCGCCTCGCCATGCCTGCCTGCGACAGGCTGAACGAGAGAAACACGCCGATCGCATAGAGCGGGATCAACTGCGTCACGCTTGCGTCAAAGACGATGATGAAGGCAATTGCCAGTAGCGCCAGCACGACGATGCCGCGCGAGTAGACGAGGCGGCTGCCCTGGTACGAAAGCTGGCGCGGCAGAAAGCCGTCCTGCGCCAGGATCGCGCCGAGCCGCGGGAACCCGTTGTATGAGGTGTTCGCCGCCATGATGAGGATGATCGTCGTTGCGGCAATGGTCAGCAGATAGACGAGATCGCGCCCGCCGTCGGCTGTGCGCGCAATCTGCGAGATGACCGTTTCCTCTTCCGAGGGCACCGCGCCAACCTGCACCGCCAGAAACGTGATGATCACGAGCAACGTGCCGAGGATGCCCGCCATCCAGAGCAGCGTGATCCCGGCGTTCTTGCTGCGCGGCTCCTTGAACGCGGGCACCCCGTTCGCGATGGCCTCGACGCCCGTCAGGGCTGTGGTGCCGGACGAGAACGCGCGCAATATCAGGAACGCAGTCAGGGCCGACTGCGGGCCGAGCACTTCCATGTGCGGTGGATCGACCACCGTCCCGAGGGTGCCGGTCAGGTAGCGGAACAGACCGATGCTCACCGTGATGACCATCATGACGACGAAGAAGTAAGTTGGGATGGCGAAAATCGTGCCCGACTCGCGCACCCCGCGCAGGTTGATCAGCATGACGAGCAGAACAAGGACGATCGCCAGTTCGACGCGAAAGGGCAGGAAACTCGGGAACGCGGACACGATCTGCGCGACGCCGGACGAGATAGACACGGCAACGGTGAGGACGTAGTCGATCAGCAGCGCGGAACCGGCGATGGCCGCGGGGGTCTCGCCCAAATTATCGCGCGCCACGATGTACGCGCCGCCGCCGTTCGGGTACGCATGGATGGTCTGTTCGTAGGACGCGACCACAAGCGCAAGCAGGATCACGACGACGAACGACATCGGGATTGCCAGCCCGAACGCGGCCACGCCGACCGCGGCGAGCACGGCCAGCATTTCCTGCGTCGCGTAGGCGGTGGACGACAGCGCATCGGACGCAAATACGGCAAGCCCGACGATCTTGCGGATCGCCTGGTGCGGCGCTTCGGCGGTGGCGAGCGGGTCGCCAATCAACAGCGACACCCACGAGCGTCGCGGCTTTTCGCCCTCCAGATGCCGAACGCTCGGCGGCGCGTCTTCGGTTAAGTGCGGTTTCATAGCTACCTGCTGAAACGATGTCGCTGCGCCAGGGGTTGCGCAGGGCGGGACAATGCGGGTAATGTTAGGTGAGGGTCACGGTCGTGTCAAACTGAGGGCCGTCGGGGCAGGCGTTCGCCCGAAACGATCAGCGCAGTTCGCCGGCGCGTCGGAAACCGGGGCTGAATACCGGCGCAAAGGTTTCATACACCGGCTGTGGCAAGCCACCCCACGCCGGCACAATATCGTTCGCCTGATTATTGATTAGGCGGGTCCGCTCGGCCGCGCACGCTTCAACTCACCCACCAACTCGACCAACGCAAAATCTTGAACCGCACTCGCGGGGAAGAAATCGACCCGTCCGAGCGCGGTAGCGCGCGTACTCTTCGCGCATAGCTTCCGTCAGTTCTGTTTCCTCGATCTCTGCCTGTCGTCCCAACGCGCGCCAACCTAACAACCCCAACAGCGGCGCCCACGCGCCCGTTAACAGCGGCAGAATCAGGTTAAGCGCGGCCTCTCCCGCGTAGCGGGGATGTCGCACCACAGCGTACGGGCCACGGGTTGCGAGTCGGGCAGAACTTCGCCAACGTCCAAAGAACGGCGAGTAGCCCGGGTTGAAGAACAGGGTCAGGGTGCCCCACGTCTTATCGGCAACAAACAGACACGCGCCTGCGATACGGAGCGCGCGCGGAAGCGGAACCCGCAGCCGCGTCAGCCATCCCCCGGCATGTCGCGAAAAGAGGCTGCCGATGAAGAGCATCTCAATTGCGATGTTTACCAGGAAGACCAGCAGGACGCCGGCCGCCGTCCCCGACTCTTGCGCGCGGCCCCGCGGAGGCCGAGGAGCGTCGATGTCGAGAAGCTTCGGCTGCTGCGCGAAAATGCGTCTTGCCAGCGGCATAGTCGCTAACCAGAACCCCAGCATGACAGCATCGGTTATGGCGATGACCCTGGCAACTGCCCTGTCGCTCATGTCGGCCCGCCCTCACGCTCGGTCAGAGCCAGTCGTTCGCGCGGTTTGCGAAACTCCATGCAATACATCCACCCGTTCCACACATCAAACACCCGCAGCTCTTCCATCCCCTCCGGCACGGCATCCACAGGCGCGGAGACCGGCGGGCGTCCGTCCTTGAACGACTGGCTGAATCCGGGCAGCGTCCATTCGTACGCCTTCGCGCCGCGCTCGGTCTCGTCGCAGATCAGGATGCGCGCGCCGGGCTTCGCCACCCGCACCATCTCGCGGATCGCCTTCGCCTTGTCATCGAAGAAGTTGATGCCGCCGATGTGGAAGACTGAGTCGAAGGTCGCGTCGCCGAACGGCAACTCCTCCGCGTTGCCCAGATAGAGGGG
>CAZPTI010000433.1:0-3274 GCA_964588925.1 uncultured Anaerolineales bacterium | reverse complement strand
CGCTCTATGCTGCCAGCGCGAAGACGCAGGCCCTCGGCCTCACCTATTCCGGCGCAGCCCCGACGGTGCGGCTGTGGGCGCCGACGGCCAAGTCGGTCACTCTGCGCCGTTATGCCGATGCGACCACGTCGGCCTTCACTTCGCACCCCCTGACCCTTGATGCGACGTCTGGCGTCTGGTCGGTCACGGGCGATAGCTCGTGGGACCGGCAATACTACCTCTTCGACGTTCAGGTGTACGTCCCGTCGACCGATACGGTCGTCAACAACCTTGTGACCGACCCCTACGCGGTCAACGTATCGGCGGACGGCGCGACGGCAGACGACGTGCGCAGCCAGTTCGTCAACCTGAACGACGCGGACCTGAAGCCCGCGGACTGGGACGCGCTGCCGAAGCCAACGCTCAACGCCTTCGAGGACATCACGATCTACGAAGCGCACATTCGCGACTTCAGCATCAACGATGCCACGGTCGCGTCAGCGGACCGCGGGACTTACCTCGCCTTCACCTATGACGGCGCGGGGCCGGACCCCAATGCCAGCCTCTCGAACGGCATGAAGCACCTGCTGGCGCTCAAGGACGCGGGCCTGACGCACGTCCACCTGCTGCCCACCTTCGACATCGCCTCAGTGATCGAGACGAGCGTGCCGCGCACGGTCAGCCCGAACCCCACCGGCTACCCGCGCGACAGCGATCAGCAGCAGGCCACGGTCGGCGCGACGCGCGCCACGGACGGTTTTAACTGGGGCTACGATCCGTTCCACTACGGCGCGCCGGAAGGATCGTACAGCGCGGACCCGAACGGCGCGGCGCGCATCCTCGAGTTCCGCCGCATGGTCTCCGCGCTCAACCGAAATGGGCTGCGCGTGGTGATGGACATGGTGTACAACCACACCGCGGCGAGCGGGCAGAACGATCACTCGGTGCTCGACAAGGTCGTGCCGGGTTACTACTATCGCTACACGACAAACGGCGACCTGTACCAGACGTCGTGCTGCGCGGACACGGCCACCGAGTATGAAATGATGGAGAAGCTGATGATCGACACGGTCGTCCGTTTCGCCACCGCGTATAAGGTCGACGGCTTCCGCTTCGACCTGATGAACTTCCACACGCGACAGAACATGCTCAACCTCCAGTCCGCGGTGCAAGGGCTGACCGCTGGCGCGAACGGTGTGGACGGCAGCAAGATTTACCTCTACGGCGAGGGGTGGGATTTCGGCTCGGCGAAGGAGAAGGGACTAACGACCTGCCCAAACTGCTACGCGCAGAAATACAACATGACTGGCTCGGGCATCGGCGCGTTCAACGACATCATTCGGGATGCGACGCACGGCGGGTACAGCCAGGACGACGTGGGCATCCGCAAGCAGGGCTTCATCAACGGCCTGAGCTACGACTGGAACGGCTACTCGTACAGCAACCGCGACCAGAGCGATCTGCACACCGCGATGGATACGATCCGTTCGGGGCTGCGGGGCAGCGGGACGGAGTGGAACGGCAAGGGCGCGCCGTTCACCGACGACCCGCAGGAGTCGGTGCCCTACATCGAGAAGCACGACAACGAGACGCTCTACGATCAGAACCTCTTCAAGCTGCCCAACGGCAGCGGCGCGGGGTTGCCCGGCTGGATCGGGAGTGGCATCCCGACGACGAGCGTCGCGGACCGGGTGCGGAGCCAGAACGTGGGACAGAGCATCATCGGGCTGGCGCAGGGCGCACCGTTCTTCCAGATGGGCACGGACATCCTCCGCTCGAAGTCGCTCGACCGCAACAGCTACGACTCCGGCGACTGGTTCAACCGCGTCGACTGGTCCTATTCGACAAACTACTTCGGCAGCGGCTTGCCGCCGAGCTGGGACAATAACAGCCGGTGGGACATCATGGACCCGCTGCTGGAGAACGCCAGTCTTGATCCCGCGCCGGCGAACATCCAGGCAGCCGCCGCGCACTTCCGAGAAGTGCTGCGACTGCGCTACTCGTCGCCGCTGTTCCGCCTACGGACCGAGGCGGACATCAACGCGCGCGTGACGCACTACAATACGAGCAACTCGCAGGACGCGCTCATCGTGATGCGGCTGTCGGATGAGCCCGCGCCGGACCTCGACGCGAGTTACGAGAATATCCTGGTGTTCTTCAACGCTAACAAGATCGCGCAGAGCATCACCATCCCGAACGCCAACCTCTTCACGTTGCATCCGATTCAGGCGGACGGTCTGGATGCGGACCCCGTCGCGCAGAGCGCGACGTTCAATGACGCGACCGACACCTTCACGATCCCCGCGCGCACGACAGCTGTCTTCGTGTCGCAACAGGCGATCGCGACGCCGAGTACGCTGGATTGGGTGGGGCTGATGTGGCCGCGCGGGGGCGTGAGCCACCAGATTAACCAGGGCGCGTTTGCGTCTGCGGGCTTCGACGTGTATGCGCAGGTCTACGAGACGGGCTGGACGGAGTCTGCGGGGGGCAATCCGAGCATCGCCTGTTACCTGCACTGGGGGAAGTACGGCGAGGCGTGGTCGGACATACAGATGTCGTGGAACGCGCAGTTGGGAAACAACGACGAGTACAAAGGCGCGATCCCACAGGCGACGCTCAATGCTCTGGCGCCGGGCACTTACGGCTTCACCGCTTACTGCAAGAAGACGAGCGAAGCTAGCGTGTTCTGGAAGGTGGACACCTACGACATTAATGGCGTAGCGGCGGACGACGATCAGGGCGACGGGATCATCACCGTCGCGCCGTCCGCGGACCCCGCGCCGGTCCCCGCGGGCGCGGTCTTCGTCCACCTCTTCGAGTGGCGCTGGGCCGACATCGAGAAGGAGTGCGCGTATCTGGCGGACAAGGGGTACACCGCGGTGCAGGTCTCGCCGCCGAACGAGCACCTTGTGCCGACCGCGGATCAGGGCGGGCAGCCGGCCAGCGATTATCCGTGGTGGGTGCGCTATCAGCCGGTGACGCACGACACGACAAAGTTCACCAGCCGCAGCGGGACATTGGCCGAGTTCCAGAGCATGGTCAACACATGCAACACCGAGGGCGTCGCGATCTACGTCGACGCGGTGTTCAACCACATGGCCGACATCGAGGTCGGCTCGCCGCCCGCGGGCACGTCGGGCACACAGTATGACTCGGCCGCGGCCACGCGCTTCTATGGGACGCAGTACCAGGCGGACGACTTCCACACCGACTGCTCGATCTCATCGTACCAGGACCGCAACCAGGTGCAGCGGTGCAAGCTGTCGGGCCTGCCCGATCTGGACACGGGCAAGAC
>CAZPTI010000432.1:0-3290 GCA_964588925.1 uncultured Anaerolineales bacterium | reverse complement strand
AGCACCTAAACACAAACACACACACAATCACACCCACGCGCGCGCCCCGCCACGCGCCACGAGCGCTAAAGCGCTTACTACCAACCACGCGCGCCAACTCCTACCGCAACCCCCCCACCAAAAACTCCCGCACCCGCCCCTCCAAATACACCCGATCCTCCTCCCGCCGCGGCATATGCCGCTCATCCGGGAACAGCAGCAACTCATACCCCTTCCGCGCCCCGATCAAGGCGTTAATCAGCCGCGCCGTATGCCGAAAATGCACATTCTCATCAATCAGCCCGTGCACCAGCAGCAGCTTCCCGTTAATCCCCCCCACATGCGCCAGCGGACTGCTCACCGCGTACCCCGCCGCGTTCTCCGCCGGCAGCCCCATATACCGCTCCGTGTAGTGCGTGTCATACCCGGCCCAGTGCGTCACCGGCGCGCCCGCCACCGCCGCCGCAAACGTCTCCGGCGCGCGGGCCAGGCACATCAGCGCCATGTACCCCCCGTAGCTCCACCCCATCACCCCCACGCGCGCCCGATCCACCAGCCCCCGGCTCACCAGCCAGCGCACGCCATCCACCTGGTCATCCACCTCCGCGCGCCCCATGTCCCCCTGGATCGCCGCCTCGAACGCCAGCCCGCGCCCCGCCGACCCCCGGTTATCCAGCACGAACACCAGGAACCCCAGCGACCGCAGATACTGCGCCCGCATATTCGCCGTCCCCCGCCACTGCTCCGTCGCGCGCTGGACATGCGGCCCGCCGTACACGTCGATCACCGCCGGATACGGCCCCGGCCCATGCGTCCGCGCGTCCGGCTTATACAGCAGCCCCAGCAGCGTCACCCCCTCCCGGTTGCGCAGGCTCACCAGCTCCGGCGGCGCCAGCCCCAGCTCCGCCACCCGCGCATCCGCGTCCGCATCGTGCAGCACCGCCAGCTCGCGGTCATCCTCCAGCGAGCGCAGCGTCACCCGCGGCGGCTGGTTCAGCGATTCGTGGACATCCACATACCGCCGCTTCGCGTGGTCGATCACCGCCGTGTGCCACCCGCGCGCCTGCGAAATCCGCACCGGCGCCCCCCCGCGCAGCGCCACCCGATACACCTGCCGCTCCGTTGCGCCGGCAGCCGCAGCTGCCGCCCCGTCATCCACCGCGGCCGTGAAGTACGCCAGCCCGCGGCCCTCGTCCACCGCCAGCAGCTTCTCCACCGCCCACTCGCCCTGCGTCAACGCGCGCATCGGCCGGCCGTTCCGGTCGAGCAGCCACAGGTGGCGGAAGCCCGTCCGCTCCGACGCCCACACGAACCCCCCCGGCGCCAGCGCAAAGTCCTCGGGCAGCGCATGAAAACTGTCGTGCAGGTTCACCCAGTCGCGCGACTGTTCGCGGAACAGCGTCGCGCCCTGCCCCGTCCGCGCGTCAAACCGGATCACGTCCAGCACCTTTTGCCGCCGATCCTGCGCCTGCGCGGCCAGCCGGCCGTCCGGCAGCCACGTCACCCGCGCCAGATACTCATACGTCGCCCCAGGCCCGCCCACCGTCAGGTTCAGCCACGTCACCTCGCCCGTCGCCACCTCCACCACGCCCAGCCGCACGATCGCGTTCTCCTGCCCCGCGAACGGATAACGGTGCTCCTCATACGCGCCGGTCTGTTCTTTCCCCTGATGCGCGATCCGATACACCGGAATCCGCCGCTCGTCCACCTCCGCAAACGCGATCCGCGCCCCGTCCGGCGACCACCAGAACCCCGCGTGCCGATCCATCTCCTCCGCGGCCACAAACTCCGCCAGCCCGCGCGTCACCCCCGGCGCGGCCCCGCGCGTCAACTGGCGCGGCTCGCCCGCGCCGCTTGCCGCGGTGTCAACCCCCGCCACCCACAGCTCGCCGTCCAGCGCATACGCCACCTGCGACCCGTCCGGCGACAGCCGCGCGTCCTGCGCGCCCGCCTCAAGAATCTTGCGCAGGCTCACCCCGCGCAACCCGTCCGCCTCCTGAGCGTATACACCATCCGGCAGGGGGATCAGCAGCCGCGGCGCGTGCTCGGCCCACGCGTACTCCGTCACGCCCGTCGCCCACTGGCGCGTGCGTTCGCGGCGCAGCGCCTCCTCCAGCGACACGTTCTCGTCCGTTACGCCGTGAAACGGCCCGCCGCCCCCCGGCGGTTCGAGGAACACGCGGCGCTCGCCCGTCTGCGGGTCAAACGCATACAGTTGCATCGTCCGCGAGCGCTCCGGGCTGAACAGGAACGTAATCAGCGCGTCGTCGGGGCTGAAACTTATACTGGCAGGTTGAATCAGGCCCGGCTGTGGAACTTTCGCCACGTCTTCCGGCGTCAATGTGCGTGTGCTGGTCATCGCGAGCTCCTGTCGTTGGGTTTGCGAGGCCAGTTTATCATACAAGTGGCCGCCGCAACTTATGCGAATACGGTTGATCCGGCCGATTCGTTCCAGTTGCGGCGGTGAGTTGCTCGAGGGAGCAAGGGAGGATGCTGTGTTCAAATCGAAGTGGTACGTCATCGTGGCCGCGCTCGCGCTGCTGCTGATCGTCGCCGGCTGCGCGTCGCAGGCCGGCAGTGAGCCGTCGACGCCCGAACAAAGTTCGGGCCGCGTCGCGCCGACCACCGGGGCCGCGATCACCGAGTCGCCCGTCGCCACGCCCGAAGTGGCCGCGACCGAGGCCATGACCGGCACGACCGAAGCCGCGCCCGCCGCGTCCGCCGGAGCGGGCGAGATGCCCGCGCAGGCCAAAGCAGTCCAGACCTGGCCCGTGCTCTGGGACCCCGAGATCGGGTTCGAGGTGCGCTACCCGCAGGGCTGGCTCGTCGGCGAGGCCGAAGTCACCGAGCAGGACGCGCCCATCACCCGCGTCTACACGCTCACCCCCGCGAACTGGGCCGAGGACTACGCGCCCCTCCTCGTCGAGGTGAGCGAAGGGAGCGCGGCCGATTTCCGCAAGGCCTACAGCGAGCCGACGCAGACGGAAGAACGTCAAATCGGCCCGCTGACCTACCAGTACGAAACGTCGGGCAGTGAAGGCAGCCTCGAACACTACGCCGTCTTCACCAGCCCCGACACCCCCGACCTGCGCGTCGTGATCCGCGACACGGTCACAGGCTTCACCGACCGCGCGCAGGCCCACGCCGACCTCGCGCCGCTGGTCCAGCAGGTGATCGAAAGCTTCCGCTGGCGGAAGTAAGGGCAGTCGCGCGCGCGAACACCGGGGAGGGGGATCGCGGCCATCTCGAATAACGAATCGAATAAACGAATGCGCGCGCCGCCCCGCGTGAGATCCACGCAGGAGCGAGCG
>CAZPTI010000431.1:0-3375 GCA_964588925.1 uncultured Anaerolineales bacterium | reverse complement strand
AGCGCGCCGCAGTCGAGCGTACCCTCGCGGAACTGCGCGCCATCGGTTGCGACGACGTGTGGATGGATTCGGCCGGCAACGCGCTCGGGCGGATCGGCGCCGGGCCGCGCGTGATCCTCTACGACGCCCACCTCGACACCAACGAAGTGGCCGACGAGCGCGAATGGCCGCATCCGCCGCTGGAGCCGGTGATCGACGGCGACGCCATGTTCGGGCTGGGCGCGTCCGACTGCAAGGGCGGCGTCGCGGCCATCGTCTACGGCGCGGCCATCCTCGCGCAACTCGCGCGCGAGACCCGTCAGGTTTCCGCAAACCTGACGGATCTGTCCGTCGTCGTCATGGGCGCGACACTCGAAGAGGACGCGGAGGGGTTTGCGCTGCGGTCGCTGGTCGAGCGGGACGGGCTGCGGCCGGAGGTGGTGCTGCTGGCCGAAGCGACCGATTTGACGCTGCGCCGCGGGCAGCGCGGGCGGTGCGAAGTTCGCGTGCGCACGGAAGGCCGGGCGGCCCACGCCAGCCAGCCGCACCTCGGCGAGAGCGCGCTGCTCAAGATGCTGCCGGTGATTGCGGCGCTCGAAGGCATGAACGGCAAGCTGCCCGTCGATCCCATCTGGGGCGCGGGGACGCAGGTCGTCTCGCTGATCGAGGGGCCGCATACGCCCAACTCGGTCCCCGCATGGTGCGAGGTGGCGGTCGACCGGCGGCTGACGCCCGGCGAAACACCAGAAACCGTTCTTGCGGGCATCCGGGCCGTGGTCGAGCCGTTGGGCGCAAGCGCGCGTATCCCCGACCAGCCTGTTCTCACGCACACCGGACAGCGCCTCGACGGGCCGTCGTTCTATCCCGGCTGGCTGCTGCCAGAGGATCACCCGCTGCTGGCGGTGGGGCAGGCGACGAACTGCGCGCTGTGGGGCGAACCAGCAAGGGTCGACGTGTGGCGCTTCTCCACCGACGGAACCTACTCCGCCGGCGCCGCGGGCATCCCCACGCTCGGTTACGGGCCGGAAGAGGAGCAGTACGTGCACACCGCGCTGGATCAGGTCAGCCTGTCGAAGCTGCGCAAGGCGAGCGAGTTCTACGCGCTCTTCCCGTTGGTGTACGGACAATGAGCTACGACACGATCATCAGAGGCGGCCTGCTGGTCACGCCGGACGGAGTGGTTGAGGCGGATCTCGCAATTGCGGGCGAGACCATCGCCGCGATCGGGCCGGAGCTGGCCGCGGGACCCGGGACGCGCGTTCTCGACGCGACGGGAAAGCTCGTCATCCCCGGCGGCATCGACCCGCACGTCCACCTGCAAATGCCCGCCGGCGCGGTCACATCGAGCGACGACTTCTACACGGGCACGGTCGCGGCCGCGTGCGGCGGCACGACCACCGTGATCGACTTTGTGGAGCCGGAAGGCGCGCCTCTGCTCGACGCGCTGGCCGCGCGGCGCGCGGAAGCCGAGGGCAAGGCCGTCATCGACTTCGGCCTGCACATGACTCTCATGGATGCGCGGCCGGAGACGCTGGCGCAAATCCCCGGCGTGGTCGCGGCCGGATCGACATCCTTCAAGACCTACCTGACCTACGACGGGTTCAAGCTGTCGGACGCCGAGTTCCTGGCCGCACTGGAAGCCGTCGGCGCGGCAGGCGGCATCGCGCTCGTCCACGCGGAAAACGACGCCATCGTATCGCGCCTGAAGGCGAGTTTCCTCGAACAGGGACGCACCGAGCCGCGCTGGCATCCGCGCTCGCGGCCCGCCGCAGCAGAGGGCGAGGCCGTTGAACGCGCGCTGGCGCTTGCGGAGGTCGCGGGCTGCCCGCTGTACGTCGTTCACGTGTCGACCGAGCGTGGCCGGGACGCGGTGGCGCGGGCGCGCGAGCGCGGGCAGCGGGCCTGGGGCGAGACCTGCCCGCAATACATGCTGTTGACCGCGGCCGAATACGAGCGGCCAGGGTTCGAGGGCGCAAAGTTCGTCTGCTCGCCACCGCTGCGCTCCGGCGTCGACGCCGCGATGCTAAGGACGGGCCTGACTCTCGGCATGCTCAGCACTGTGGGCACCGACCACTGCCCGTTCTTCTTCAAGGGGCAGAAAGACCTCGGCCTGCCGCCGGGCAGGTATCCCCCCTTCACGAAGATTCCGGGCGGGATGCCGGGCATCGAGTCGCGGCTGGCGCTTGTCTATTCGTTCGGCCCCGCGCGCGACCTGATGAGCGTGGAACGATGGGTCGAGGTGTGTTGCTCCAAACCGGCCAAAATCTTCGGCCTGGCCGGTCGGAAAGGTGCGCTTCAGGTGGGCGCGGACGCCGATGTCGTCCTGTTTGACCCCGAGCGCGAGGTCACGCTCACACGAGCCATGCTCCACGAGAACTGCGACTATACGCCGTACGAAGGCATGAAGCTGACGGGCTACCCAACCCTGACCATGCTGCGCGGGAAGGTGATCGCGCAGGACGGTCAATTTGTCGGCGCACGCGACGGACAGTATCTCTCGCGCGCTTCAGGTTCGTAGTAGGCGCTTTAGCGCCCGTCACGAGTCCATATTGAAGGAATCGCTCATGTCTGGAACCCTCATCCTACCCGACTTCCTGATCGACATCCCCGGCGAGCCGCCGAAGCAGGGCTGGGGCGTCCGCGTCGTCGGCGACAAGATCGCGCAGACCGGCCCGAACGCGCAACTGCGCGTGGATTTTCCCGATGATATGGTCGTCGAGGGAGCGGGCCAGACATTGTCGCCCGGTTTTGTCGATGCCCACACCCATCTATACGGCGTCCTCGCCCACGGCATCCCCCTCCACAAGGCGCCCTCCGGCTTCTGGCCCTTCCTCGTCGACTTCTGGTGGCCGCTGGTCGAAGACCGCCTTGACGCGGAGATGATCTGCGCCGCGACCGACCTCAACCTCGCGCAGATGCTGCGCGGCGGCACGACTGCGTTCTACGACATCACCGAAGCGCCGAATGCCATCCCCGGCTGCCTCCACGCGCAGGCCGAAGTCGTCGAGCGCCGCGGCATCCGCGGCATCCTCTCGTTTGAAGCGACCGAGCGCATCAGCAGGGAGAACGGGCAGCTTGGCCTGCGCGAGAACCTCGATTTCGTCCGCGCTCGGAAAGGCCGCGGTCTCGTCTCCGGCTTCATGTGCTACCACACGACATTCACCTGCTCTCCTGACTTCATCCGTCAGGCGTTCGAGCTGGGCCAGGGCGAAGGCGTGTCCGTCCACATGCACGCCTCCGAAGGCACGTACGAGCCGGAGCAGGCGCTCAAGCAGTTCGGCTGTCGCACGTTCGAGCATTACGAGCGGCTGGGCGTCGCGGGGCCGGCCATGCAGGCGTCTCAGTGCGTGCAGGTGACGCCCGCGGAGATCGACATCATGGCGCGGCGCGGGGTGC
>CAZPTI010000430.1:0-3378 GCA_964588925.1 uncultured Anaerolineales bacterium | reverse complement strand
AGGCTCGACGGCCGCTGGATGCGCAGATAGTACGTTCCCGCTTTGGCCGGTTGCCATTTCATCGAGCTGGGCTGGCCGTCAAGGCTCTCCACCCGCCATTCAAGCAGCGGCTCGCTCTCCGCTGCATCGTAGAGCGCCATGTCGTGGATCGCGCCGTAAGCCAGTTTGAACGTCTCGATGGAGTAGGTTCGCCCCTCGCTAACAGCCCTTTCCGGCACGGTGAAACGGACCCAGTCCGCATCGTTTTCGACGTCGAATGTGTGATGCTGGAACCCGCTGTATGGCCGGGCCGTCTGCCGTGTGTCGTCATCCTCGAACGCATCCGCGGTTGGATAGTACGGATGCAGGCGGTTCACGGCAGACCACGACACGTCCCCGCTCTCGTAACTGGCCCTCAGGTAGGCGCACGGGCTGTCTGTTTTCACAGGCCAGGCGAGCGAGGCTGAAGCGGTGGCGGTGGTTGTGATGCCGGCATAAGAGGCGAAGTACCGCCCTCGCGAGTCGGCCACCGTTTCCACCGCGCGCCTCTCCGTCTGCGACTTGGCATAACCGCCGTAGGATGGCTTGAAGCGAACGTAGTCTTCCGTGACAGTGCAGATTGCGGCGCTGGCAGGCGCGACGCCGAAGATGGCCGGCGGCTCGGCGTTGCCGGCCACCGTTAGCACCGGCACAGCGAAGGACGTCGCATCACCGTCTGTGGTTTTGACTTCCACGACGTCGCCCGGACGCGGTGGGTTGATGATGGCAGCCGAGCCGGTTGCCGCGCACCAGTGCCACTCCGGGCGTTCCTGGCGGCAGACGATTGGAATGGTGACGCCGTCTCTGACCAGGGTGCTTGAGACGGTTGCGCCGGATGTTTCCGTTCCGACGTTAAAATCGAAGGCGTTGACGTTGAAGCTTACCGAGAAACGCGAGACCCAGTGACTGGTATAGTGACCGTCAAGTCCGCGCAGCGTAACTCGCCCGGGAAGAATGTCAGGCGCAGGGAAGGTCAACTCGAACGGACCGGCGGCGTTGTTCTGCTGGCACGTGTCCGGCGGGTCAGAAAGGTAAGTAACACCTGAGCACTCAGGCTTCCACCCTGCCACGATATACCCATTCTCGCTCGAGCCCGTCAGTCGCCGCGTTGCGCCGTCCAACCGCAGGTTCCATGACTGCGTGGTCATCGTCTCGACGCCCTGGCCGTTCATGTCACGGACTTCGATCTTATCTCCCGCCTGAATAGCGCCCTCGCCAAAGTAACGGAAGAAGCCGCCGTCGTAAGGATTTATCTGGGCGCTACCAGAAGCCTTGACCTTGTTCGCGCCGTCCAGCACCTTGACCATAAGCGCGCTGCTCGTTGCCGTACGCCAGTACCCCGACACCCATCCCATGACAGGATTCGTGAACAACGCAGGCGCATTAATAATCGGGGACTGCTGCCAGTTGCCCTCCTCGTCGTAGAGCGTGAGGTAGGCGTAGTCGCCGCGCGTGATGTCGAAGGTCGCGTCCAGGCTGAATGCGCCTGAGCCATCCGCTACGCCTGCCCGGCAAGCGTAAGCTTCGCCGCAGGAACTCATGGTGACGTGAGCGCCGTCCGAATAGTTGTATCCTCGTTCGTAGAACTGCGCGCGCACCCTTCCGCCCGGCGTCGTCTGTCCAACCGCCTGATCGGTTGCATGTTCGAGTGTGGCCGCCAGGGGCTGAATGGCATATTCGAGGGGCCAGGGAGCGCCGGCCAGTCGGATGACATCGCCAGGTTTGAGCCCGTAGAAGTAGTATCCGCAATAACCTGTGTTTGATGCGTGACCACTGAAGCTGGACCAAACGCTGCCATTTCGCCATACTTCCAGCTTGAAAGCGGTCGTCGGTTTCGTCTGGCACGATACGATCCAGGCATCAGGCGCAGTCAGCCAGGCTGCAAGGTGGTAGGCCGGAGCAGAGAAACAGGGGCCATTGCCGCTGGCGTCGGTGGCGCACGTTGCGAAGCTGGCGTTGTTCTTGATGTCTACCACGCCCTCCCAACTGATGATGAAGCTGCCGTCTGGTTGGACAGGCGTCGAGCGTTCGAGGCTCAACGGTTCGCAAGATTCGGACATCAACTGGCTGACGTATGCAGTCACGGTTAGCGGGTTTCCGGGCAGGGTGCGGCCTTCGAGCCGGTCCGCGCGCGGATCGAGCCACGCGCTGAGAGGGACCGCCACCGTCTGCGCCGTCTTGCCCCCCGCGCTGATCTCGATCACGTCTCCGGCAGTCAGCACCCACAGCGAGGTCGCGCCGCAGCAGTCAGGAATGAGGTAAAACATGTAGGCCCCATCTCCGCTGCTGGTGACGGTGTCGCGTGCAATCTCGCTCCCATTGCGGAGGATTCGCATTGTAACTGTCGTGTTCGACGCAGCGATGCCCTCCACCCAGGTTGAATCGCCTAAGGTGAGACCTTCGGGTGGCAAAAAATAGCGAATCGTCGGATTGCCATCAGCCGCGACGATGGCAGGCGATATGAGCGAGAGCGTGATGCGCGCGCGGATCAAATCTTCAAGCGCAGCAAGCCGCCTGGCTGCGCAGACGGCCTCCCCTGCCGTGGTTGGGTCAGGAGCAGCAAAGCCGCCGTCTGCGGGGACAGGTTCGGGCGGCGCGTCCGCACCCGAAAGGATCGCTTGCGCCAGCGCCGCCGTATCCGCAAGTTGCGCGCCGGGCGGGATGACAATCGTGGCCGGATCGGGAAGCGAAAGGGCCGCGCACTCGGCGGCCGAGGGCGGCGTTGGCGGCTCGGCCGCAAGCCCGAAGCCGGGCTGACCGAGGCTCAACCACGCGAGGACGATCAAAGCCAGAAGAAAGCCACCGAGAGGGAGAAAGCGAAGTTTCATCTTGCGCCTGCCTTTTGGACGGGTGGGGCCGCGCGGGGGAACCGCGCCGTCGCGGCCAGAAGAAAGTGCGCAAATCCGCCTGCGCAGACACAGACACCTTAGCATCGCCGCGCGAAGGCGTCAATGACGCGGGTCATGGGACGTGGTTCACGATTTTGCGCGAAATTCAGTTTTGCTGCGCACGCGCGGTCGCGTTATGCGTGTCCAACGCGCGCGAGTTGGAGGGCGCGCGGCCTGGCGGGTTTCCTGCAGGTCGTTCACGATTTCGCACGCGCAACTTCGGAAATCCCCTTGACACCCCATACGAACATATGTTATAGTCAAGATAGAAGAACAAAAAAGCTACCGCTCATTAACACGCCCGGCGCAGAGCTGCCGCGCAGCGCGCCCCCGGCCCATAATGTAACCCCCTCTTTGCGGAGGCGCGCGCATCATCCTTGCCAAAAATCGACGCGTTCGCGCGAAAATCGTTGCGCCAAGTAGCGCAAAATCCTGTACTGGCTGTGTCTGTGGGAAAATCCTTGCGCGAAAT
>CAZPTI010000429.1:0-3387 GCA_964588925.1 uncultured Anaerolineales bacterium | reverse complement strand
CAGCGCCCTACTCACGGGGCGCTAAAGCGCCTACTACGAACCTATATGGGGGAGAGGAAGCATGGATCGTAAGCGGGTGATTGTGATCGGCAGCGGGTTCGGAGGGCTGGGCGCGGCGTGTCGATTGGCGGCAAAGGGACATGATGTAACGCTCTACGAGAAGCGCGACAAGCTGGGCGGACGCGCGTATCAGTACGAGATCAACGGCTTCAAGTTCGACGGCGGACCCACTGTCATGACCGTGCCCGACTTCTTTGACGAAATCTACACCGAAGCAGGCCGCAAGCGCGAGGACTATTTCAAGCTCACCCCGCTTGATCCGTTCTACCGCATCTTCAACCACGAAGGTCGCGCCTTTAATTACTGGCACGGCACCGAACAAACCATTGAGGAGATACGCAAGTTCAACCCTGCGGACGTGGACGGCTACCAGAAGTACGTCCGCCTGACCGAAGAGGTGTTTCGCTCATTCAACGGGCTGACCGAGCGGCCGTTCCTGCAACTGACCGACATGCTCAAAATTATGCCTGACATCATCCGGTTGCAGGCATTCCTGGGGACCTACACGCATGTCGCGCGCTACATCAAGGACGACTTCCTGCGCCGCGTGTTCTCGTTCCACCCGCTGCTGGTTGGCGGCAACCCGTTCGACACGCCGTCGGTGTACACCCTCGTCGCGCAGTTCGAGAAGCAGTGGGGCGTGCACTATGCCATCGGCGGGACCGGCGCGGCCGTCGCCGGCCTTGGCAAGCTGTTCACTGACTTGGGTGGGAAGATATACCTGAACAGCGAGATCACCGAGATCGTCACCAACGGGCGGCAGGCGGTGGGTGTGCGGCTGCCCGACGGCACGGTCGACACGGCCGACGTGATTATCTCCAATGGCGACGTCGCGCACACCTACCGCTATCTCATCCCAGAGCAGTACCGGCGCAAGTACACCAACCGCAAGATCGACCGTATGTCGTACAGCATGTCGCTTGTCGTGATCTACTTCGGCACCAAGCGCCGCTATCTGGACAGCAAGTTCCACCATCACAACATAATTCTGAACCAGCGTTATAAGGGGCTGCTGTCGGACATCTTTGGCGCGCGCGCCTTGCCCGAAGATTTCTCGCTCTATCTGCACATGCCGACCATCACGGACGAGAGCATTGCGCCGGAAGGGACCGAGTCGTTCTATGTGCTGGCTCCTGTGCCGCACCTCGATTCGGGGACGGACTGGACGAAGACCGCGAAGCCGTACCGCGACCGCGTGATGCAGCACCTCGAAGATCATTACTTGCCGGGGCTGGGCGGCGAGATTATTGCCGAGCACATGATCGACCCGCTGCACTTCCGCGATACACTCAACAGCTACAAGGGCGCGGCGTTCTCCGTGCGGCCGAGCCTGCTGCAACTGGCCTGGTTCCGCCCGCACAACCGATCGGAGGAGTTCGACAATCTGTATTTCGTCGGCGCGGGGACACATCCTGGCGCAGGCGTCCCGGCAGTGCTGGCATCGGGCAAGATCGCGGCCGAGCTGATTGATCCAGCGCCGGTGCGGGAAGCCGCGCGCGAACTGAAACCGATCACGGCATGATGTGTGGATAGGTCGATGAGCAGCGTATTTGAACTGGGTTTCCTGGGCCGAACGCAAGAGTTAGCGATAGACCGGCTGCCGGTGATGGGGCGCGTGCCGGAGTGGTTGGAAGGGACGCTGGTGCGGAACGGGCCGGGCACGTTCGACGTGGGGAGCGAACGATACCGGCACTGGTTCGACGGCCTGTCGATGCTGCACAAGTTCTCGTTCCGTGGCGGGCAGGTGTCATACGCAAACAAGTTTTTGCAGACTCAGTCGTATCGTTCCGCGATAGAACGCGGGCGCATCACATATGCGGAGTTTGCCACGGACCCCTGTCGCTCCCTGTTCAGCCGCATTCAGTCCGTCTTCTCGCCCACCGTCAGCGACAACGCGAAGGTGAGCATCGCGAAGGTTGCCGAGAAGTATCTCGCGCTGGCCGAGACACCCATTCAGGTGGAGTTTGATCTCGACACGCTGAAGACCGCGGGCGTCTTCACCTACGAGGACGAACCGCTGACCGGGCAGATGACAACGGTTCACCCGATCTTCGACCCCGAAGAGAACAACACTTATAACCTCGTCACGCGCTATCATGCGGTCAGTCATTACCGGTTATATCGCGTGGATGCCGGCGGCGGGCGGACGATGGTCGGGCAGGCGCCTTCGACCAAACCCGCCTACATGCACAGCTTCGGCATGACCAGACGGTACGCCATCTTCACCGAGTTCCCGCTGCGCGTGCAGCCGATGGCGCTGCTGCTGTGGCTGCGCCCTTACATCGAGAACTTCACGTGGGAGCCAAAGCGCGGCACGCCGTTCTACGTGCTCGACCGGCACACGGGCGAGCTGGTGGGCCGGTGGGATGCGGACCCTTTCTTCGCGTTCCATCACGTCAACGCGTGGGAGGAAGGCGACGACATCGTGCTCGACATCGACGCGTACGAGGATAACCAGATTATCGACGCGTTCTTTCTGGACCGGCTTGCCAACTCGACGAGCGCGCTGCCGTTCGGCCATCTGCGCCGCTACCGCATCCCGCTCAGGGCAAAGCGGAGCGGCCACCTGAAATACGAGACACTGTCGGACGAGTGCGCGGAGCTGGCGCGCTTCGACTCCGAACGCTACCTGATGAACGGCGCCTACCGCTACGTGTACGCGTCCAGCATCAACAAGAGCAACCCGAACGGCTTTTACAACCAGATCGTCAAGATGGACATTCGCTCCGGCAAGGCGTGGACCTGGTACTGCCCCGGCCACTATCCGGGCGAGCCGGTGTTTGTGGGGCGGCCGGGCCGGACGCGCGAGGATGATGGCGTGCTGTTATCGGTCGTGCTCGATGCGAACGAGGGCACGTCCTACCTGCTCGTGCTGGATGCAGGGTCACTCGCAGAAATGGGGCGCGCGCCGGCGCCGCACCCCATCCTGTTCGGTTATCACGGCGAGTTCTTTGGGGGCGCAGGCACATGATCGAGCAGACGGAACCCATCATCGACGTGCGCCACGTCTTCAAGACCTTCCCAAGTGGAGACACGGAGATCACGGTGCTGCGCGGCGTCTCGTTGACCGTCGAGCGTGGGGAGTTCCTCGCTATCGTCGGGCCGTCGGGCAATGGCAAGTCGACCCTGCTGAACATGATTACCGGGATCGACCATCCGACGCAAGGGCAGGTGATCGTCAACGGCCGCGCGATCCACAAGATGAACGAAAACCAGCTCGCCGCATGGCGCAACACGGACGTGGGCATCGTGTTCCAGTTCTTCCAACTGCTGCCAAGCCTGAACCTGCTGCAAAACGTCATGCTGCCGATGGATTTTGCGCGGCGG
>CAZPTI010000428.1:0-3403 GCA_964588925.1 uncultured Anaerolineales bacterium | reverse complement strand
AAAGGTGTTGTCGATGACGAGCGGGATGCCGTACTGCTTGCCGAGCGCCGAGACTTCCTCGAACGGGAAGACGCTGATGTCGGGGTTGCCGAGCGTTTCACCGTAGAGGATCTTGGTGTTCGGGCGGATGGCCTTCTCGAAACCGGCGATGTCGGTCGGGTCGACGAAGGTGACGTCGATGCCGATGCGCGGGAAGGAGTAGGCGAACTGGTTGTACGTGCCGCCGTAGAGACGGCTGCTCGTGACGATGTGGTCGCCCGCGCCGCAGAGGGTCAGGATGGCCTGCGCCTGCGCGGCGTGCCCGCTGGAGGTTGCCAGCGCGCCGACACCGCCTTCGAGGGAGGCCAGCCGCTGTTCGAGCACGTCGGTCGTCGGGTTCATGATGCGCGTGTAGATGTTCCCGAACTCCTGCAGGGCGAACAGGTTGGCGGCGTGCTGCGTGTTCTTGAACTGGTAGCTCGTGGTCTGGTATATCGGCACCGCGCGGCTGCCCGTCGCAGGGTCGGGCTGCTGGCCGGCGTGAAGTTGGCGGGTGTTGAAACCGAACTGGCGATCCGTAGTCATGGTACAGCTTCCTCTCGTTCGTTGGGTGTTCGTTGCTGGCGAAACAAAAAGCCCTCTCACGGTCTGACGTGAGAGGGCGTCGGTTTACGGCGCAATAGCCGTTTACGCTTCAGCCGCTTAAATAACGCATCCCCACGCAGGGGATGAGGGAAGCGGCATTCGCATAACCTCCTCTCATCTTCCAGATCCTCGATCAGCGTACGCTGATCCTTCTGCCGGAATTGGCACCCTAACGCTCACGAGCGAACACTGCCGCAAGCCGCCGGGTTGTCGAGGCATCGTCGGGCCGGTCCCTCCGCCTCTCTGGATGAGATATCCATGCCTATTCAGTTGTGGGCGGGACTATAGCAGAAGTTACGCAGGGTTGTCAAATCGCGAAAACCCCGCGCAAGCTGCGCGCGAAAAGGAGCGGTGCGTCATTGTCATGGCGCGACCGTTGGTGTATCATCACGCTCACCCCACTCGCGCATAGATATACGCGGTCTGTAGGAGCGTCACAATGACCTACATGAGCCAGCTCATCGGCAAGACCGTCACCGATCTGGACGGCGAACGCGTCGGACGCCTCGACGACCTCGTCGTCACCACTGCGGGGCAGACGCACCCGGTTGTCGTCGCGCTTGCGGTTAAAGGCCGCGCCAAAGAACCGCTACTGGTCCCCATCACGGATGTGGCCGTGCTGATTGCGCCCGCGATCCCGCTCAAGGTGCGCAAGGCGAACCTGCGGCAGCACAGGCTGGCCGAGGGCGACCTGTTCCTGGCGCGCGACATCCTCGATAAGCAAATCATCGACACGAACGGCATGCGGGTCGTGCGTGTGAACGACATCGACCTCGCATGGGTGAACGGCAATTTTTACGTGGCGAACGTGGACGTGGGCGGGCTGGGGCTGATGCGGCGGCTGGGGCTGGGGGGCGCGACGGAAAAGGTGGCCGGGCGGCTGAGCAAGGGCGGCGCGGGCGGCATGATCCCGTGGGATTCGGTTGAGTTGATCCCCGGCAACGAGCCGCTGCGGTTGAAAGTGCCGGGGGAGAAGATCGCCGAGCTGCACCCCGCCGACCTGGCCGAGATCATCAGCGACCTGAGCCGCGCGGAGAGCAGCGCGTTCCTCGACACCCTCGACCTGGAGACGGCCGCGGACACGCTTGAAGAGGTCGAGCCGGAGTTCCAGGCGAGCCTGGTGCAGGACTTGTCGGACGAGAAGGTGGCCGACCTGCTGGAGGAGATGGCCCCGGACGAGGCCGCGGACCTGCTGGCCGAACTGCCAGAAGAGCGCAGCCAGGAACTCCTCAACCTGATGGAGGTCGACGAGGCCAAGGACGTCCGCAAGCTGCTGGCGTACGACGAGGACTCGGCTGGCGGCATCATGACCACGGAGTACATTGCCGTGCCCGCGGGGCTTTCGGCGGACCAGGCGCTTGCTTACCTGCGCGAGCACGCGGAGGACGCGGAGACCATTTTCTACGTTTATGTGACCGAGCCGAATGGACGGCTTGCGGGCGTCTTCTCGCTGCAAGACCTCGTGCTCGCGAAACCGCATACGCCGGTGAATGATTTTATGCACGCCCGCTTTGTCGCGGTGCATCCCACTGCCAGCCAGGAAGAGGTCGCGGAGATCGTCGCGAAGTACAATCTGCTGGCCGTGCCGGTGGTGGACGAAGAAGGCGTGATGCACGGCATCGTCACCGCGGACGATGCGCTGGACAAGCTGATCCCCACGGCGTGGAAGAAGCGGCTGCCGCGTATGTATCGGTAGGAGGCGCGCGATGACCCTCGGACAGCGCCTGCGCCCCCTGCGCATCCGCCTCATGCTGCTGCTCGCCGTCCTCGGCCCCGGCATTATCACCGCCAACGTCGATAATGACGCGGGCGGCATCACGACCTACTCCGTTGCGGGCGCGCACTATGGCTACGGCCTCCTGTGGATGATGCCGCTCGTCGCGCTGGCCCTGATCGTGGTGCAGGAGATGAGCGCGCGGCTCGGCGTGGTCACGGGCAAAGGGCTGGCCGACCTGATTCGCGAGTCGCTTGGCGTCAGGCTGACCGCTTTAGTGCTGGGCATTCTCCTCTTCGCGAACCTGGCGAACACGGTCAGCGAGTTTGCGGGCGTGGCAGCAAGCATGGAGATTTTCGGCGTTAGCAAGTACATCTCCGTGCCCATCGCGGCCATTTTGGTCTGGTTGCTGATCGTCAGGGCTAACTACAAGGTGGTCGAGCGCGTCTTTCTGCTCGCCAGCGCGCTTTACCTCTCCTACATCATCTCCGGCATCCTCGCCCGGCCCGACTGGGGGGAGATCGCCCGCGCGACGGTCAGCCCGTCTTTCCGGTTCGAGGCGGGCTATGTGACTATCTTCGTGACCATTATCGGCACAACCATCGCGCCGTGGATGCAGTTCTACCAGCAGTCGAGCATCGTGGACAAGGGGCTGAAGGTCACGGACTTCGCGTATGAACGGATCGACGTGGTGGTCGGCTCGATCTTCGCGGTGGTGGTCGCGGCGTTCATCATGATCGCCTGCGCGGCGACGCTCTACAAAGAAGGGATCAACATCACGACTGCGGGCGACGCGGCGCTGGCGCTCCGGCCGCTGGCAGGGCCGTATGCGTCGATCCTCTTCGCGCTCGGCCTGCTGAACGCGTCGGTGTTCTCCGCGGCGATCCTGCCCCTGAGCACGGCTTACGTCACATGCGAGGCGTTCGGGTGGGAGAAGGGGGTCGACCGTGGCTGGCGCGAGGCGCCGATCTTCTTCAGCCTGTACACAGCCTTCATCGTCCTCGGCGCGGCGATCATCCTCCTGCCGATCAGGTCACTGGTGCAGGCCATGCTCGCCTCGCAGAC
>CAZPTI010000427.1:0-3408 GCA_964588925.1 uncultured Anaerolineales bacterium | reverse complement strand
TCGGGATGGGCGTGGGTTATGTCTTGTTCACGCTGATCGCTGCGCTGCTGGTGATCTTTGTGCTGGGCGTGCTGCCGCACTTTGAGCGCATTTTGCAGCGGGCGAACGCGCTCAAGATGTACAAGATTACCACGGCGCTGGACGACGGCGAGCCGGAACGGTTGCGGAAGAAGTTCACCGACATGGGGCTGACGGTGCGCGAGGAGGGCCGGACGAAGGGCAAGGATTGCATCGTGCTGCTGTGGAGCGTGGCGGGCAACCCGGACGCGCACAAGAAGGTGGCGAATGAGCTGATCTGCGACCCGCTGGTGAAGGAGTTCGATCATTAGGACCGGCGGAGTTCCTACAACAGCCGCAGCACCTGGACCAACACCTGCGCCAGCAGAATCTTGAAGATGAGGACGACCGGGTACGCGCTGGCGTAGGTGACGGCGGGGACGTCGGTTTCGGTGTGGTTCTGGGCGGCGGCGAGCGCGGGCGGATTGGTCAGCACGCCGCTGGTGAGGCCCATCACCGACAGCAGGTTCATCTTGTAGATGACGTGCGTGATGAGGATGGTCACAAGGGCGGCCGTGATGGTGATGGCTGCCCCGGCCAGGAAGACTCCGCCGCCCTGCTCCTGCACCACCTTGACGAGTTGCGTCCCCGCATTGGCCCCGGCCCCGCCGAGGAAGAGCATCAGGCCGAGCTCGCGCGAGATGTTGCGCGCGGCGGCCGGCACGTAGACGGGGAACGGCCCGATGCGCCCGAAGTGGCCGAGCAGGAGGCTGACGAAGAGCGCGCCGCCCGCTGCGCCGAGCTTGATCGACAGGCCGTTGGGGAGCGGGATGGGGATGAGGCCGACGAGGATGCCGAGCAGGATGCCGATGAGGAAGGGCACCATGCTGGTCTCGTCGATCTTGCGCGTGTTGCCGCCGACCAGGCGCGAGAACTCGTCGAGGGCCGCATCGTCGCCCACGACGCGCAGCGTGTCGCCCAGCTCCAGCGTGCTCGTGCCGACGGGGGTGAGCTCGATGCCCGCCCGCCGGATGCGCGTGATGATGACGGCGTAGCGATCCCAGACGTGCAGGTCCATCAGCCGCTTGCCCGCCACCTTTTCCTCTGTGACCACCATCTCCCGGCTGACCGTGTGCGCGTTGGCCGGCATCTCGACCGTCACCTCTTCGCCCACCAGCAGTTGCAGCTTGCGCAGCTCCTCCTCCGAGCCGACCGCCAGGATGATGTCGCCCACGTGGAGGGTCACGTCGGGGGTGCCGGTGACGACCACGCCGTCGTGCTGGACGCGCGAGATGTTGACCTGGCTGAGGCGGTGGGTGTCGAGCTCGCCGAGGCGCTTGCCTTCGAGGTTGACGTTGACGACGCGAAACTGCTTCTTGCTGAGGCTGCTGCGCTCGCCCGACTGCCCCTCGCGCCACGCCTGCTCGGCCTGCTTCACGTCGCGCCGCAGCAGCCGGGGGAGGAACTGGACGAGAAGCGCGACGCCGACGATGGAGAAGGGGTAGGCGATGCCGTAGCCGACGGAGACGGTGGCGGCCTGGGCGGGATCGGTGCGGCCCACGGCGTCGATGACGCTGGCGAGGGAGGGGGTGTTGGTGAGCGCGCCGGTGAACATGCCGGCGGCAAGCGCATAGGGCAGGTCGAGCAACTGCGCCATGACCACGGTGACGATGCCGGCAGCGAGCAGGGCGAACGCGCCGACGACGACGAATTCGCGCCCCTGGCGGCGGAAGGTGCGGAAGAAGCGGGGGCCGGCCTGGAGTCCAATCGCGTAGACGAAGAGCAGCAGGCCGAGGTCCATGATGGGACGGGGCACGGTCAGGCCGAAGTGGCCGAACGCGAGGCCGACGAAGAAGACGGCGGCGGTGCCCAGCGACACGCCCCGGATGGAGAGGCTGCCCAGCCACGAACCGAGGGCGAGGATGGCGAACAGGACGAGCATCTGCTCGGCGAGTAGGGTGGTCATAAGGGGCGATTATAGCACGTCTAATCACAAATAGCAGGACGCGGCGCAGGAATCCGTCAAGGCTAAGCGGACGGACTCCTGCTTGAAAAGGTCGATTATCGGGGTCAACCGGTCCCGCGCGTGAGGCCGTAGTTGAAGCCGCCCGTCCGGTTGCCTGGCGCTGACAGACTGCCCCCGGCCGTTGCGCCCTGCACGAGATAGTAGTAGTTGTGCGCCGGATCGCCTGCCCCGTTCGTGTGCGTCCAACTCGCGCTGCCCTGGGGCAAACTGACGGTCGTCACGCCTGTGTCGCCCGGCTGGAAGTAGGGCTTCTCGCTGTAGCGGACTTTGTAGCCGCCGGTGTTGGCGGGGTTGTCCGTCCAGATGAGCGTGACGTTCTTGCCGCTCAGGCTGATGCTCACGGTCGGGGCGACGGCAGCGGATTGGCTCGGCCCCCATGCCGGGCGGGCGGCATCGTCGACGAGCTTGCGAACGGCCAGCGTGTTCAGGTCCAGAATCCACAGGCTGCCCGCCGTGTCGAGCTGGTCGGTGCGCTCGAAGACGACCGACTGGCCGTCCGGCGAGATGCTCATCCCGCGCGCATAGTCGCGATCAACCTCAAGATCGGTTAACTGCGTGATGTCGCCGGTCGCAAAGTCGTAGCGGTAGATGTTGCTGTAGAAGCCCAGGTAGGAGTAGAACTTGGTGAAGAGGAAACCCGACCCGTCGGGCAGCCACTCGACGTCCCACACCTCCTCGGCGTTATAGTAGCCGTCGATGTCCACCAGCATCTCGCCGCCGGAAGGGTCGCCCACGGTGTTCAGGTAGATGCCCTCCAGGGCTTCGTCCGGGGAGGTGTAGCCCGTAACGTAGAGATACTGGGTCGATTTGCTGGCCGGCCCCATTGCGACCAGCGAGACGACGGTGTTCGGGTAGATCGGCAGCAGGTCGCCCACTGCGCCGTAGGGCGGAGTTGCGGACAGTTGGCGCAGCTCGGCCCGTGTGCGCAGGGCGTATGCTAATGCGGAGCCGTCGGCCTTCCACGACACCTCGCCTGCGCCAAACCCCACCAGGCCGGAGCCGTTGTAAATGCTGACCCCGCCGCCGGGTACGGTCTGACCCGGCTGGACGTCGGCGGGTGTCCCGGTCTGCATCGTGCGCTCCTCCCCGTAGATCCCCACGTAGAGGCCGATGGCGGGCTGTCCGATGCCCGCGCCGAAGTCCGCAACGTTGTTGAACGTCATCACGCCGTTGACGACCTGCTGGATGCCGGGCGCGCCCGCAACGTAAACCCAGGTGTTAGGCGACCCTGTATAGCTGGTGGCGTTGACCGTCACCGTACCCTTCGGCAGGGCGGACAGCGCGGCGCAGGCCGGGGCGTTGGTGATCCGGCGGCACCCTGTCCCGTCGGGCTGGATGCCGTAGATGTCGGTCTGGTAGTAGGAGCAGGTGTACTCGTGTTCGCT